>NZ_OZ386212.1:1619465-1943359 GCF_977968315.1 Kushneria sp. EE4
GGCGCTGACGCAGGACCTGCTGGACGGGGTAGATATCGTCACCGCCTCGGCGCTGCTCGATCTGGTCTCACAGCCGTGGCTGGAAGCACTGATTGATCGATGTGCGTCGCAGCAATGCGCTTTCTGGCTGGCCATGAGCATCAATGGGGACAATGCACTGATCGATCACGGCGATGCCGGTGGTGATACCGCGCTGCTCGAGATGGATCAATATGTACAGCAGCTGATCAGGACCCATCAACAACGCGACAAGGGATTTAATGCCGCGCTTGGGACACAGGCACCCGAGGTGGCCGCTGCCCTGCTTGAAGACGCCGGCTACCGGGTAACCCGCACCAGCGCCCCGTGGCGGCTTGACTGTGCCGACCCCGGCCAGATGACTCTGGCACAGTCACTTGTGCAGGGCTGGCTGGAGGCCGCGCTGGAACAGGCACCCGATCAGCGTCAATCCCTGAGGCAGTGGCATGACAGGCGCCAGCAGGATATCGCCAGTGGCCGCATTGCCATTACCGTGGGCCACACTGACCTTTTTGCCGTACCCGCCACGCCCGGGACGTCATGAGAACCGGCACGCGCCGATCGATACCCGATGGCAGGAGCCGATACCGGCGTGTGCTGAGCGCTTGGATGCTGCGCTGGACGCTGACGCTGGCCATTCTGGCAGGCGTTGCCTGGCTTGTGGACTACAATGCCCTGCTGTCACGCCTGAATGATCTCTCCCCGGGATGGCTGATTCTGGCACTGGCGATTTCGGTGCCCCAGATCATGCTGTCGGCCTGGCGGTGGCGGTTAACCGCGCGTCACATGGACATGTCGCTGCCGCTGCCGGTTGCCATCCGCGAATACTATCTGTCGACCTTTCTCAATCAGATGCTGCCGGGGGGCGTGACGGGCGATCTGGGTCGCGCCTGGCGACACGGCACCCGAAATGCCTCTCATGGCGCCGCGCTGCGAGCCGTCATTATCGAGCGGGCCTCGGGCCAGGCCGCGCTGTTGCTGGTCGCGCTTGCCACACTGCTTGTCTTCACACCGCTGCGCCATGGGCTGATCGAGCAATTGTCCCGGCTGAATCTGATGCTGCATGACCGCACCGACATCCCCTACGCCCTGGTGTACATGGCATTGACGATGATGGGGCTGGCAGGTCTCTGGATCCATCAACACCCGCCGCAATGGCTGAGCGCCCTGCGTCGCGACCTGCGTCGCGGGCTCTGGAATCGACGGCTGTGGCTGCGCCAGCTGGCGAGTTCGCTGGCCATCGTTGCAAGCTATATGCTGGTGTTTGTCTGCTGTGCCAGAGCGCTGGGAGAGCCGCTGTCAACGGCGACACTGCTGGCGCTGACGCCACCGGTGCTGATGGCCATGGCCATCCCGGTTTCAGTGGCAGGCTGGGGGGTTAGAGAGAGTGCAGCGGCGCTGGTCTGGATGCTGGCCGGGCTGTCGGCTCAGCAGGGCGTGGCCATTTCGGTCACCTATGGTGCGGTCATACTGCTGTCGAGTCTGCCGGGTGCGATGGTGCTGCTGATGGGACGGCACACGATCTCTCAACGGGTCTCCGGATAGGCTCAGGGCAGCATGGTGACGATGCCGTCATCGTCTTCCTCGCTGCCTTGCTCACCGGTGCCGGCAGTGGCTTCGTCACCGGGAAGCTCACCCGGCATGACGCCGTTGGCGGCGTCCTTTTTGAGATTCCACTGTCGCTCCTGCTCGGCCTGATCAAGCGTCAGCCAGATGCCGGATACCACCAGCAGCACACAAAACAGCAGCGATACCAACCCTTTCACATTCATTCTCAGGCTCCAGTCAATGGCGAGACGACCCTGGTATTTTCCCAGAAAGCAGGCCAACCAAGAGCCTGAAAAGGCAGGTTAATTACGGCCTGTTTGCTCGAAAGCACCAAAATCGAGATCAAACAAAACGTCCTGGCCCAGCGTGTAATGACGCGCCGAGGGGCGCATGGCCTGACTCAGACACTCGATGACCGGCAGGGTCAGCGCAGGCCGGCCCGAACCGATGATCATGGGGCTGACCATGCTGTGCAGACGGTCAAGACAGCCTGTCTGCAAAAATCGTGACACGGTCATGCCGCCGCCTTCCACCAGCACGCGATTCAGCCCCTGACGGCTCAATACGTCAATCACCTCACGCGGGGCGACACCGTCGTCTCCCGAACAGAGGCCCAGCACGCGCACCGTCCGGCCATGGCGCTCGTGACATGCCTGCCAGCGCGCCACATGCTCATGGGCCACCAGATGCAGCGTCGGGGCCGTGTCATCTTCAAAGACAAAGCGATGCTCGGGCATACGGCCACGCGGGTCCAGTACGACGCGGGCGGGATGCTCGCCGGTGACGTGGCGCACGGTCAGGCGTGGGTCATCCATGGCCACGGTACCGGCACCCACCACCACGGCATCGACCACGGCCCTTAGCGCATGCAGATGCACCAGGCCCTCGTGGCCTGTCACGTAGTAGGAAGCCCCGCACTCGGTGGCGATCCGCCCATCGAGACTCTGCCCCAGTTGTGCCATGACCAGAGGCGTTGTGCGGGCTACCAGCGGCAGCATGATATCCAGCAGCTGCGCCGCCGCATCATCAACGCCATCGCTACAGTGCCACGCCCCTTTGGCCGTTATCGACATCGTGTCGTGCTGATACGAAAGACCGCACTGCCAGTCAAACCGGCGGGCACGTAATACATGTTTCCAGGCCTGCGCTCTGGAAAGCGTTATTGCTGCCATAAGCTCCTGCTACTCCGGTGCCTGCTGTTCAAGACCATGGCGAGCGTGCCTTCAAAGGCCGCACCGCTTTATCGGGAGGCGCACCACGCCCTTGAAGCGCTCTTTCATAAGCACAATACTGTACAAGTTTTTTGAAACCTCTGCCGTTAACCGAAAGAAGTCGGTCAACGCAACGCTTTCTGGTCATAACGGCGCTGGTAGCGAGGTTTTAAAGAACAGTGTCCAAAAATCGGCTGCTTCCTGATTGTGAAAATTCATGAGCATTGACTGGCAACCCGACGCGTCCTGTACCGATAATGTACAAGAATTCGAACCCTTGCATGCCGGCCTCAGTCCCGACGCGACGACAGGCCAGCATCAGCACATGCCGATCATCCAGAGAGGAGATATTGTCATGTCTGCCAATGATTATCTGCGCGTTCACAATACCCGGCTGTCCGATATGGAGGCCCTGCCCCGAGAGCTGCTCTGCCGCTATCTGGCCACCTGCCCTGCCGTGGTGCGCCACCGGCTTTTGACACGCCTTTGCCAACGCTAGAGTCACTTCGGATGACTGGTCGCTCAATGGCTTCCGGACTCCAGACGCTGCCCGACGCCCGAGGCACGCCACGTCTGCCGCAGCGCGGCACTTTCAATGGCCCCGGCAAATGCCGTCATGACCAGGCAATGAGATTTCGCCCGCGTAATGCCGGTATAGACCAGTTCACGGGTCATGATCGGATTGGGCCGGTCGGGTAATACCAGTAGCACCCGCTCGAATTCCGAGCCCTGCGACTTGTGTACGGTCATCGCAAAAGCCGTCTCGACACCGCCCAGCCGCCCCGGCAGCACGGCGCGCACTCCTTCGCCGGAGGGGTGCGGAAAAAACACCCGCAGCCGCCCTGAGCCGCCATCATGATGTGCCTTGTCCCCCGGCATCAACATCGCAATGCCGATATCACCGTTGTAAAGCCCCAGCTGCGCATCGTTGCGCGTTACCATCACCAGACGCCCGGCGTACCAGCCCCGTGTGCCGCCCACCAGTTTTTCCCTGAAAAGCGCCTCGACAATGGCTTCATTGAGACCTTCTACCCCCCAGGGGCCACGACGCAGGGCACACAGCACCTGAAAGCGTGAAAAAAGCGCCAGCACCTCTTCCGGACCCGCGCCGCGGGCCATGGACCTGAGCGCCTCGCGATAGCCGGTGGCCGCCCGTCGAATCAGCACGCCGCCAGCCTCCTTGACCTGCTGAAAATCGATGTCCTCAAAGCCTGCCTGCCAGCAGCGTCTGATCTCATCAACGCGGCCCCGGTTGACGCCGCGCGCCAGGGCGCCGATGCCTGAATGCTCGTGAAAGCGATAGCTTTTTTGCAGCACTACCACGTGATCGGCAAGCATTGACCACGCGGCGTTTGAAGCCGGCAGGGGCTGTCCGGCCGCCCGTTGTGTCAGCGCCTGTACCGCATCACTGCGACGCCCCCGCTCAGCGCCCTCGCAAAGATCGCCCAGCACGGCACCGGCCTCAACGGAGGCCAGCTGATCGCGATCGCCCAGCAGAATCAGCCTTGCATGATCCGGCAGCGCCGCCAGCAGCGAGGCCATCAGCTCCAGATCCACCATGGAAGCCTCGTCCACGACCAGCACGTCCAGTGCCAGCGGGTGATCGGCGTCGTGACGAAAATGGCGGCTGTCACGCCGAACGCCCAGCAATCGATGCAGCGTGGTGGCCTCCCGCGGCAGGGCAGCACGCACCGCTTCCGGTACCGCCAGTGCCGCCACCGCCCCGCCCAGCGACTGCGACAGCCGCGCCGCGGCCTTGCCGGTCGGGGCGGCCAGATGAACGATCAGCGCCCGTCCCTGCTCGTTCAGGGCACTCTCCTGCAGCAGCGCCAGAAGGCGGGTGACCGTCGTGGTCTTGCCGGTGCCCGGGCCGCCGGAAATCACGGTCAGCCGATGGCGCAGCGCCATGGCGCAGGCCACCTTCTGCCAGTCGGGTACCGAGGCCGCACTCGAATCACCGAAAAGCGCATCAAGGCGCGCCATCATGTCATCACTGACCACGCCGGCGCCGGCCATCAGACGCTTGAGACGGGCCACAACGCTGCATTCGTGCTGCCAGAAGCGACGCAAATAAAGCCGCTGGCCTTCCAGTACCAGCGGTGGGGAAGCGGTGTCCTTCTCACCCTGCCCCATCACGACGGACGCGAGCAGTCGCTCACGCCATGACGCGACGTGGCGAACACCCAGCGCCGCCAGCAGCGCACCGGGGGTCACGATACTCCCCGTTTCTCCCGTGGGCTGGGCATCAAAGGGCGGCAGTGAAAGCACTGCATCGGGGTCGCGCAGGGCGTGATCGAGATCCAGACAGATATGCCCGCGCCCGAGCTGATGGCTGACCAGCGCGGCGCTCAGCGTCACCAGCGGGTCCCCTTCCGGCTCGCGCGCGCTGACAAACCGGGCCAGATGCGCATCCAGCGCGCGCAGCCACCCCACCTCGACCCAGCGCTCTAGCTGCTGTGTGATCCAGGCCCCGTCCACGACGTCTTCCAGAGCCACCGGACCAGGCGGCTTGCCGGACTCGAGCGCGATGTCATCATCAAACGAGATATCGCTGGCGTCTGTTGACTCCAGCGGCTCATCACTATCGAACAGGGAGAACTGTCCGCTCCCCGAATCCTTGCCTGCGCGCGTCATGACGCTGCTCCTGCATCGGTGGCCATGTCATCCTCGACGCTTTCGCCATCAGGCGTGCGCTCCCCCTCTGTCAGCAGCCGGTCCAGCTGCTCGATCAGCTCACGTGACGGCTTGCGATACAAAACGCCCCGCCCGCCTTCGGCCGTCATGCCCCGCAAAAAGAGATAGAGCACGCCGCCGAGATGGTGATCATAGTCATAGTCCGCCAGCCGGCTTTTCAGGTGGCGATGCAGGGCCAGGGTATAGATGACGTACTGCACGTCGTAGCGATGCGATACCACCGAGGCCACCATGGCGGCCTGATCATAGGCTTCAAGGGTGTCGCCCAGATGGTTCGACTTCCAGTCGATGACGTAGAAGCGCCCGTCATGTTCGATGACCAGGTCAATGTAGCCCTTGAGCATGCCGGCCAGGGTTCGAGGGGCCAGCTCTGCCCGTATCCCCGGCAGCGGCTCATGCTGACAGATCAGGGCATCCAGACGGCGACTGCTGATACCCCGGGCCGGCAGCCAGAACTCGAGTTCGGTGCGCCAGCCGGCCAGCCGGTCCAGAGCAAGCCCCGGCAGGGACGGATGCAGCGGCGCCGTCAGCACCGCACAGCACCAGTCATGCAGCACCCTGACCCAGTGCGGGTCCAGATTGCCGCGCTGCACGCGCTGGCGAATCAGGCGATAGAGCTCGTCGCGATAGCCTGACTCCGGATCATTCAGCTCACTCAGGCGATCGGGGTCGATGCTTTCCAGCAGCGCGTGTAAAAAAGTGCCGGCTCGCGGGCCGCGTGGAAAATCAAGCAACCGGCGTACCGGCGGCAGCGGAATGGGGCTGGTCTCGGCCAGCACCTCCAGATCAAGCCCCGGGCCCTGCGCCTCGAGCATTGCATCACGGGTCTGGCGGGTCATATCGCCGGGCTGACGGGCCCCCTCCACCAGCGCCGTGTAGGAGGCCACCCACCAGTCGCGATCGATGCGCCCCTCGAACCGGCGTGCACGGCCCACCTCCGACGCCCCGTCCCCCGCCGGTACCGTCTGCGTCAACCCGGTGGGCGGCGCCGCCAGCGCGATGCTGCCCGGCGTCACCAGCGATTTCAGTACCTCGCGCAGCGTGGCGGTATCCAGCGAGGAGTATCCCCCGTGCTGACACAGCAGCGCACCAAGGGCAGCGCCTGCCAGGGTGGTGGCCCCTTCCGGCGAGTCCTTGCGCGGCGTGCCCTTGTAGATCGGCCCGATCCCCAACCGACACAGATAGCGTGCGCGCGTCAGGGCCACATACAAAAGACGCAGATCCTCCTGCAGGCGTATTCGATCGGCCCGGGCACGCTGCTCGTCGCTGACCTGCATGATCAGCGAGGCGCCGTGGATCTCATCACTCAACATCAGCGTTTTGCTTTTACCATCCACCTCGCGGTGGTCGGCAATAAAGGGCAGATACACCAGCGGGTACTCAAGCCCCTTGGACTTGTGAATGGTGATGACCCGCACCAGGGTATCGTCACTTTCCAGCCGCAGAATCAGCGACTGCGGGTCCATGCCGCTGTCATGGCGTCCGGCCAGCGACTGATGCCACCAGCGCAGCAGGGCCTGCTCGCCGTCAAGACCGGCACTGGCGGTCTGCGCCAGCTCGCCCAGATGCAGCACATCGGTCAGCGCGCGCTCGCCGTCGGCCTGCATCAAAAGCCGGGCGGGAATGTCAAAATCACGCATGATTACGCGCAGCATCGGCAGCACCCCCTGGCGCTGCCAGAGGCGATGGTAGCCATCAAAGCGTTCCACCATCGCTTCCCATTCCAGCTCGTCGGCTTCCAGACGCGCCACTTCCGCCAGCGAGTCGCTCATGAGACGCGTCGCCAGTGCCGCGCGCAGGGAACGGTCGTTGCGCGGGTGGGCGCAGGCCTCCAGCAGCTGCAGCAGGTGAAACGCCTCGCGCGATTCAAACACCGAGGTCTTCTGGCTCAGATAGACCGAGCGCACCCCGCCTTCCAGCAGCTTCTGACGTACCCGCATGGCCTCGCTGCCGGTACGCACCAGAATGGCGATATCGGCCGGCTTCAAGGGCCGGAGTTCACCGTCGGCGCTCTTGAATCCGGTCTCGCCACGGCGGGCGCCGGCCAGCAGCCGGGTAATGTCGGCACAGGTGGCCGTGGCCATGGTGTCGAGATACGCATCGCGCTTGATCGAGCCGTCACCGTCCATGTGCCAGCAGGTCAGCGCCTCGACCGCCTGCCCGGCCTCGACAAACACCTCATCACGCCCCTGGGCGGTGACCGCCTCATAGGGAATCTCTTCCAGCTGAAAGGGCGAGTCGGTGGCAAACAGCCGATTGACGGCGGTGACCATCGCCTGCGTCGAGCGAAAGTTGCGATCAAGCGTGTAGCGCTGATCCACGTGGCGACGTGCCTGCAGATAGGTCTCGATATCGGCGCCGCGAAAGCCGTAAATGGCCTGACGCGGATCGCCGATCATCAAAAGCGCAGTGGGCACATCGCCGGCGTTCGAAAACCCTATACCCGCCTCGGGCGTCTCATCATCCAGCGCCAGTCCGGCACTCTGGGTCGGCGTGGCATAGATGGTGGAAAAGATGCGGTACTGAACCGGGTCGGTATCCTGAAACTCATCGATCATCGCCACCGGCAGATTGCGGCGAATGCGCTCGGCCAGACGTGGCCCGGCCGGCCCGGCCAGCGCATCATCCAGACTGTTGAGCAGGTCATCGAAATCCCACATGCCGCGCCGACGCTTTTCGCGGGCCAGCGACTGCGCCAGCGTATCCCGGGCATGGGCCAGCACCTGCGCACGCACCGTGGCCTGCTGATCACGCTGGCCCTCGATCAGGGTTTCAAACTGCGCAAGCGCCTCGAAAAAGGCATGTTCCGGGGGCACGTGCCCTTTTTTGCCCCCCTCCTCCAGGCGCGTCCTTGAACACCACAGCCGCCCCTTCGAATCCCGAAGCGTGTCATCAGGCGCCTCCTGCGCCCCCGTCATCCACTGGCTCAGGGCATCAAGGCGCGCGGCCAGATCCGATGCCTTGAACATGTTGGCCTTGAGCGAGCCGATCTCGATCGCCTCGCGCAGTAACGTCGCGATCTCTTCACTGCCGGCCTGCCACAGCTGGCGCAGTCGGACCAGCTGAGCGTCACTTTGCGACAGGGTTCGATCCAGCCGGCCCAGCGCCTCATCGATGGACGCCGGCGCACTGATCAGCCTCTTTTCCAGCATCAGCGCCCGGGGGCGACCGCCGTGCAGCAGAAGGCTGATCTCGCGCTGCAGATCGCTGGGCGTTTCCCACCACTGCGCCAGCAGCCGCTGACGAGCCGAAGGCTGTCGATAGAACTGTCGGCGCCAGTAGTCCTCGACCAGTGAGGTGAACAGGGCGCTGCTGTCCGGCACCAGTTCGCTGGCAAACAGCGCCCCGCTGTCGAAGGCGTGGCGCTTGAGCATGCGCTGGCAAAAGCCGTGGATGGTAAAGATGGCTGCATCGTCCATGACGCGCGCGGCGGCATCGAGTCGCGAGGCGGCACGCTCGCGGTCGTCACGCTCGATGTCGGCCAGCAGCCGATCCAGTACAGCGTCGCTGTCGGCGCGGCCCAGCAGCACCTCGCGCGCCTGGCGCAAGCGCGCGCGAATGCGGTCGCGCAGCTCCTCGGTAGCGGCCTCGGTAAAGGTCACCACCAAAATCTCGGGCGGCATCAAGGGGCGCGGGTAGGCGGCGTCGCCGCCATGGCCCAGCACCAGGCGCACATAAAGGGCGGCCAGCGTAAAGGTCTTGCCGGTACCGGCGCCGGCCTCGATCAGGCGGCGCCCGTCAAGCGGCAGCGTCGGAATATCAAGCGATGTGGTCATGGCCGCATTACACCATCGCCGGGCCTTGCGTGCCATGGGCCAGCGACGCTTGATGCATGCGACGCGCGCATTGAGACGCCGGCATCAGCGTCACGCTCCATCACAACCGCCTTTTACAGCACTCGACGAATCGCGTTGCGGGGCTCATGCTGGAAACGAGACAAGGTGGGATAACAACAGGAGAGCGACGTGGTCAAACATATCGATGTTCGAGGCACCCATTTCGAGATCGGTGAAGCGCATGGTCGACAGGCTGCGTCGGAAATTGCCATTAGCCTTGCGACCTATCGTCGGATGTTTCAGGACATGGCCGGGCTGGACTGGGACAACGCACGCTATGAGGCCGAGCGTTTCAAGGCAGCCATCGAGCATGTGTGTCCGGAGCTTTTGGAAGAGATGGCCGGGATTGCCCGGGGCGCCGACATCGACCCGCTGGATGTGCTGGTGCTCAACGCGCGCAGCGAAATTGCCCTCACCCACGCCGGCGGACCCATTCAGCCCGACGGCTGCTCGGCGCTTTCCCAGCGCGACAGCGCAAGCGGTACCCAGTGGCTGGCCCAGAACTGGGACTGGAAGGGCGCGCAACGTGACGCGCTGATCCATCTGACCGTGCGGGCCCCCGACAAACCGGCGATTTCGATGGTTACCGAGGCAGGCATCATCGGCAAGATCGGTTTTAACGAGCATGGCGTGGGCGTGTGTCTCAACGCACTGCGCACCCGCATCTGCAAACCGAAGCTGCCGGTTCATGTCATGCTGCGTCGCGTGCTGGAAAGCGACGGCGTTGAACACGCCCTCGACATGATCGATGAGGTCGGCGTGGCCTCCCCGGCGCATTTTCTGATCGCCGATGGCAGCGGCCATGCCGCCGGGGTCGAAGTCTCCCCGATGGGCGACAGCGCCATGACACCGCGACACGGCCGGCTGTGTCACACCAATCATCTGATCGCCAAACATCTGCCGCCCGGGCTTGAGGATTTCCCCCGCGAGGACTCCTTCACCCGGCTTGAGCGACTGCGCGAACTGGCCGCCAATAGTGCGCCCTCGTTCGAGACGCTTCGCGCCCACTTGAGCGATGAGCAAAACGCACCGGATGCCATCAACCGGCATGAAAACCCGGAAACGCCCGAAGGCGAGCGCATGGAAACGCTTTTCACCATCGTCATGAACCTGACCGAAAAGCGCGCCGAGCTGAGTCTGGGCAAGCCGGCGGAGCAGCCGGAGATCGTGACGCTGAGCCTGTAGGCCCTCCTGCGGGCCGCTGCTTTTTGCCTTGTGGCGGCCCCGCATGACATCGATTTACGGCCTTGAAAACCGAATGAACCCGCTCTTTTGAACATCAAAAAAGCGCGAAAACGCGCTAAAATGACAACAAAACGTTAACAATTGACTCGTAACAGGCGTCTTCAGACGTTATTCAGGCCATCATGTTGAATGTGTCCGGCACAAGCCGCATATAATGGATCAGGGAAACATCCCGACAACCACGGAGGGATCGTCATGAAACGAGCGATTGGTGCCTTTATCGCCAACTGGCTGCGCAAGCCGGAAAATCGCCGCAAGGCCAAGCAGACCGCACAGAACGTGTGGAACCGCTTTCAGCAGGGCAGAAACGCCTCCGCCACTAAAAGCGGCCGAACACCGCCTCGCCAGCAGCGCTGATACCGCGGCATCAGCCGCCGGCCATTTTTCTCTCATCGCGCGTGATGGCTCAGCCGCCATCACGCGCTGTTGTTTTCGACTTCCGAATTGGCCTGCATGAAAGCCGTAATAGCTCTCGCCGTTTGATCCACCTGATCGATGACCAGACCATGGCCTGTGCCAGCGATCAGCTGTATCTGCCCGGCAGGCGACAGGCACTGTGCCACGCTCTGGCGCGTTGACGCCGGAATCATCATGTCCTGCTCGCCGAAAAGATGCAGCTGAGGCATCGCAAGCCGGCCCAGCGTCTGACGCAGATCCATGCCTGCCAGCAGTGCCAGCGCCGTGGCCGACTGCCGCGCGCCGGCTCGGGGCAGCGTGTGCAAAAGCCGTTTGCCCAGATGCCGGGCGTCATGCTGGCCCTGTCTCAGCAGCGAGGCCCACGCACGCGGATTTGGTGCGCGCCAGTGCGATGGCGCAGAGGGAACCACTTGTGCCCCGGCGCCCATGGTGATCAGTCCCGGAGTGCGCGACCCGCGCCGCTCGGCCAGTGCCGTGGCCAGCATACCGCCCATCGACCAGCCGCCCAGCCAGACGTTGTCCGGCAGCCGGGTATCCAGCGCCTCAAGCCAGGTCTCGAGCCGATGGTCCATCAATCGTGGATAGGTTGCACAGTGCACGCTGATGCGGCTATCAAGGTGCTCGATGGCCCGTGCCAGAGGTGCCAGCGGACGAGGTCCCAGTACCCATCCAGGCAGCAGAACCAGCGTGGTCTTGTCGGTGGTGCTCATGACCGCTTCTTTTCAAAAATGGGGCGCCATTGTCGGGTGCGCGACGCATGCTGTCACCGTACCCCTCGACCCTGTGAAAAGGTGTGCCCTACTGATCGCGCATGACCTCGCTGTATTTTGGTGCCAGCCGGCCCAGCAGCGCATTGCGCGCGCCCGCATCAATGTTTCGGGACAGCAGGGCCGTCTGCAGGTTATCGACCAGGGCATTGAAGCTGGCATCGGTGAGCTCCATGTGCTGGTGCGCTCGAGCCATGGAAGGCCCCTCATAAATGCAGGGGCCGTCACTGAGCTCACAGATATATTGCTCGAGCGAGGCCGCCAGGTAGTCGATGTTGGTATGAGCAAAATAGCCCACGATGCGCGGATCATCGGCCACATTGACCAGAAAGCTGGTAACGATGTCATGGACACCCGTCTGCCCGCCCAGCCGCTGATAAAGCGACGGGCGCCCATGATCCGGCTGCCCGGCACAGCCTGACAGACCAATCAAAAGCGCTGTTATCAGGATAAAGCGACAAAACGCACGCATAACGTCTCCGAAGGGATTACAGCGACAGCTGAAGTGACAGATAGCCGCCGCGCTGGCGCTCAAGGCCTGCCACACTACCCAGATCCAGCAGCGCCCCGGTCAGCGAAACGTGTTTGTTGATCAACCACGCCACGTAGAGATCGCGCCAGCCATCCTCCCGGGCAAAGCCCAGGTTATCGGGCTTTTGACGATACTCGGCGCCCACGATCCAGTCCGGGGTCAAAAAAAGACCGACCGAGGTCTCGACCATCAGCTCGCGATGATTGCCCTCATCGCCGCCAAACCCCAGCAGCCCGCCCTGGTTGGCTTTCGTCGAGCGCAATGTGGTGTTGACCAGCAGGTTGCGCCCGGCCACGGCATCGAAAAAGAGCTTGCTGCCGGCCAGGTAGACATCGTTGCCCTGTGTTGCGCGCGCGCCCACCGCGCGGGCCAGATCTTCGCCCTCGGTGAGCCGCTTGTGCTGCACGCCCAGACTCCAGACGCCCCAGGGGCGATAGAGCACATCGCCAAACAGACGCAGCTTGGCGCCATAAATGTCCTGCGCCTGATGCCCACCCAGGGTATCGAGCGCCAGACGCTGATGGGCCACGGAGAGTTCGACGCGATCGTACAGATTGGCGGCCACGCCGCTGACCACAAGGTGGTAGTCACTCACGTCAGCGCGCGAGACGCCCACGCTCACCCCCACCTCGGTATCACTGGCGGTGCCTGTCAAAACGCCCCAGGGCGAAAGGCCGCCACCGCTGGCCCCCTCGATCTGCATGACACCACCGGTGCCCTGTAGCCGACTGCCGGCCCAGGCCTGACTGACCGCCACAAGCCAGCAGACACCGACCAGCAACGTCAGGATTTTTTGACATGACATCACCCCAGCGCCCTCCGAGTCATGGTCTCGCCTTCGCGATACTGTGTCATCCAGTCGATCACCTGATCGGACGGCAGCGGGCGTGACATCAGATAGCCCTGCAGCACATCACATCCCATCGCGATCAGCAGTGCCCGCGAGGCGTCGGTTTCAACGCCTTCGGCGACCACGCTCAGTCCCAGACTGTGGGCCAGTTCAATGGTGGAGCGCACGATGATGCGATCTTCCGGATCGTTATCGAGTTTCAAAATAAAGGACTTGTCGATCTTGAGCTCCTGTACCGGCAGGCGCTTGAGCTGGGAAAGAGAGGAGTAGCCGGTGCCGTAGTCATCGACGCCAATAAGCAGCCCGGCATCGCGCAGGGCGATGAGATGACGCTGTGCCAGTGCCGGGTCCTGAATCAGCGCGCTTTCGGTGACCTCGAGTCGCAACCGTTCCGGGCCGAGCTGATAGTCCTGCAGCAGCAGCCGAATACGCTCGGGCAGCGCGGCGTCCATCACGTCATGCGCCGATAGATTGATCGCCACGCTCAGGACCATGTCACGCTGCGCCCACTGATCGATCTGGCGACAGACGGTGCGCAGCATCCACTGGGTCAGCTGGGTGATTCGCCCCGACTGTTCGGCAAGGGCAATAAATTCATCCGGCGGCACAAACCCGAGTGTCGGATGGTGCCAGCGCATCAGGGCTTCAAGGCCTGTGACCTCGCCGCTGCCTGCCGCCACCTGGGGCTGGTACACCATGGTGAGCTGATCCTGCAT
Organism: Kushneria sp. EE4; assembly: GCF_977968315.1. The sequence goes on from NZ_OZ386212.1 coordinate 1,633,300, forward strand.
CACGGCCGTGCCCAGATCGCGAGCCAGGGTCAGGCGACGCTGGTGCTGCTCGTCCTGTCCCGGTTCGTAGCGCACGTGTCGGGTACGCTCATGGCGGGCGCGGTCCATGGCAATTTCGGCGCAGCGCAACAAGGGGCCAGCACTGTCGCCGTGATCCGGAGAGCTGACCTCACCCAAAACAAGCGTCAGCGCAATCGGGGAGCGCTCGTGTTCAACGGGGCGTGAGAGCTGCTCATGCAGCGTGGCAATCCACTGTGGTGTCACACCCTCCCCCGTGAGCATCAGCAAAAACTCGTCGCCGCCCAGCCGATAGGCCTGCTGACACGGCAGGGCCTGTGCCTTGAGCCGCTGCGCCAGCAGGCGCAGCACTTCATCACCGACGCTATAGCCAAAGGTGTCGTTGATCTGGCGAAACCCGACAATGGACAAACGCAGCAGCGTAAAGGGGGCACCCTGCGCCAGAACACAGGCAATATCCTGTCGGGCACTGTCGCGGTTGGAAAGACCGGTCAGCCGGTCGTGGCGGGCGTGATACAAAAGACGCTGTTCTCGCTGGTCGATATCGGCCTGCATACCCATCAGCGTGTCGGCCAGCAGGCCGATCTCCCGGTGGCGACCGTGATCCAGCGCCACCACCCGTTCGCCGCGCCCGATACGCCGCGCCGAGGCCACCAGCTGCAACAGGGGGCGAGTCATGCTGCGGGCAATCAGGGCAGCCACGATGGCGGTCAACACCAGCATGACGCCGAAAATGGACAGAAGCTGCCAGCTCAGGGCGTGATAGACCGCCAGCAGATCGCCCCGGCCGTGCTGAATCACCACCCAGGTGCGACCCGATGCGCCATTCTGTAGCACCATGGCGCGGGCCAGCGTATCGGTCGTTGTCTCCATGTCGCTGTGATCGATGAAGTGACCCTGCATCAAGGAGACTCGAAAGGCATCCAGGCTCGATTCCGGCGCCGAGCGAAGCGCGCCCGCCACATAGGCCGGCTGCGACTCGACGGCGGCGGTCTCATCCACCATGAAGCTGACCGACAGACGCGTCAGGGCGCCCAGCTCGCGCGCCAGATGATCATCAAGCATAAAGCCCATGCCCACCCAGCCGATCAGCCCCGGTGCACGCACCGGCATCAGCACCATTTGATAGGGCACGCCGTCCTGCAGCACAACGCCTACGGCGCTGTCATGGCTGTCGGCCTGTTGCCATAGCGTTTTAAAGGGCATGTCAGTCCCTGCCGCCTGGTGACTGCCGGCGAGAATATGCCCATCGGGATCACTGAGAAGCACCATATCGGCACCGGCGCGCTCACCGTGGTTGAGCAACACGCTCGCCAGCGTGTTGGTGTCCTGAGTCGCCACGGCGGACCTGAACCCGAAATCCGAGGCCAGCACCGCCACGTTGTCACGCAGATGATGGCCGCGCTCCACCAGAAGCTGTCGGGTGACATCCAGGGCCACATCGATCTCGCGACTGCCCTTGTGCAGCACGTCACGACGAATGGTATCAAGCGTGGCCATGGCCGTGCCGAGCTGCGCCACGACCAGCACGGCCAGCATGACCAGCAAAAGACGCCCCCGGAAGGACATTACAAATGCTCCTGATGCTGGAGGCCTCGCTGAAAGCGCTGCTGCAGCAGGGAGGGTGTTGCCCTGGGCGGCGGTGTGGCGTCAAGCGTAAGCTCGACGTGTGCCTCAAGGCGGGTATCGACCTCGCCTTCGACCCACTGCTGGTGGGTGTCTTCAAGGCGCGGATGCCACAGACGCATCGAGTAACGTCCCGGCGGCAGCGATGCCAGATCGACCCGGCCGCGCTCATCGGTCATGGCAAAAAACGAGGCGTCACTGATGACGATAAAGGCCTGCATCTGATCGTGGATATTACACCCCAGCACCTCGACACCGGGCGTATCGAAGTGCACCGGTGGGGGCGTCTCCCGGAGATAGAGATCCAGACTGAACACCTTCGGCGGTGAGAAGGAAAAGACCTGGTGGCGGGTGATGTCATGATTGGGAAAACTGACGCGCGCGCCAACGGGCACCACGCTCACCTGCGGCTCGAACTGCGCCTCACGCTGCACTATCTCATGGTGATCGCGAGCAGCATCGGCGGGTCGCTCAAATCCGGGTATGCTGATTTCGATAACGGCCTGTTCGAGCGGCTCATGGCTGCCCGCCTGCACTATCTGAAGCGACCCGCTCGCCCGTGCCGCCAGCGGTAACAGTAAAAGCAGCGCCATCAAGCACCCTTTCAGGGATTGCGCCATCCCGGTTTCCCCACCGTATCAGACCCCGAAGCCGCACGGCGCGACCCGGTCGCCCCATGCCATGAATGAATTGCCTGTTGAATACGCATCATCGGCTTGAAAGCGGGAAACTTTATGCGCCGGGGCGCGGCGCAAAAGATGTTGCAGGGCCTAAGCGAACTTTAACCCGTCAATGTTTATCGAGGCGATAGATTCGGTTGTGCTCGATTTAATAGCGCCACGGTCGATATTAAACACCGAACATATCCATGATCCCTTTAACACCGCCTCTCGCATCAGAACCCATGCGGGATTTGCAGCCGGGCGGCATTCGACAACGATGGGGTCGACCCTCTCGAGGAAGCATCAAATGCTCAATCCCAAAAAAAGCGTCAGGCTTCGGCTCTCGGGCAGTCTGGCCGTGTGTATCGGGCTGTTGTTGATCGTGGGCGCGCTGGGTATCTATAGCGCTCAGCAGTCACAGCGCGCTCTGGAAGAGACCTTTGGCAGCAATGTGGTCGCGCTGGAACAGATGGGCATCATGCGCACGGCGCTTTTGAGCAACCGCGTCAAGGTGGTCGCCGAGCAGCGCGACCAGAATGTGGCCACCGTGGGCTCAACGCAGGCCGAGATGGCGCAAAACGACGCGCAGACCAACGCGGCCATGCAGACCTATCTGTCGGTCATCACCAATGAACAGGAGCGCCAGCGGGCCAATCAGCTGCAGCAGGCCATTACCACCCTGCAGGGTGATTTGCAGCGCATGATGCGCCTGATGGCTGCCGGCGATTTTACCGCCGCCAGTGCCTTTAATACCGCGACCCTGCGCGGCGACTATCAGGTCGTGCTCGACGGCATTGCCACACTGTCTGAAGAAGAAGTCACACGGGCCGAACAGCACTATCAAAGCAGCCACGCCGCCTACGAGTCGCTTAGAAACATCATGCTGGGTGTGATCGCACTGGCCATCGTGCTGTCGCTTGCGCTGTCGGTCTGGCTGGTACGCGGCATCATGACGCCGCTGGGCAAGGCGCGCCATTTTGCCAACGAGCTCTCCGAGGGCAACCTGGGCGTCAGGACCAACATTACCTGTCAGGACGAGTTCGGTGACATGCTGCGCTCGCTGACCGCCATGCAGCACAAAATGTCGGATGTGATCCACTCGGTCAGCCAGAATGCCGTTGCCGTCAATGACGCTGCGCACAACATCACCCGCGGCAACGATGACCTCAACCGCCGCACCCAGGAGCAGGCGGCCAGTCTTGAAGAGACCGCCGCCTCGATGGAGGAGATCACGACCACCGTGCGCCACAACGCCGATAACGCAGCCCAGGCCGACCGGCTGGTCCGGGAAGTCAGCCAGCAGGCCCAGACCGGTGGCAACGTGGTTCAGAGTGCCGTCTCCGCCATGGATGAGATCAGCGCCTCGAGCCACAAGATTGCAACGATTGTCAGCCTGATCGATGAGATCGCCTTCCAGACCAATCTGCTGGCGCTCAATGCCTCGGTAGAAGCCGCCCGCGCCGGTGAGCAGGGTCGCGGCTTTGCGGTGGTCGCCAACGAAGTGCGCAACCTGGCCGGGCGCAGCGCCAACGCCGCGCGCGAAATCAAGCAGCTGGTCGAGGAAAGCGTCAAGCGCGTGGACACCGGCGCTGAGCTGGTCAACCGCTCGGGGCAGACACTGACCGAGATCGTTTTGAGCGTGAAGCGCGTCACCGACCTGGTCAGCGAAATTGCCGTGGCCAGCCGTGAACAGGCCACCGGCATCGACCAGGTCAATGTGGCCGTGTCCCAGATGGACGCCGTGACTCAGCAAAACGCCGCACTGGTAGAAGAGTCAGGCATCGCCAGTCGCGCCCTGCGCAGCCGCGCCGATGAACTGCAACAGGAGATCTCGTTTTTCAGGGTCGACACAAGCACGCGCCCGGCCGCCCCGGCTGGTGCTTCGAGGCCGATGTCTGCTTCGGCACCGACTGCGTCACGCTCTGCCAGCGCACCTGCCACGCCCGCTCGTTCGGAACTCAAGCGACCGGCCACGCAGCGCCACGATGTCGAAGAGTGGGCCGAGTTCTGATCTCTCCCCCCTTCATCAAAAACCCCGCTCTCAGGCGGGGTTTTTCATGTCACGGGGATGGCATGTCACGTTGCCCTGTCAGGACGTCTCCATGGCCACTGCCTTTTCAAGCAGCGCGCGGGACCGCCCTTCCAGCGCAATCTCGCCGGCCAGACGGTGCCCGTCAGCCGACATCTTGCGCAGGGTCTTGCGCAGAATGCCGATTACCTTGTCATCGTCATGCTCGGCGGCAAAGGGGCCGTAGTAGTCCTGCAAAAAGACCAGACAGGCAGCATCCTCAAGCGCGCGTGTTTCCTCGTCGTTTTTCAGATCCTCCTTGCGTACCAGCGCCGCCACGCGGGCACAATCTGTCTCTTCATAGCCTGACTGACGCAGAACATCCGCCGCCATGTCGGCCTGGCGCTGTTTGAGGCCGGTACGCCAGGCGTGATAGCCGGGCCGGTCCATCGGATAGCTGTCCCGCGGCACCTCCCAGCGCTTTAAATGCTGGGCGCGCACCGCCAGCTGCAGCGTCTCACCGGCGTCAGGCCTGAGCCTTTCAAGCCACTCGCTCATGCGCTGGGCGTATAAAAGCTCGTAGGGCACCTCCTCACCGTCGACCGTCTCCATGCGCGGGTCTTCGGCGTGCAGCGCGTCCAGCTGCGCCATCGCCGCATCAAATCGATCGCTGTCTGCCATGGGTTACTCTCCTCTTTTATTGGATTGAATGCTCCACGCCCGATCACGACGCCGAGCCGTGGCCCTTGCCGATGATCTCACCGGAGACCTGCCTGGCCAGCGGGTCTTCCTGCTCGGCGAGTCGCCCCTTTTGCCAGTCACCGCGCATGAAAAGAATCAGCGCGATCAGCGCGGTGATCAGGTTGGTAACCGGAAAGGCCCACCAGATACCGTCAACGCCCATCACGGTATCGCGCGAGAGAATAAAGGCCAGCGGGAACTGCAGCACCCACTGCGATACCAGCGCCAGCAGCATGGCCACCACGGTGTGACCGGCCGCGCGAAAGACGCCGGTCAGCGCCATCTGGGCACCGATAAATCCAAACGTCAGTGACGTAATGTGAAGAAAATGGCTGCCGGCCTCGATGATCGCCTCATCGCCCGGGACGAAAAAGGCCACCAGCTCGCGGGCAAACGTGAAGACCAAAAGCCCGATCACGCTCAGCCCCACCAGCGCAATTACGGCCGACAGGCGGGCGATACGCCCGGCGCGCTCGATCTGACCGGCGCCGATGTTCTGGCCCACCAGCGCCGCGGTCGACATGGAAAGCCCAAGCGCGGGAATGATGATAAAGCCCATGATATTGGTGCCGACACCGTAGGCGGCGATGGTGACGGTGCCAAAGCCCGTGACCAGAAACACCATCACGTTCATGCCCAGCGCCCGGGCAGAAAGCTCCACCGAGGCCGGCAGACCCAGCGCCAGCGCGCGACGGATAAACACCGGGTCAGGACGCAGATGATGGGTCTTGAGCTCGATCCCGTGACGCCCGCGCACCAGAAGCCACAGCCCGGTGCCCAGCGCCAGCGCCTGGGTGACAAGCGTTGCCAGCGCGGCCCCGCCCACGCCGAGGTTGAACCCGAAGATGAACAGCGGGTCGAGCACCACGTTCAAAAGCACCGTGCCGGTGACGATATACAGCGGCAGTCGCACCTCACCGATCCCGCGCATCAGCGCCTGAAACATGGAAAAGCCGAAGGTGAAGACCATGGCCGCCATGGAGATGCGCAAAAAGACCAGTGCCGCGTCGTACACGGCCGCCTCGACACCTAAAAGCCCCAGCAGCCCCGGGGCCAGCAGGATCCCGAGTATCGACAGGCTGATCGATGTTACCACCACCAGCAAAATGGTCTGTCCCGCCACCTGATTGACCCGATGATGATTGCCCGCGCCCATGTGCTGCGCCACCAGCGTCGAGCCCGCCATGCTAAAGCCCGACCCCAGCGCAATCAGCAAAAAGGTCACCGGAAAGCTGACCGAGACAGCAGCCACCGCATGGCCGCCCAGTCGCCCCACCCAGAAGGCATCAATCAACTGATAGCCCGACTGCAAAATGTTGGCCAGCACGATGGGCACCGACAGTTTCAGAAGCGATCCCAGAACGGGCCCTTCCAGCAATGAAGCCTGATAGCGTGACGCGCCGTTTGCGCCGGTTTGTCGTGCCAAGGGAGACGCCTTTTTGCAGGAAAACATGCGCCAACGATAGCGGGCCGCGCTCGTGTCTGCAGCCATCACGGCGCAAACGCCCATAAAAAACGCCTGACCGGTGAACGGTCAGGCGTTGATGGACCTGCCAGAGCCCGGGTTAGTAGCCCCAGAACTCCTCGGCGAGATTGACGATCAGATCCAGCTTTTCCCACTGCTGCTCTTCGCTGAGGTTGTTGCCCTCATGGGTCGAGGCAAACCCGCACTGCGGGCTCAGACACAGCTGATCCATCGGCACGTATTCGCTGGCCTCATCGAGGCGCTCGCGAATCTGCTCTGCGGATTCGAGCTCGCCGGTCTTGGTCGTGACCAGCCCCAGCACCACCTGCTGATGGCCGCGGGGCAGAAAGCGCAGCGGCCGGAAATCGCCGGCCCGGTCGGTGTCGTACTCCAGAAAAAAGGCATCGACATTGACGCTGCCCAATAGCGTTTGCGCGACCGGCTCGTAGCCGCCTTCGCTGATCCAGGTCGAACGGAAATTGCCGCGGCAGACGTGTAGGCTGATGTGCATGTCGGCCGGCCGGCCTTCCAGCGCCCGATTGAGAACGTCGGCATAGATGTATTGAAGCTTTTCGGGTGACTCGATGCCCCGCTCGCGCGCCGCCTCAAGCTCGCTGTCGGAGCAGAGATAGGCCCACACCGTGTCATCCAGCTGCAGGTAGCGACAGCCGGCTTCGTAAAAGGCGGCAATCGCCTCGCGCCAGGTATCGGCCAGGTCGTTGAAGTAGCTGCCCCACTCGGCGTAAACGCTGCGATCGACCTGACCGGCGCCGCGGAAATGAAGCACGCTCGGGCTCGGGATCGTCATCTTGGCAATGGCGCTGGTCGTTTGCGCATTGAGATAGCGAAAGTGCTCAAGCATCGGGTGGTCCGGGTTGAACCGGACACGATCCACCACGCGCACCCCGTGGGATGGGGTCTGACGCCCCTGGAACTGAATGCCCTGTTCGGATTCGAATCCCTCGACGCCCGTGAGGTGCTCGAGAAAATCGAAATGCCACCAGGCACGGCGCAGTTCACCATCGGTGACGGCCTTGAGCCCAAGGGATTCCTGCTTTCTGACCAGTCGCGTGACCTCTTCATCCTCAATGGCCTTGAGAGACGCCTGATCGATGGCGCCCCGGGCGCGCTGTTCACGCGCACTCTTGATGTTATCGCTGCGCAGCAGACTGCCAACCGTGTCGGCGCGGTAGGGAGGCATGGGTAAAGACATGATCATTCCTTAATCAACAAGTGCTGCAGGACAGCTTTTTTCGTCACGTAGCTTTTCATCCAACAATATGCCGTGGCGCCAATGTGAACACCAGCAAGGGTTATTCACCCGCACCATGAACGATATTCAACCATGGTCTGGCATCCCCCATTGTGGCGCGTCCCTGACGATAATGCTTTCACGAAGGCACAACCATCGGCCACAGCAAGGACAGCGCCACGATCCACATCAAAAAGGCCATCACGCCGTCCAGAATCTGCCAGGCCCGGGGTCGGGCCAGAAGCGAGCGCAGGCGCACGGCGGCGTATCCCAGCGCGAAAAAGAAAAGAAAGGAGGCCATCACGGCGCCGGTCAGAAAGGCCGCCCGTGACGCCTGCTGCGCCGACACCGCGCCTGCCAGCACCACCGTGTCCAGATAGACATGCGGATTGAGCCAGGTCAGCGCCAGACACAGCGCCAGCGTTTTACCCCGGGAAGCGCCGGTCCGGCCGGCCGGGTTGAGTGCCCGGCCACCGCGCAGGGCAGAGACCATGGCCTGCCCGCCGTAGAGCAGTAAAAAAAGCGCCCCGGCAAGGCGCATGACGGTATCAAGGTTCGGGAAGTACACCGTCAGGGTCGCGGCGCCATACACGCCAAACGTTAACAGCAGGGCATCCGACAGCGCACAGGTCAGACAGACCATGAAAAGATGCTCGCCGCGAAGGCCCTGACGCAGCACGAACGCGTTTTGCGCGCCGATCGCCATGATCAGTGACAGCCCGAGCCCAAGCCCTGTCCAGAATGCCTGCATGTCGCGTCCCCTCTGTATGGTTCCAGACAGTGAGGGTACGCGTGTGGCCAAACGCTGCCATGAAAGCTCCTGATACCCCATTCGACGCTTTCATGAGAGGGGCTCGAACGGGCCAGGGCGGACAGTCCGCCCCCCCTCTACTCCCCGCGCGGGAAGCGCTGGGCCTCCTCCAGAATATTGAGATCCATGTGGTTGCGCATATAACGCTCGGAGGCCACCTGTAGCGGCTGGTGATCCCAGGGGAAGTAATGCCCGTTGCGCAGGGCTTCATAAACGATCAGACGACGCGCCTGGCTTTCGCGCACGTCGGCGTCAAAGCGCGCCATGTCCCAGCGCGAGCGCATCCGGCGGGTAAAATCCTCAAGCACTGTCGCATACTCCGGGTCTTCGGCCAGGTTGCGCTGCTCGTCCGGATCGTCTTCCAGATTGAACAGCTGGGGCGGGTCGACCTCGCAGTGGTTGAACTTCCACTGCCCATCGCGAATGGTCACCAGCGGCGCAATCGTGCCTTCGGCGGCGTATTCCATATAGACCGGGGTGTCACGCGTGCCGCCGGTCATCAACGGCATCAGCGACTCGCCATCGGTCCAGTCAGCGATGGCACTCAAATCGATGCCGACCAGATCGGCCAGCGTTGGATTGATGTCGATCGCCGAGACCGGCGTGGTCACCGACCGGGGCTCGATGCCCGGCGCGCTGATCATCAGCGGCACCCGCGAGGAACCTTCAAAGGGGCTCATCTTGAACCACAGCCCGCGCTCGCCGAGCATGTCGCCGTGGTCGGAGACAAACATCACGATGGTGTTGTCATCCATCCGGGTGCGCCTGAGCACATCCAGAATGCCGCCGATTTTGTCATCGACATACGACAGGTTGGCAAAATAGCCCTGCCGTGCCCGGCGTACGTTGTCCGGTCGGATATCAAATCTTGTGTAGTCGTTGGCCTCATACAGACGCTGTGAGTGCGGGTCCTGCTCACTATAGGGCACCTCGGCAAGCGTCGGCTCAAGGTGGTCGCAGTCGTTATAGAGATCCCAGAATTTGCGCCGTGCCACGTAGGGGTCGTGCGGATGGGTAAAGCTCACACACAGCGCCCAGGGCCGCTCATCGTGACCGCGCGCGAGATCAAGGAGTTTTTGCTCGGCGTGAAAGGCGACCTCGTCGTCATACTCCATCTGGTTGGAGATTTCAGCCACGCCCGCCCCGGTCACCGAGCCCAGATTGTGATACCACCAGTCAATGCGCTCCCCGGGCCGGCGATAGTCCGGCGTCCAGCCGAAATCGGGCGGATAGACATCCGTGGTCAGCCGGCGCTCAAAGCCGTGCAGCTGATCGGGCCCCACGAAATGCATCTTGCCGGACAGACAGGTTTGATAGCCGGCGCGGCGCAGATGATGCGCCCAGGTCGGCACGCTAGAGGGAAATTCGGCAGCGTTGTCGTAGACACCGTTGCGGGAAGGCAGCTGCCCCGACATGAAGGCCGCCCGTCCCGGCGCGCAGAGATAGCTTGGGGTGTAGGCGTTGTTGAACCGTACGCTGCGCCGGGCCAGCGCCTTCAGATGTGGCGTGTGCAGAAAGTCGGCCGGGCCATCCTCGAACAGCGTACCGTTGACCTGATCGGCCATCAGGATCAATACGTTGGGTCGCGTCATGTCAGTCTCCGCAAGTGGATGAAGGGGCATCACTGTGCGGTTCAGCATGCCCGCTCGACGCCGCCTGCGGCGAATGATTTATCACGGGGCTGGGGCCGGGCTCAGCTGGGCCTGCCGCCATCAGGGATAAGCAAACGTTCGGGATATACGCCACACTTCGAAGCATCTACTGACGTTTTTTCAAGGGAGTGGCCTGCATGCGACAGCCCGGACACGTGTGTTATGCCCTGATGATGGCCAGTGTCTTCTGGCTGCTGTCGATGCCCTCAATGGCCGCCCCTGCCACCCCGGACGCCTCTGCACTGAATCAAGTGGCAGAGCGCGCCGGTACCCTGCCCCGTACTCATACCCTGATGGTCGCCATCGATGGCAACACCGTCATCGACCGCGGCTATCGCGGCCACCGCACCGACCGGACAGCCAACATCAAGTCGCTGTCCAAGACGCTGATATCGGCGCTGGTGGGCGCAGCCATCGAGCGCGGCGTCATCGAAAGCGTCGATCAGCCGATCGTTGAGCTGCTTTCGCCGGATCAGATTCCCGCAGACGCCGACCCGCGCATACGCGACATTACCGTGGGGCAGCTGCTGTCGATGCAGGCAGGCCTTGAGCGCACCTCCGGACAGCACTACGGCGCCTGGGTGGCCAGTCGCGACTGGGTGCGCAACGCCCTTTCACGCCCCTTTGTGGCTACGCCGGGCGGGCGAATGCTCTACTCCACCGGCAATACGCACCTGCTCTCGGCGGCGCTGACCCATACCACCGGCCGCTCAACGCTTGCGCTGATGCGCGACTGGCTGGGGACCCCGCTGGGCATCAGCATACCGCCCTGGACGCGCGACCCGCAGGGCATCTATTTCGGCGGCAACGAAATGGGTCTGACGCCGCAGGCGCTCATGGTGTTTGGCGAAATGTATCGCCTGAACGGGCGCTACAACGGCCGGCAGGTGCTCTCCAGTGACTGGATTGCTACCTCTTGGCAGCCGCGCACGCACTCGTTTTATAACGGTAGCGATTACGGCTACGGCTGGTTTCGCGGCGAGATCGAAAATGAACCGGTGTACTACGGCTGGGGCTACGGCGGGCAGGTCCTGTTTGTGGTGCCAGGACTTGAAATGACCATGGTTTTGACCTCGGACCCCATGCCGCCGTCAAGCGGCAGCTATCTGGGTCAGATCCGGGCACTGGTCGGGGCGCTGATCCGGGCCGCCGGGTAAACGAAGGCCCCGACGGCACGAGTGATATCAGACCGGGCCTGACCGAATCATGACGGTCAGGCCGACATTCGATGTGTCGCTACTCGTTGCGAAGCTGTTGCTCGGCCTGCTTTTCGGCCTCTTCCTGCGTCAGTCCCTTTGTTTCCATCAGACGTACCATCAGCCGCTGTTTTTCAGCGTCTTCATACAATCGGTCGCTGTTGGTGGCCACCGCAACCTGTGTCTTGAGACCGCTTTTGAACTTCTCGAACTGCTCGCTGCCGTGCTTGCTCATGGTGAACCCTCCCTGTTGGCATGACAGATTCTGGGATTCATTCAGCGCTTGATGGTTCCCGCCATAAGGCGCGTGCAGGGGAACGCAGGGCCTCACTCAGGGCGTTTGGATTACGTGGCATTACAGTTTTAAGGGTGCCCCGCCCGGACATTATTTTCAGACCACACGATGCGCTAACACCGGTTATGAAATCCTGCCTTTTCGGTTATCCGACAGCGCACAGTGCGTAACCCGGGATCATCAAATGGCATCGGAATGTGATAGCAACAAAGAGCCACAACGGCACAAAAAATCCTGCTATCCGGCAGGACCACTCCATATCATCAGCTTCTTTATTGCTTGCACGTTCAAAATAGTGTGTCCTGGTTTACGCCGAGCGCTTTGGCAACGACTGGATCATGCTGCCCAATGCCACCTACGGCAGCTGGAGTGATGCCGTACTTGAAGGCTGGGACAAGCCGCTCGAGCCGTAACCGCGCTCTGGCCAGCATGAAAAAAGCCCCGCCAATGGCGGGGCTTTTTTCAACGATCACACCAGCATCAGCCGTAGATGCCCTGACTGCGCAGGTAGTCCTCGTAGCTGCCGCTGAAGTCCACGATGCCGTCATCCTTCATCTCGATGATGCGCGTGGCGAGTGAACTGACAAACTCGCGGTCGTGGCTGACAAAGATCAGTGTGCCGGGATAGTTGTCGAGCGCCAGGTTAAGCGCCTCGATCGATTCCATGTCCAGGTGGTTGGTGGGCTCATCCATCACCAGCACGTTGGGCTTTTGCAGCGCCAGCTTGCCAAAGAGCATGCGACCCTGCTCACCGCCGGAGATGACCCGCACCGACTTGCCGATATCGTCGTTGGAAAAGAGCATCCGCCCCAGCGCCGAGCGCACCTGTTGCTCGCCCTGGGTGGTCCACTGCCCCATCCAGTCAAAAAGCGTGTCGCCGCTTTCAAAATCGGCGGCGTGGTCCTGGGCGAAATAGCCGACTTCAGCGGCATCGGTCCACTTCACTTCACCGCTGTCGACTGTCATGTCGCCGGTCAGGCAGTTGAGCAGCGTGGTCTTGCCGATCCCGTTGGGGCCGATGATGGCCACGCGCTCGCCGGCTTCGACCTGCAGCCCGAACCGCTTGAACAGCTGATTATCACCCCAGGCCTTGCTGATGTTTTCCACCGTCAGCGCCTGGCGATGGATCTTTTTGTTCTGCTCAAAGCGAATGAAAGGGCTAACGCGTGAAGAGGGCTTGACCTCTTCAAGCTGGATCTTGTCGATCTTGCGCTGGCGCGATGTCGCCTGCTTGGCCTTGGAGGCGTTGGCCGAAAAGCGGCTGACAAACTGCTGAAGCTCGGCGATCTCGGCCTTTTTCTTGGCGTTGTCGGAATGCAGACGCTCACGCGCCTGGGTGGCAGCGATCATGTACTCGTCGTAGTTGCCCGGGAACAGGCGCAGCTCGCCGTAGTCCAGATCGGCCATGTGGGTGCAGACGCTGTTCAGGAAGTGACGGTCGTGCGAGATGATGATCATCGTGGCACGACGCGCCTTGAGAATGTCTTCCAGCCAGCGGATGGTATTGATGTCCAGATGGTTGGTCGGCTCATCGAGCAGCAGCACATCCGGGTCGGCAAACAGTGCCTGCGCCAGCAGCACGCGCAGTTTCCAGCCCGGCGCTACCGTGCTCATCAGATCCTGGTGCTGCTCATCACCGATGCCCAGCCCCTGCAGCAGCTCGCCGGCACGCGCCTCGGCGGTGTAGCCATCCAGCTCGGCATAGCGCACTTCGAGATCGGCGACCTTCATGCCGTCCTCTTCGGACATTTCGGCCTGACCATAGATGCGCTCACGCTCGGCGGCCACGTGCCAGAGCTCTTCATGCCCCATGATGACGGTGTCGATCACCCGCTCGTTTTCAAAGGCGAACTGATCCTGGCGCAGCTTGCCCAGCCGTGTGGTGGCATCCTTCATGACCTGCCCGCCGGAGGGCTCCAGATCGCCGCCCAGGATTTTCATGAAGGTGGATTTACCGCAGCCGTTGGCGCCGATCAGACCGTAGCGATGGCCGTTGCCGAACTTGACCGAGACGTTTTCAAACAGCGGCTTCGGGCCAAACTGCATGGTGATATTGGCAGTAGAGAGCAAGAGAGCGTTCCGAGAAAGCGCCCGAGCCGGAAAACCGGCTCGGGCGTGAATGATGAAGTCTGGCGGGAGATTGTACGCGTCTGCCGTAAGACTTTACAGGCAGGGGTGGGCGGAAGGCTCAATCCGAGCCGGTCTGGCCCAGAAGTGCCGGAGTATGCTCGGCCCCCATCGCCTGAGCCAGCTCGCCGGCGGTCATGCCGCGGCTTTCACGTCGCGACGGATCAGCGCCCTTTTCCAGCAGGTATCGCGTGATGTCAACGTGATCAAACATGGCCGCAAACATGAGCGCCGTTTTGCCGTCCGGCGCGCAGCCGTCAATCTCGGCGCCGTGCTCCAGCAGCAGTTCAACCATGGGCATATCACCCTTGAAGGCCGCGCCGGACAGCGGGTTCTGGCCGTTGTCGTTGCGCATTTCAGGGTCGGCGCCATGCTCAAGCAGTACCTTGACCGTTTCGAACTGGCCGTGATAGCTCGCAAGCATCAACAGGCTGTCGCCTTTCTGGTTGCACATATTGGGCGGCAGACCATGTCCCAGCCACTCCCTGAATTTCTCGGCATCGCCCACGCGCGCCATGTTAAAGATTTCGGTGGCCAGCGCGATCGTCTCTTCATCGATCTCGCGGGGGCCCTGCGCGTTGTTGTCACTCATGATCGTCTCCGCTCCAGAATCGGGCAGGACCTGCCTGCATCCCTGCCTGCCACAAGAAATATTTGATACGACAGTATCCGTTGTCAAAAAATACCCGGCGTAGACATTAATTAATAGCCTTTAACAATTACTTAATCAACAAGTGCATCAATACTGCTATCGTCGCGACACTTTTTTAGTCCGTGTTTCATGGAAGGTGTCCATGGCCGATAACGCCCTTTTCCCTCAGCCCCTGTCCCTGCTGCGACTGCGCCAGCGATGCTCTGAAGGCCTTCGACGCGTCAAGCGCTCTGATCGATGCGAAGCCCTTCGCCAGTTCGAAAAACGCTTTGGCCGGGCCCCCTCTCTCGAGACACCGCGCACCTGGAGCGAGAAACTGACCTGTTTCAAGCTCAACGCCGACCGCCCGGTGTTTCGCGAGCTGGCCGACAAGCTGGCAGTGCGCGATTTCGTGGCCGATACGCTGGGCCAGCAGCACCTGATTCCGATGCTCGCCTCCGGCCCGGTGCTGACGCGCGAGATGTTCAACATTCTGCCCGGCCAGTTTGTCATCAAGGCCAATCATGGCAGCGCCATGAACCGCATTGTCACCGACAAAAGCAGCCTTTCCTTTGACGAGCTCAAACGTCAGACCGATGACTGGCTCAGCCGAAACTTTTATATGGGGTCGCGCGAGACCCAGTACCGTCACATTGCGCCGCAGCTGGTCGTTGAACGGCTGATGCTTGATGACAACGGCAATATCCCGGCCGATTACAAGTTTCACTGCTTCAACGGCGCCGAGGGCTCGCACTGCGTCATTCAGGTCGACAGCGACCGCTTCAACGGCCACTGCCGGGACTACTTCACTACCGACTGGCAGTGGCTGCCGCTGCAGGTCAAATACGCCAACAGCGATGCGTCACGCCGGCCGGCAAGGCCCGATACCCTTGAGACCCTGCTCGACTGCGCCAGAACGCTTTCAAAAGGATTTGCCTACGTGCGGGTGGATCTCTACAGCATTCAGGGCCGGGTCTATTTCGGTGAAATGACCTTTACCCCGGGCAGTGGCTTTGAGCGCTTTGAGCCATACCACGTCGATGAGCAGTGGGGAGAGTATTTCGATCTCGAGCAGCAGCTGTCGCTTCACACGCTGGAAGACCTGGCGCGCGCCCGACAGGCTCAGACCTGAGAGCGTGTCTCTGTCGGTGAGGCCTGCGCCCTGTCATCTTCCATCCGGGCCTGACGCTCGGCACGGGCCCGACGCCGGATGGAGATGGTGTAAAGCATGGCACAAAGCCCCAAGCCTGCCAGACTACACAGCGCCGCAAACAGGAAAATGCTTGAGTAGCCGGCCCGGCCGGCGATAAAGCCCGCCAGCGGTCCGGTCAGGCCGACCGCGGCATCCAGAAAAACCGAATAGGCGCCCAGCGCCGCGCTGCGACTGGTGGAGGCAATCTTGGCCACCGCTACCACACCCAGCGCCGGGTAGATCAGCGACACGCCAAGCCCTGCCAGCACCGCGCCCAGTAGCGCGATGCCCGGATGAGCGGCCTGCCACAGGGCCACAAGCCCGAGCATTTCGACGGCAAAGCACACCAGCGTGACGCGATAGCCGCCAAAGCGGTTGATGGTATCGGCAAACAGCACGCGCGCCGTAATGAAAGCCGCCCCGAAAGCACTCAGCCCCCAGGCGGCGTGTGACCACTGCTGCTCGGCGTAATACAGCGTGATGAACGTGGCAATCACGCCGTAGCCGACCGAGCTCAGCGCCAGTGCCCCGCCGTAGGGCGCCATCACTCGAAAGACGCGGGCAAACGGCACCCGCTTGCCGCTGACGATCGGTGACGCCGGCCGGCGCCAGGCAAGCGCCAGCGCCAGCGTCCCGATCAGCACGATGAAAAGCCCCACGCTTGCCACCCCGAGGTTCTGCGCCAGCACAGCCCCCAGCGGCGCACCGATGGCCAGCGCCCCAAAGCCTGCAATGCCGTTCCAGGAGATGACCTTGCTCATCAGGGCCGGCCCCACCAGCCCGATCCCCCAGCTCAGCGACCCGGTGCCGATCATGCCCTGCGAAACCCCCAGCATCAGTCGGCTCAGAACCAGCAATGCCAGGCTCACAAGCGGCCACTGAACGCTCAGCGCCGCCAGAAGAATCAATGCGCCGTTGAGCGCGCAGCCGCTCATGCCCAAAAGCACCACGCGCTTGGCGCCGAGCCGGTCGGCCATCTGGCTGGAAAAGGGGCGCGACAGCAGGGTCGCCACGAACTGAAGGCTGATGACCGCCCCGACCGTGACGGCATCAAAGCCCAGCGAGCCGTGCATCCAGGGCGGCAGCACCGTCAGCGTCATGCCGATACACAGCATGCTGACAAAGGTGGAGCTGACGATGGCGATAATACGAAGATTGGTGCCTGCAGGGGCTGCTTCAGCAAAGCGATCAGAAGACATGGCTTGGGTCGGCTGTGATAACGGCGTGAAGTTGTATGACATTTACCATACGCCTGACGCCGCCCTTGTAACAGTTCGACGTTCGACGCCGTCAGGCATCGACACCCATCGATTCAAGCGCTCGATCAAGCGGGTCGCTGCCCTTGATCTGCACCCGGGCAAGCCCCAGAAAGCGGGCCAGCCGTACAAGCTCTTCATAAAGCGCCGGTGCCAGGGTCTCTATTGCGACATTCGCTTCGGGGTGGGCGGCAATCACCTGCAGCACGCCCGCGGCGCGTTCGGCCTTGAGATCGACGCGAGCTGCCATCCGCCCTGCCAGCATGAAAGGCAGCACGTAATAGCCATACTGGCGCAGATGCGCCGGCGTATAGATTTCGATGCGGTAGCGAAAATCAAACACCCGGGCGGCCCGTTCGCGGTCCCACATCAGCGGATCAAAGGGCGACAGCAGCGCACTCGCCTCGCTCGCCCGGCGGCTGACACGTGCTTTTGCATGCTGCCAGGCCGGTATCGACCAGCCCTCCACCGTGACAGGCACCAGTTCACCGGCATCCACCAGCGCTTCGATCCGTGCCCGCGTCTCGCGAGCATCAAGGCGAAAGTAGCGCTGAATGTCGCGCGCACTCGCCACCCCCATGGCCTGTGTCGCACGAGAGATCAGCGCGCGCTGCGCCTGTGGCGGTGACAGCTCGGGGGCCTCGACGGCGTCGCGCCCGACCACCCGCTCGGGCAGATCATAGACCCGCTCGAAGTTACCGCGCCGGTGCGCCACCAGCACCTGACCGCTCCAGAACAGATACTCAAGCGCCGACTTGCCGTGACTCCAGCCCCACCAGCTGCCCTGCCCGCGTCCGCCGCCAGTCAGATCGGACGCCGCCAGCGCGCCACGGTGGCGAATCTCGTCCAGCACCTGCTCGATAAACGCCGGCTGCTCGCGGGAAAAGCGCTCAAGGCGCTTATAGAGGCCACCGCCGCCATCACGGGCACGCTGCATGCGAAAGCGATAGAGCGGATAGTCTTCAACAGGGATCAGCGAGGCTTCATGCCCCCAGTATTCAAACAGGCGACGCTGTGACGGCGACCCCTGGTTAAAACGTTCGAGCCGGCGCCGGTCGTAGGGCCCCAGCCGGGAGTACAGCGGCATGTAATGGGCACGACACAGCACGTTGACGCTGTCGATCTGCAAAAGCCCGAGCCTTCGGATGAGGCGCAACAGCGCTCGACCGTCCGGTTGCGAGCCGTCGCGGTCGGCGCCAAAGCCCTGTGCCGAGAGCGTCATGGCGCGAACGCACTCGGTAGAAAGATAACGGCTCATGGCGCGGCGTGCTCCTGTCGTATACCCTGGCATGACCTCAAAACGCCGCCGGTACGGCGTCTGTCACGTTCGTGGAGTCCGTTCATGATCAAGTCTCTTGCCCTGCCTCACTGCTCGATCGGCGCCCTGCTGCTGTCCGGTCTGGTGTGCGCCACGACGGCCGCAGCCGTCCCGCCGGTTTCCGATCGCGCCGGACTGCCCGATGACGCCCGCCCGATCTGGATCGGTGATCAGCGCTACTACCTTGCCCGCGATACCTGGTTTGTAGCCTCCGCCAGCGACGCCCGCTATACGCCAACGCCCACTCCACGAGAGGTTCAGATGGCCGGGGCCGATCTGTTCGATGTCATTGCCTACCCCATCAACGACCAAAGCCTGCACCAGCAGCAGCAGGACCGCGGTGCATGTCATCGCTGGGCCATCGATCAGGCCGGCTTTGATCCTGCAGCAAGTCTTGAGCCGCCCTCACGCCTGCAGGCCGGCACCTATCATCGCGCGCTGGCCGCGTGTCTGGCGGGGCGTCACTACAGCGTTCAATAGTGTCCAGGCGCGACCGGCTCAGCGCCGGGTATTTTGTAACAGGCCGCCTTCGATAGGCACAAAATGGTCGGCCGCCTGTCGCAGGGCCTGGGCGGTCAGCGCCTGAACGCCGTAAACGTCGGCCCGGACGCCAAAGCGCTGTCGGATGCGCGAGAGCAGCTCGGCAAAATCGCCGTCTCCCGAGATCAGTACCACCCGATCCACCTCGCCGGCCGTCTCGAACACATCCAGCGTGATCCCGACATCCCAGTCGCCCTTGGCGCTGCCATCGCGGCGCTGAATAAAGGGCTTGAGACGCACCTCAAAGCCGATATCGCGCAGCGCGTGCTGAAACTGCTGCTGGCGCGGGTCGTGGCGCTCGATGGCGTAGGCATAGGCGGCAACGACCGTATCCTCGCCCACGGCGTGGCGCCAGAGCGCGGCGTAGTTGACCTGGCAGCCAAAGGTTTCGCGGGCGGTGTAATACACGTTCTGAACATCGGCAAAGAGCGCAACTCGGACCATGGGATCTCGATTTATTTAAAAGAAGACAGCGCATCGGGGGTGTCGACATCGCCAAGGATGCCCGGATCATTCACCTCCAGCACCACGACGTGTTGCTGATAACGCTTGAGCACCCCTCGGGCACCTTCATCGCCGTCGAGCGCGGCCAGCGCCGGCCAGAAGTCTCGTCCAAACACGACGGGATGACCCGGCACCCCCTGATAACGCGGGCGCACTATGACGTCGCAACGGGCCTGCGCCATCAGCGCATGCAGGGTCTCGGAATGGACCGCGGGCATGTCGCCCAGCATCAAGGCCAGCGCCTCACAGCGCTGATGGCGGGGATCGGCCGAGGCGAGCAGCTCGGTGACGGCACTCGCCAGACTGACCCCCATGCCGATGGGCGCCTCGGGCGCCTGCACCACATCGATCTGAGCCGGCAGGCCCAGTGATTCGGGGCGCTCGCCGTGGCGCACCACAACCGTTGTGGAAGACACGTGGGGTTGCAGGCTGGCCACCGTTGCAGCCAGCAGGGTCTGCCCGGCCAGATCGGCCAGGCGCTTGTCGCTGCCAAACCGGCGGCTGTGCCCCGCCGCCAGAATCAGCCCCAGTACCCGGGGCGCCCCTGGAGCGTGATCATCTTCAAGGCCGGTCATCAAACCGCGGTGGCGACCGGTGCAGCGGCGATATGCGTTTTGCCCGCCTTGCCATTGAACACGCGCATGATGTCGGCCACCACGGACAGCGCAATTTCGGCAGGCGCCTTGCTGCCCAGATCCATGCCGATCGGCATGTGCAGGCGTGCAATGTCGTCATCATTCAGCCCGCCGGAGCGCTTGAGCCGCTCGGCGCGCTTTTGCGAGGTTCTTTTTGACCCCATCACGCCGATATAAAACGCCGGCGTTCTAACCGCCTCGATCATGGCGGGGTCATCGATGCGCGGGTCATGGGTCAGTGCCACGACGGCGGTGGCCTCGTGACAGGCGCCCGAGGCAATGAACAGCGCCGGCAGCGCGGCCTGTACCTCGATACCCTCGCCGTGCCCGGCGGCAATGAAATCGCGCCGGACATCATCGCGCGGGTCGCAGATGATGACCTCATAGCCCAGCGAGCGGGCAAACTGGGCGCAAAAGCCGGCCACCGGCGAGATGCCGGCCAGAATCAGTCGCAGGGCCGGGCCAACGCGAATCTGCACCAGGCCCTGATCATCACGAGACACGACCGGCCCGTTGGGCGACTCATCGAGGACGACGCGATAACGGCCGGTCTCGGGGTCGACCCGGCGAATCAGGCGCTTGCGACCCAGAAGGGTGGCTTCCAGCACTTCCAGATGCACCTTGAGCTCATCATTGACCTCAAGACGCTCGATGAGCACTTCCAGCACGCCACCGCAGGGGAGCTGAAGACGCTGGCTCTCTTCCTGATTTTCGCCATAGCGCACCACGGCGGCCGGTTTTGAAAAGGCGCCGTCCTGAAGGCTTTCGATGAACGCCTCCTCGACACAGCCGCCGGACAGCGAACCGACATGCCGGCCATCGCCGATGGCGACCAGCATCGAGCCGGGCGCGCGAGGTGAGGAGCCGTAGGTGCTTAAAACGGTGCACAGCCAGATCGTGGAATGAGCGCTGGCCCACTCACGCGCCTGCTGGATAACCTGCAGATCGAGATGACGCATTCGGGAAACTCCAATGAGGAGACAAGTAGAATATCGACAAGGATAGCAGCCTCATGATGTCATCGCCGCGTCATGCGGCGGCCCTGCGAACATGCTAGCCTGAGCGTCCCTTTTCTTTCATGTGATGGAGACGCCGCATGGAAAGCCGCCCGCCGCTTCCGCCGTTTGACAAAGACAGTGCCCGCCAGAAGGTGCGCGCCGCCGAGGATGCCTGGAATACCCGCCAGCCTGAAAGGGTCGCTGGGGCCTACAGTGAGGATTCACGCTGGCGCAATCGCACCGAGTTTTTTCAGGGGCGCGAGGCCATCATCGAGTTTCTGCGCCGCAAGTGGCAGCGCGAAAACGACTATCGGCTGTGCAAAGAGCTCTGGGCATGGACGGACAACACCATCGGCGTGCGCTTTCAGTATGAGTGGCGCGACCGCTCCGATCAGTGGTATCGCGCCTACGGCAACGAGATGTGGGAATTCAACGAGCACGGCCTGATGGTGCGCCGCGAAGCCAGCATCAACGAGATCCCTATCGAGGACGGCGAGCGCCGCTTTCGCTGGCCCACGCCCGGCCCTCGCCCGCAGGATCATCCGGGGCTCAATCAACTGGGGCTTTAAGCGCCCTGCTCGCCCGCGGCGCCGCGCCCGCCATCGGCCAGCGCCGCCAGCGTTTCCATGAAGGGCTCATAAAGGGTTCGGGTAGCGTGCTCGAAACCGGCCTCACGAAGGGCATCAAAACGCGGCCAGAGCTCCCCCATCATCGGTTCACGCTCGCGCAGCGCCGCCGGCCCGTTGAAGCTGGCCTCCTCATGGCAGACGCGGGCCCGTTCAAGCCCCGCTTCTCGGTAATCGCCCTCGCTTTCGTCATCGGCGCGTTTTGGCCAACCGGCAAAATACTCCAGTGCCAGCTCAAGCGTTGTGGGCACCGGCGCATCACTGGCACGGCGCCACTGCTGACACAGTGAAAAGAGCGTGTTGCGAGCGTCCTCAACGGTGATGACCGGCAGATCCAGCTGTCGATCCTCGAACAAGACCGTTGCCATGACCGATTCGCCCATGGCGGTCAGGGCGAGCTGCTCAAGCCAGGCCCGCATCAGCCGATGCGGCTTGCCGTAATGCGTCAGCCGCCCGCCACGGTCGCGACGCAGGTGGCCAAAGTGCGCCGGCGCCAGCACACAGCGATGGAGCACGCCTGTCTCGTTGCGCCACAGACCGTCGATGCGATCCGCCAGCACGGTCGTACCGGCCTCGTCGATCAACTCGACACGCATCGCCTCGACGGGTGTCAGAGCGTCTGTCAGCTCCTGCCACTGGCTGAGCTGTTGTCTCAGCGGCTTGATCAGATCCTGTGCCAGGCGCTCACCAAACCCCAGCGCCGGCAGCATGCCCTTGCGCCGCGACTCATCCAGCATCTCGCTTAAATCGCGCTCGCGGCGGGCACCTTCCAGCAGATGTTTTTTAAAACCAAAGCGCTCAAGCCCGTCCAGCCCGAAGGGCTCGGCATCCTCTTCTGCCACGGCGACAGGATGAAAATGAATGCCCAGACGCCCGGCCGTACAGATCGACCAGGGGCGTCTCAAAAGCCGCTCCAGATCGTCAAGCCCTGCGGCCGCCTCGGGCGGCGCGGCCGCGCCCAGCGGTTCAATGGCGGTGGCTGGTACGGGGTGATGCACGCTTTCCCAGCTGCGTTCAAAGGTATAAAGCCGTGCCGGGCGCCCGTCGGGGTCGATGGTATCGGGAGGAGAGAAATAGGCTCGCGCGAAAGGCTGCAGCGGATGCGTGGTGATCAAACGCGTCAGCAGCGCGGTCTCATCGTCACCCGCGCTTGCTCGCCAGCCCATCGACAGGGTATCGAGCAGCTCGCTGACCAGAATCGAGGGCGCACGTTCGCTGTTGTCGCGCTGATCACGTCCGACCCAGGAAACGGTCAGCGCCTCGCGAGTGGCCAGCATCGCCTCCAGCATCAGATAGCGGTCATCGTCACGTCGCGAACGGTCGCCGCTGCGATGGCGCGTGGCCATCAGGTCAAAATCCTGCGGCAGGCGCACTCGCGGATAGTCACCATCGTTCATCCCTAAAAGCCAGGTATGGCGAAACGGGATGGCCCGCATGGGCATCAGCGTGGCGAAGTTGACCCGCCCGGCCAGAAAGCGCTGGGCAAGGCCGCCCTCGTCCAGCCGGTCGGTCAGCGCCTCGCGAAAGACCGTCAGCGGCAGCGCCTCATCGAAATCGCCGCATTCGCCCTCCTCCGCCAGCGTTCGGGCGGCGCGCGACAAACGCTCGAGAATATCGAAATCGTTTTGCTCGACGGGCTCGAACAGCGCCGCCACCATCGCCTCCAGCCGCGCCACCCAGTCGTCGATGCTCACG
Organism: Kushneria sp. EE4; assembly: GCF_977968315.1. The sequence continues at coordinate 1,656,548 of NZ_OZ386212.1, forward strand.
GGCGTTTTCAGGGTCTGGTACCAGTGCCGCAGGCGGGCCATCAGCTCGGCCAGCCGACCGGCAAGATCCGCTTCCAGCCCGCCGATCTCGTCATAGGCCTGGATGCCGTCAAAGCTGCCCTCGCCGATAGCAAAACCCAGCAGCATCCGATCCAGACCGAACTGCCAGGTGTTTTCGGAAAGTCCCGGCAGCGCCAGCGTATCGCGATGTTCCCCGTCCAGCCCCCAGCGTACGCCGCTGCCGGCCAGCCACTGCGAGAGTTTTTCGAGCTCGTCCTCCTCGATGCCAAAGCGGCGGCGAAAGGCGGGCACCTCCAGCCAGTCGAGCACCTCGCTGACGCCCAGGCGCCGCTCGGGCAGCTCCAGAAGCGACAGCGCCGCACTCAGCAGTGGGCTTGCCCCGGAGGCGATACGGTCAGACACCGTATAGGGAATGTAGCGCGCGTCATCCCGCGGGATCTGCCCGAACACGGCGTCAATCAACGGGGCGTAGCGCTCGACATCCGGCACCAGCACGACCATGTCGCGCGGGCGCAGACTCGCATCGCGGGCGAAGGCATCCAGCATCTGATCATGCAGGATCTCGACTTCCCGCAGCGGCGAATGGGCGCGGGTAAAGGCAAGCGAGCGATCATCGCGTTCGATCAACCGCTTGCCGCCCTCTTGTTCGGCGCGCCGGGCCGGATGGACCAGATCCAGCACCTCCTGTTGAAGCTGGTGCAAAAGACTCGACGGCGCCGTCTGCTGCGGATCGCGAAAGATGTCGTGCTCCATGTCGAAGGCGTTGTCGGCCTCGAAGTCATAGAGCGCCTCGATAAAATCGCGCCCCTGCGCGCCCCAGCCGGCCAGCAGCGGATTGGCACTGAGATGCAGCGTCTCAACGTCCAGCCCTTCAAGGGTGGGCGCGTTTTGATGGCGCTGGCGATGGCTGTCACGCTTGAGTCGGGCGCGCAGCGCTTCGCGGTCGGCCACGATATCGCCCCAGTAAAAGCGACACGGATTGGCCACCATCAGCACCACATCCATCACGCCGGACAGAGCGTGCAGCGCTTCGAGCAGCTGAAACGGCAGCGCCGAGATACCAAAGACAAAAAGCCGCCGCGGTAGCCCCTTCGGCACCCCCTCAAGGGCGCGCGCCTGCACCAGAAACCGGTCGTGCAGCGCCGCGCGGTGATGGCGCTGCGCCTCTTCTGAAGCATCTTCCAGCAGCGCGCGCCACAGTACGGGCTGCCAGTGATCCACCGGGGCGATATCGGAAGGCGCGGTCTCACCCTGCGCCCAGGCCGCCATCCAGTCAGGCCGGTAGACCAGATACTGGTCGAACAGGTCCGCCAGCCTTGAGGCCAACTGATAGCTCTTGCGCTCGCCGCAGGGCGCCGCCCCCTCGGCCTGCCCATCTGCGGGCATTTCGTCATCGAGATAGTGGGCCAGCGGGGCAAATTCGCTCTGGCGCAAAAGACGCGGCAGCAGCCGCATCAGCCGCCAGGTCATCGGCCCCTTGTCAAAGGGCGAGCGTTTGGGAATGTCATCGCCGAGCACGGCGCGATAGGCGCGCCAGACAAAGCTTGAAGGCAGGGGAAAATCCAGCGAGGCCGCCACGCCATGATGCTGTGCCAGGCACAGCTGCAGCCACTGTGCCATGCCGTTGGACTGGACCAGAAAGGTCTCGCTTTCGAGCGGCGCCAGCGGATCGCGTTCCGACAGGGCCGTTGCCAGATCGCGCAGATCCTCGAGGTGGTTGGCATGCAAAACGGTAAACATCGCACTCCCGGCGGCACAGCAGACGGTGGGGCCGCCTATCCTACCTGCCCCGCCGGGAACTGCGAAGCCTTCATGCGGTAGGCGCGATGTTATAAGCGCCCGCGGCTCGATGCGACAGGGCTAGACGCCCAGGTCATGGTCCGGGCGCATGTCATAACGCATGACGTTGTGCATGAAGGCGCCGTCGATATAGAGCGTGGTGCCGGTGATATAGCGCGCCTGCTCCGAGCACAAAAAGACCGTGACGCCGGCGACATCCTTCGTTTCGCCGATAAAGCCCAGCGGAATCCAGCTGTTCATGTTGTCGATGCCAAGCGCTTCGTTGTCTTCCTGGTTGATATCGGTCTGAATGGCGCCGGGGGAAAGGCCCACCACGCGAATGCCGTACTCGCCCCACTCCACGGCGGCAGCGCGCGTCAGCGTCTTGAGACCGGCCTTGGCCACGCTGTAGTGCGCCACACCCTTGCGGGTTACTTCATCATGGATGGACTGGACGTTGATGATGACACCGCCCTGACCTGCCTTTTTCATGCGCCGGGCGGCGTGCTGCGAGCAGTAAAATGGCGCGTTGAGGTTGACGTTCATCAGCGTCTGCCAGTCCTCGCGCGGCATGTCTTCCAGCGCGTGGGCGTTTTCAAAGCCGGCATTGTTGATCAGGATGTCGATGCGTTCAAACTGGCTGTCGAACTGTTCAAACATGTCATCCACCGCCTGCGGGTCGCCAAGGTCGGCCACTACCACGCCGGTTTTGACCCCACACTCCTTTGCCAGCTGCTCGGCGGTCTCGTTGACCTCATCACGAGGCTTGCGCGTATGAAAGGCCACGTTGGCACCGGCACGGGCAAGTGATTCCGCCATGTGAGCACCGATGCCGCGATTGGCGCCGGTGACCAGTGCCGTCTTGCCCTTGAGCGTGATCTCCATCTGCTTCTCCCTGAGATGACTGTCCATGAAATGATGGCCCGACGCTTGTGTCCTTCAAACGGACATAAAAAAGCCAGGCTCGAATGAGCCTGGCTGATAAGCGTGCGACAGGAAAGCCTGTCTCAGTGCGCCGGCTGCGCGCGGTAGTGATAATGGCGCCGGGCCAGCAAAACGCCCATGACCACGCCCACGCTCATGACGCCGGCCACATACCAGGCCGGCGACATCGGCAGGCGCTCGATCGAGGTGGTCACGATCATCGGCGTCAGGCCGCCGGCGATGGCGTACGCCACGTTGTAGGAAAACGAAAGCCCCGTGAAGCGAATGGCGGCCGGAAACGACTTGACCGCAATGGCCGGCACGATACCGGTCAGCCCGCCGAAAAAGCCCACCAGCGCATAGAGCGGGAACAGCATCGAGACATCAAAATGCATCAGCCAGAAGAAATAGAAGTACGTGATGCCAAGTCCCGCACAGTAGAGCACCAGAACAATGCCATCGCCGATGCGATCCGCCAGCGCCCCGGCGCTAAGACAGCCGATGATCAGACACACGATCGCCACGCAGTTGGCCTGCAGCGTCAGACCACGATCGATGCCGGCAAAGCTTTGTAAAAGCGTCGGCGTCATCAAAATCGTGACCACCACCGCCGCGGTCAGAAGCCAGGTGGCAATCATGGAGATGGCCACGCCCGGCAGATAGTCGCGCAGCAGGGTGCGCATGGGCAGCTCTTCGGAGAGAGACTTGTTCTCCTGCATTTCGGTAAACACCGGCGTTTCATGCAGGTAGCGACGCAGATAGAGCGTCACAAAACCCAGCACCCCACCGACCAGAAACGGCACGCGCCAGCCCCAGCCGTAGAGGGTCTCTTCGCTCATGACGTAGTTCAGCCCGGTCGCCATCAGAGAACCCAGCAAAATACCGGCGACCAGACCCGCTGACAGGGTACTGGTGGCAAAGGCCGTATGACGCGCCGGGACGTGCTCGGTCACAAACACCCACGCGCCCGGCGCTTCGCCGCCGATGGCCGCGCCCTGGAGCATGCGCATGGCCAGCAGCAGAACCGGGGCCAGATAACCGATAGTGGCGTAGGTGGGCAAAAGGCCCATGATCAGCGTGGGCAGCGCCATGAGCATGATGGAGAGCATGAACATCTTCTTGCGGCCCAGCTTGTCGCCGAAGTGCGCCATGACGATGCCGCCAATGGGGCGAGCAATATAGCCGGCGGCAAAAATGCCAAAGGTCTGCACCAGACGCAGCCATTCCGGCATTTCCGGCGGGAAAAACAGCTGGCCGACCACGGCGGCAAAGAAAACAAAGATAACGAAATCGTAGAACTCAAGCGCCCCACCCAGCGCGGAAAGCCCCAGTGTCTTGATATCGCGGGCGCCCAACGGGCGCGTCACGGACGTCGATGGTCCGTTTGAATTGGCATTGTTCATGGGAAAATCGCTATCGAAAAAACCGTTGGCGTGACATCTACAAAGTCAATCTGATCGCGGATCGCACGATGCGCCCGGCCAACGCCTGCGGATCACGCGAGACGGCGTCGGCTGAGCCGGGGCTGATCATACCAGAAAAATCACTCACCAAAGTTGACGAAAGTTCCCCGGACCAGGCGAACTTTCATGGCATCAATGCTGCGTTACACTCACTGTCAGGGCCTGCCAGCAATGGCGTTGTATCAGGCCGTTATTCTTCATTGACCAGGCGCCGAGAATGCCATGACGACAACACCTGCTTCCCTCCCGAGTACCGCCCGCGACATTCTGGCAACGCTTGTCGGTTTTGACGTGCTGTCCCGACAGTCCAATCTGGCCCTGATCGAGTGGGTCGAGCGGTTTCTTGACGCTTATGACATCACGCATGAGCGCATCGAAAGCGATGACGGCGAGCGCTTCAACCTGCTGGCTCGTATCGGCCCTGACGTGGCCGGTGGCGTGGTGCTGTCCGGTCATACCGATGTGGTGCCCGTTGAAGGCCAGACCTGGCAGACCGACCCCTTTACCCTGACCGAGCGGGACGACCGGCTTTACGGCCGGGGCAGCTGTGACATGAAAGGTTTTCTGGCCTGCGCCCTGTCGGGTGTGCCGGGCTGGTCAAAGCAGGATCTCCAACGTCCGATCTGGCTGGCGCTGTCCTACGATGAGGAGATCGGCTGTCTGGGCGCGCCGCGCATGATCGAGCATCTGGTGGCGCACCACCCCGAGCCCGCCGCCGTCATCGTCGGAGAACCCACTCTGATGGCGCCGGTGACGCTGCAAAAGGGCATTACCACGCTCAAAACGATCGTGCATGGCGTACCCGCCCACTCAAGCCAGGTCAATCAGGGTATTTCGGCCATTCACGTCGCCGCGCGACTGGTCAGTCGCATCGAGGACATCATGAGCGAGCTGGCCGAAGAAAATCATCTCAATGACGCTTTCAACGTGCCCCATTCAAGCCTGCACGTCGGGACCATCCACGGCGGCAACGCCATCAACATCATGGCGCAGCACTGTGAATTCGACTGGGAGATTCGCCATCTGCCCGAGGAAGGGTTCGAGGCCGTTTTCGAGCGCTTTCGCGAATACAGCGACGAGCTGGAAGCCACGCTCAAGGCCGTCAACGCCGACTTTGCCATCGAGACCACCACGCTGACCGACACCGTACCGGGGCTTGAGGATCGCGCCAACGACCGGGCCATGGCCCTGCTGAATAGACTGGGGGTACACGAGCAACAACAGGCCGTGGCCTATGCCACCGAAGCCGGGCAGTTTCAGCGCGCCGGTCTGCAGGCGGTCATCTGTGGCCCCGGCAGCATCGAACAGGCCCACCGGGCCGATGAATTCATTTCGCTGGAACAGCTCGACCGCGGCGAACGCTTCATGCAGTCGCTGGGACACATCATGACCGAGCAGGACACGACCAGGGGTTAACGACGGGTCGAATCCATCGAGGCAGCGCCCTTCTGCCTTCGATGGCTTTTGTGAGACTCGATTCGGGCCGCAGGGCGCCCGCATCGCTTCCAAAGGCCCTTTCACTGCCGCAAATCGCCGCGAATGCCGAGTGCATCAGCAATCAGGGGCTAATATGTACGAATGGATTGATGCGAAAGCGTGAATTTTGCTGATTCAACCATCTATACTGTCACAGAACGTAACGGCACAGCCAGGGATAAGGCCGATGCCGATACTGTACAGATGATAAAAGAAACACGGCTGTTACAGTGGAAGGGAGGGAACCTCATGAAACTTTTCAAACGCAACGCAACGACTGCTGATACCGTACAACATGGCGGTGTAAATCCCTGCTCATCGTCGGGGCAGACTGCCGCCATGCTGATCGATGACAGTGAATATGATCGCAAGGAAGGCTTTGTTCAGCTCAAGCATCGCCTGCAGCGTGCCGAATGGCGCCAGAGACAGGCATACTATGAGAAATACGGCGCCGCGCCTGCACCCAGCATTATCCGTCCGGGACAGGACTGGCTGGTGCATTGACTGCCTGGTGCGCTATCCGAATCTGCTCGTCCGTTTGACGGGGGCCGCTTTGAAAGCGGCCCCTTGCGTATGCAGCATTTGAAAGTATGACATCACAATCATCATGAGGATTACACCGACGCCTTCATCGCGTTGAATCAATGTAATTCGGCTTCAATATTTCTGCTGGAAGGAAACTGGAATGCGTATGTGTCCAGCGTTTATGACAATTCCCCTGAGTCTCGGCCTGCTGCTGGCGCTGCTTCAGGGTCACGTGCAGGCAGGCCCTCAGGCGCAACAGGGCTATCAGGCCTCACCCGGGGCGATCGCCGTTCGCGACGCCAAAAGCGGCCCGAAAGTGGATCGCAACCTGGTTATTCGAACCCTGAATGCCCACAGGGAAGACTTCAAGCGTCGAACCTTCGACACTGTGGCGAAGCCGCTGAAGATGGGTGAGCGGCTGCCGGATCACGTCGACAGCGAGCAGCTGCCCGACAGCGTCAAACAGGCCCTGCCCCGCTATGAAGGGTACGCCTGGCGCCGAATCGGCAACGATATTGTGCTGATCGGCATCGCCTCCAACACCTTCTATGACATCTTCCCGGGCGTTCTGGAAGAGCCCGAGACGCCATGACGGCGCCGGCCCTGGTCAGGGCAGACCATATAAAAGGGGCCCCGCCAGTGGCGGGGCCCCTTTTTATTCGGCTTGCCGGTTCACCAACCCTGGCAATCAGCCTTCAAGGCGTGCATCAAGCGTGATGTCGGCATTGAGCAGACGCGAGATCGGGCATCCTTCCTTGGCGTCGTTGGCGGCCTTCTCAAAAGTCTGCTGATCAGCCCCCGGGATGCGAGCGACCGTGGTCAGAGCCACCTTGCTGACGTAAAAACCGCTGTCGTCCTGATCCAGAGTGACCGTGGCTTCTGTCTTGATACTTTCCGGCTCCAGGTCGGACTGACCCAGGATCATGGACAGGGCCATGGAGTAGCAGCTGGCATGTGCCGCGCCGATCAGCTCTTCCGGATTGGTGCCCGGCTGGCCTTCGAAGCGGGTATTGAAACCGTAGGGATTTTCCTTGAGCGCGCCGCTTTCAGTGGAAACGACACCCTTGCCTCGCTTCAGGCTTCCTTCCCATTGGGCAGAACCTTTTTTCTGAATGGCCATTACATGCCTCCCTGGTACAGATCGTGATTACAAGTCCCTGTGTCCTGTTGATGCGACAGGACACTCATCGAAAGGATAGTCAGTCCTGACGCCCTGACAACCAAAGCCGGCATAACCTTTTCCTACAGCGCCGATAGCGCCGCCTCGTAATCGGGCTCGTTTTTGATCTGATCGACCAGTTCGCTGTGGAGTACGCGATTGTGCTCGTCGAGGACAATCACGGCGCGAGCGCACAGCCCGCGCGGGCGACCGCTGCGGATATCGACCCCATAGGCCTGAACGAACTCGGCGTGGTGGCGAAACGTGGACAGCATCATGACGTTGTCCAGTCCCTCTGCGCCACAAAAGCGCCCGGCAGCAAAGGGCAGATCCGCCGAAATGACCAGCACGACCGTATTGTCGAGTCCTGATGCCTGTTCATTGAATTTGCGCGTGGACGTCGCGCAGGTGCCGGTATCGATACTCGGCACGATCGAGAGCACCTTGCGCCGGCCGGCAAAATCCTCGAGCGAGACCTCGTTCATCTCCCGACCTGTCAACACAAAGGACGCCGCCTCATCGCCCGGCGCGGGGAAATGCCCGCCAACGTCCACCCGGTCGTCGCCATAGCCTACTGTCGTCATATAAAGCCTCTCTCTGATCGCTCCCTGAAACCCTCATTGGTACGGGCACCCTGAAGCATGGATACGGACATCCTGCCGGGCTACCAGCCCTGCCACGGCGCAAGCTGCCAGACACGCTGTCCGGGCGCCGGCGGCTGGCACAGGACAGGTGCCACATTGCCGATGCGCGCCCCGTAGGGATGCCCCTGAGTCACGTTGCAGATCACTCGAAAAACGCCGGAATGCGCCACAACCAGCGGGCATTCAAAGCGTGTCAGCAGCTCATTGAGTACATCCAGCACCCGACCCTGAAAGTCCACCCAGGCCTCGCCGCCTTCCGGCGTGTCGAAATAGGGCATGGGGTCCTGAATGGGCGTTTTTTCAAGCGCGCCCCAGTGGCGCTCCCGAAGCCCTGCATGGAAATGAAGTTCACTGCCGGGCAGCGCCAGCCGGGCGGTCTTGCGCGCCCGAAACATGGTGCTGACGGCAACACGGGACCAGTCCCGGCGTCCCAGCACGGTGCTGACATCACGCGCCTGGGACTCGCCAAACGGCGTCAGGGGCACATCCGGGCTGCCGGCAATGAGGCAGGCACGGTTATAAAAGGTTTCGCCATGGCGAAGAAAGACAAAGGGGCGCGGCAGTAGCTCGCTCATTGAAAATCCCGGCGCTTATGGATCAGCGGATAGTTTCTTTAGTGTACGCCTCGCAACCGGCAGACGTTACTTTCTGGGGTTATCACATCAATAAAACGGACCCCGAAGGGCCCGTCGCACGACACCTGGCGCCTGTAATATCAGCCGTGGTGATCCCAGTTGCGCTCATTTGGCGCCGGGGGCACGAACTGATAAAGCCAGGTCTCGCTCAGCGTCTGATTGCCCTGGCGTAGATAGACCCGCAGCGTGACCGGGTCGGTCTGCTCGCTTTTGGGATACCAGTCAAACTGTGCGCGCCACATCTGCAGCGGCCCGCCCAGCTTGGTAACCGACACGACCTGCGTTTCGCCGGTGGAGGCCGACACGACAGCTTCCATCTCGGCATCGGCCGGCATGTCGTTGATGGGCGCGCCACGGAAATCCACAGCAAAGCGACGCGCCCAGGTCTCCGGTGAATGCTCACCGGGAATCCAGCCGTCGCGTACCGCGCCGATACCGGTCCAGGTCTTGTCGACCTGACCCACCGAGGGCCTGACGGGCGGATGCGGACTCCAGTACAGGTTGTAGCTGTAGCTCAGCTCCTGGCCGGCCTCGACCGGCTCGGCGGGCTGCCAGAAGGCAGCGATATTATCGACCGTTTCGCCCATGGTCTGAAGCTCGATGAGCGTAATCGAGCCCTTGCCCCAGTCACTGGTCGGCTCGCACCAAAGGCTCGGGCGGGCGTGATAGTAGTTGACCACATCACGATAGTGCTCGAAGTCGTGATCGTCCTGGACCAGTCCAAACCCGCGCGGGTTTTCATCCTCAAAGGTGTTGTACTGCAAAACGTCCGGGTTATAGAGCGGTCGACAGATCCACTCGCCGTCACCGCTCCAGATCGAGAGCCGATCGGAGTCATGGATCAGGGGCACGACCGTATCGCGACGCAGCCGCTGGCTGGTCCCGGTCAAAAACATGCTGGTCATGGGCGAGATGCCCAGACGCTCGATGCTCTTGCGCGGATAGACATTGGCCTCCACGCCCATGACCACCCGTTCGGACTGACAGTCGATATCGAACCTGTAGGCGCCCGTCACGCTTGGAGAGTCCAGCAGGGCGTAGACGGTAAAGCGGGCACGGTTGGCCGATGGCTCGTCAAACCAGAAATGCGTGAAGACCGGAAACTCTTCCTCGCCCTCTTCTGCCGGCATGGCCGTATCGATGGCCAGCCCGCGCGCCGACAGACCGAACTGGTTGTTCTTGTCGATGGCGCGGAAATAGCTGGCCCCCAGAAAGGAGACGACGTTGGCCAGCGCCGAGAAATCGGGATTTCGCGATACCCGCCAGCCGGCAAAGCCCAGATCGTGATTCTTGAGCTGATCGACATCGATGCCCGTGCCTTCATAGGTGAAAAGCTCAGGGCGGAAATGAATCTCGTAGGCCTTGCCATCCACCACGCTGTGCATGCGCACCGGCTGGTTGAACTGCATGCCGACGTGAAAGAACTGCGCCTGAACCGCGGCATCGCCACGGTCGGACCACATGGCATGATCCTGGTCGTACTGAATGGCCTGATATTCGTGCGGATCAAGATTGTCGAGCGTCAGCGTATCGGGCAGCGTTTCGGTCGTGTCCTGATAGTCGGCGGTCGCCATTTCGCGGGCGTGTGACTTGAGCCAGTCAAAGTCGAAATCGGTGCCCTTCTCATCCAGCGCCAGTCCGATGCCCTCGCCCGGCCCGCGGTTATTGTTGCCACTGGCACGCGCCAACAGGGACTTGGTCGACATGCCCAGCGCAGAGAGCGCAGCAGACGCCTTGAGTAGAGTTCTTCGATCCATGGACAAGACTTTCCTTTTAAGACGATACGACCCTGCCTGAGCCGCAATCCATAATTGAGTTGAAAGGGGGTCAGCCCATCATGAGGCTTTCGGATGACCCAAGGTTAACCAGAATCGACCATCATATGCATTGGCGGTTCCTTTGCCCTTGCGTAAAACATGGTGACGCTGTGTCACCGTCTGCCGCACGGGCCCTGCGCCCGCCGTCGATATCGGCGTGTTCGCCTCGTATGACACCGGGCACGCCATCGCCGGTCTGACGACAGGGCAGGAATATACCCGGATCGCCAGGGCGTTCCTATTATGTCCAGCTTGAGAGACACAACCATGACCTGCCGATTTCACGATCACACCAACACGCCCCCTGTCATTACATCCTCGATGCCCTCATGATTTCGACAACCGCTCGATAACGGCCGGATAAATTATGCCCCGGGCACTCCTTCTCATGACGGTAGCGTTTGATGAAACTGATTCATACCGCTGACTGGCATCTCGGTCAGCGCTTTCACGGCCAGTCGCGCCACAACGAGCACCGCCACTTTCTTGGCTGGCTGCTGGAGACGCTCGACGAGCGAGCGCCTGACGTTTTGCTGATCGCCGGCGACATCTTTGATGTCATCAACCCCTCCATGGCCGCCCAGTCACTGCTCTACGATTTCCTGATAGGCGCTCATGAGCGTCTGCCGCAGCTGACCATCGTCATGATCGCCGGCAACCATGACAGCGGTGCACGCATCGAACTGCCCGCCCCGCTGCTGCGCCGTCTCAATACGCATGCCCTCGGACGCATTCTCTGGCATGACAGCGGCGAGCCCGACGTGGACCGCCTGATGGTGCCCCTGCCGGACAGCCACGGCGTCACGCGCGCCTGGTGTCTGGCACTGCCCTTTCTGCGCCCGGCCGAAGTCACCGGCGTCGCGCCCGACGCTTCCGGACAGGTAGCCGGGCAGGAAGGTGAAGAGGCACCCGGCACACCCGGCGACAGCTACGTTCGCGGCATGGTGCGCGTCCATGAGGCCCTGTTTAAGGCCGGCGCTCAAAAGCGCGAACCGGGGCAGGCGCTGATCGCCATGAGTCATGCGCACCTGCATGGCGCCAGCGTCTCCGAACACAGCGAGCGCCCCATCGTGATTGGCGGTGAAGAGTCGCTGTCGGCATCGCTTTTCCCTGAAGAGATCGCCTATGTCGCCCTGGGCCATCTGCACAAGCCGCAGCGCGTGGGCAGCGATCATATCCGCTACAGCGGCTCGCCGCTGGCCATGGATTTCTCCGAGACCCATTACCCCCATCAGGTGCTGGAAGTGGCCTTCGAAGGCGAACACCTCAAGGAGGTCACATCACTGCCTATCCCGCGCGCCGTGGCCATGCACCGCGTGGGGCCGCTGCCGCTCGACGACGTTCTCGACACCCTGACCGGGGCCGATTTCCCTGACGAGGCGCAGACCGGGCTATCGCGTGAACAGTGGCCCTGGCTGGATGTGCGGGTCGTTCTGGACGCCCCTCGAGTGGATCTGCGCCCGCTCATCGAGCGCGCCCTCAAGGACAAGGCCGTGCGCCTGGTGAGTATCACGACGCAGATAGCGCGGCCACAGCCGTCGCAACAGCCCCATGAGTCACTGGATGCGCTGGGCCCGGCGGATCTTTTCAGCCGTACCTGGACGCGCGAGTACGGCGACGCCCCGCCCGAGGAAGTCATGCAGGATGTTCAGACCCTGCTGCAGGAACTGCTTGACGATGAGCCGCCCGAGGAAACCCCATGAAAATTCTGGCCCTTCGCCTTCACAACATCGCCTCGCTGAGCGGCCCGCACACCATCGACTTCACCGAGCACCCGCTCGACAGCGCCGGGCTCTTTGCCATTACCGGGCCCACCGGGGCGGGCAAGAGCACCCTGCTGGACGCGCTGTGTCTGGCCCTTTATGGCAGCACCCCTCGCCTTCGCACCGCGCCGGGGCGCGACTCCGTTTCCCCGGACGTCGGCGAGGAGACCCTGACCACCGCGGATGCGCGCACCCTGCTGCGACGGGGTGAAAGCAGCGGCTATGCCGAAGTCGATTTTCGGGGCCGTGACGGCGCCCATTATCGGGCCTGCTGGCGAGTGCGACGCGCGCGCCACAAGGCAGACGGCAAGCTTCAGGGCGTCGAGCAGAGCCTGATGTCGCTGCCGGACCAGACCGTAATCACCTCGCAAAAACGCGAGTTTGATCGCCTGCTGCCGCAGCACCTCGGCCTGAGTTTCGAGCAGTTCACCCGCGCGGTGCTGCTGGCGCAAAGCGAATTCAGCGCCTTCTTGAAAGCCGATGACAACCAGCGCAGCGAGCTGCTGGAAAAGCTGACCGATACCGGTATCTATTCGCGCCTGTCCATTGCCGCCTTTCAGCGGACCCGGGCCTGCGAGCGCGACGTGGCCGACCTGGAGGCCCAGCTTGGCCATCAGACGCCGGCCGAACCCGAGGCGCGCGCCTTGCTGGAGCAGCGCGCCGACGACGCCCGGGCCGAGCTTCAAAAGCTTCAGGCGCAGCAACAGGCCCTTGAGCGCGAGCAGGCCTGGCTTGTCACCGATGAACGCCTTGAAACGCACTGGCACGGCGCCTGCCGGGCCCATGACCAGGCCCTTGAGGCGCACCGCGACCAAAAAGCGCAGCGCCAGTGGCTGTCACATCTCGAGGCACTGGCACCCGCACGGCATCTTTTCCAACAGCACGATACGGCATGTCAGACGCTCAAATCGCTGGACACGCGCCTTGAAACCGCAGGAGACCAGCTTACCGCCACCGGTCGCCAGCGTGACGAGATCACCGAGCAGCACAAGGCCCATCAAAGGCAACTGGAGACCCGACGTCAGCACTACCGCCAGCAGCAGCCGCTGATGGAACAGTGCGCCCTTGATGAACAGAAATATAACGACCTGCAACAGCGGGCCCGGCACACCGAGCAGCAGCTCGGCGAGCAGCGCCGCGCCCTGGATGATCAGGACAAGGCCCTGGCTACCTGCCGACAAAAAGAGATTGAGCAGCGACGCACGCTCAAGGAAATCGACACGCGTCTGGCGGCAATTACCGAGGGCGCCGAATCCTTCACACAGTGGCGTGAAGCCGTCCAGAACCGGCTGGATCAATACCGCCAGCAGCGTCAGGCGCTGGACGATCTCAACCATGCCCACGACCACTGGCATCAGCTCGATCAGCGTATTCAGACGCTGGACGCACGTCAGGCCACGGATCGTCACACGCTGGAAAGGCTGCGCGAAGAAGGCACCAGCGCGCGCACCGGCCTTGATCAGCAAAGAACAGCGCTTGAGCGGCTTGAAAAGAGCATCGCAAGTCTGCGTGCGGCGCGCAGCGACAGCGTCCCTGCCATGCGTGAGGGTCTGGAGGCAGACACGCCGTGCCCGGTGTGTGGCAGCCTTGATCACCCCTACGTACATCGCCCGCCGTCGCAGCCCGCCCATGACATGCTGCTGGCCACCGAACGCGAAGAGCAGCGCCAGCTCGATGAAGCACGTCAGACCAGAGACCGCCTGGATCAGCGCTGCGCCGAGCTGCGAGGTCAGTACGGCGAACTCAACAGTGCCATCACGCAGCGACAACACGAGCTCGAGACCCTTACAGCCCAGCGAGACGAGGCCCGGCGCCACCTCGACAGCCGCGGCGAAAGCGAAACGCTGCTGGCAGTTGCTTCTGACGCCCGCAGCCGCTGGCTTGAAACACGCCGGTCAAAGATTGCCGAACACCATGATCAAGAGGCCGAACGCCTTGCCCGTTTCGACCGCGACCACGCCACCCGAGCGCCCGTTCAGGAAAAGCTGCACGCTCTGGAAGTAGAAGCCACACGTCTGGAGACCGGCGTTACGCATGCCAGGGAACAGCTTCGAACGCTGGAACAGACACATGCCCCCCTGGCCGGTGAACGCGACAGACTGTCTCGAACGCTTGAGGCGCAGCTTGGCCATTACCCGAGCGTCGGCGCCTGGCGAGAGAAGCTCGACCGCGACATCGAAACGTGCGAACAGCAACTCAACGCCGCGCAGAAGCAGCTGGAAGCGTGTGACGAGCAGTACCACCAACATCACCAGCAACGCCTGCAGCTTCAACAGCAGCATGACGATCAGGTGCTTGCCCGGGATAACCTGTCCCGGGCGATGGCGCAGTGGCGCAGCGCCCATCCTGACATCGATGATGACACTCTGACGGCGCTGCTGGCAGTGACCACCGAGCAGCATCAAAGGCTCTCGCACGACGTGGCAGCCACGGATCAGCGCCTCAACGAAGCGCATCTGCTCAGCCAGGAGCGCCTGGAAGTACTGACGCAGCATCGCGACCGCTACGGCGAGCATGCCATGTCCTCCGAGGCCGCCATGCCGTCTCAGGACGACACACGCTCTCTCAATGTATGGCGCGATGAGCGTCTTGCCGAGCTGGCCCGACATCAGATCAGTCTTGAGGCGCATCTCCCGCAGGCCCAGAGCGCACGGGATGAGGCCGATCACGCCCTTCGCCACGACGATCACTGCCGCGAGCGGGCACGCGAGATCGAGCAGACGCTGGAACAGCGCCGGCGTGAGGTGACTCGCTGGGGCCGCGTTTCGGGGTTGATCGGTGCCTCCGATGGCAAGAAGTTTCGCCGTATCGCCCAGGGCTGGAATCTGGAACGGCTGATCGAGCATGCCAACATCCATCTTGAGAGCCTGGCACGACGCTATCGCCTGGCGCGCGGCGGCAGCGAGCTGGGACTACTGGTCATCGATACGGAAATGGGCGACGAACGCCGCTCCGTTCACTCGCTGTCGGGCGGGGAAACTTTTCTGGTATCGCTGGCGCTGGCACTGGCGCTGGCTTCAATGGCCTCCAACCAGCTCACCATCGAGACCCTGTTCATCGATGAAGGGTTTGGCAGCCTTGACCCTCAGTCGCTGTCCCAGGCCATGGATGCGCTCGACGCGCTGCAGTCACTGGGCCGCCGGGTGGGCGTTATCTCGCATGTTCAGGACATGCATGAGCGCATACCGGTTCAGATTCGCGTGGCCCCCCGCGGCAACGGTCAAAGCGATATCAGCCTGAGCTGAATACGGCGTCAGAAGTGATGTTTCAATCATAAAAAAGGGCCTCCGTAGAGGCCCTTGTTCACTCAAAGATGACCTACAGCGCCAGCCAGGCCGCCAGCACCAGAATGGCCATCAGCCCTATATACAGAGCAACGCGCACCATCGGCTTGAACTCGAGCGCCGGAATGCTGACCAGCGACAGACGCGAAAAGCGCAGCAGACACCAGATCACGCCCAGCACGACCAGAATCACGATGAAAAACGGCAGGCTGATACCGATAAAAAGGGCCTGCCACTGCGGCACCGTGTTGACCGCTGTCGGACTGAGCATCAAAAAGAGCGTGCCACCAAGAGCAAACAGGCCGATATCAAAGGTGGTACTCAAAAGACGCGTGCCGATCACTTTCAGTGAGCGGGTGACCGGGTTATCGCGCATCAGATCGCGCGCCATGAAGGCAATGACGGCAAAAAAGAGCGAGACCAGCCCCAGCGCGCTCCAGTAGGAGGAAAAGCCGACGCCTTCGGAGGTATTGCTGCCGGTGGAAATTCCGGTCATCGCCGCATTGCCCCCGTCGCCGTTGAGCTGATGCTGCATCAGCCACTGGGCCAGACCACCGATCAATATCCATAAAACGATGGTAAAAAAGAAATCGCCAATACCTTTTTTCTGCATGGCCGGGGGTCCTTTGATTGCGATGGGCGTAGTGGGTTCAGGCGTTCTATCATGGCAAACAAACGACCACTTCGACAGTTCTGTGTGCCGGCCATGCCGGGATACAGCGCCTGCGTGTCGCCTGTGATGAAAGATGATGTCAGATCAGGCCGTTCGCGGTCGTGCCCGACCGGGCATTGACCGGTCTTTAGGGGAACTTAAAAAGCCATCCCGGCCTCGTTGCGCCCTGCCATTGTTTGCCAGAATGAAACGCCATCATTGGATGGCACGCCAATAACATTACGACCACGACATCGCCTGCGATGTCCGGCAAGGACTCTTTCATGCGCGCTCTTTTACTGGCCCCGCTGCTTGTTTCCATGGCCCTGCCTGCCATGGCCGCCAACGATACTGCCAACAACAACACGGCCAACAACGACACCGACGACAAACCGGTTTACGGCCCCCGGCTGGAAGGGTTCGACTACCCCTGGACGCTGCATCGCTTCGAGCTGGACTCCCAGCAGCAGTCACTTGAGATGATGTACATGGATGTGGCGCCACAGGGCGAGGCCAATGGAGAGACGGTGGTGCTGATGCACGGCAAGAACTTCTGCGGTGCCACCTGGGAGAGCACCATCCGGGCGCTGACGCAGCAGGGCTATCGCGTTATCGCCCCCGACCAGATCGGCTTTTGCAAATCCAGCAAGCCGGAGCACTATCAGTACAGTTTTCAGCAGCTGGCCGACAATACCCATGCCCTGCTGGCCCATCTCGATATCAATAACGCCACCATCATGGGCCATTCCATGGGTGGCATGCTGGCGACCCGCTACGCGCTGATGTATCCCGACACCACTGACGGTCTGGTATTGGTCAACCCGATCGGGCTGGAAGACTGGAAGGCAAAGGGTGTGCCCTGGCAGTCGATCGATGACTGGTATGAAAGCGGCAAGAAGGCCAGCGCCGAGAAAATGCGCGAGTATCAGCAGGAGACCTACTACGCCGGCGAGTGGGAACCCGAGTACGACCGCTGGGTCGAGATGCAGGCCGGCATGTACCGCGGGGAAGGCCGCGACATCAACGCCTGGAATCAGGCCCTGACCTACGACATGATCATGACCCAGCCGGTCGTCTACGAGTTCGAAAACCTTGAGGTGCCTACCCTGCTGATGGTCGGCGATCAGGACAATACTGCCGTCGGCAAGGGTCTGGCCTCTGAAGACGTTCAGAAAACGCTGGGCCACTATGCCGAGCTGGGCCCCGACATCGCCGAGCGCATCCCCGAGTCAACCTATGTTCACTTCGAGGATCTGGGTCACTCGCCTCAGGTACAGGCCCCCGAGCGTTTCCATGAGGCACTGCTCGAATGGTTTGACCGGACGCGCTAGGGGTTTTACACGGGATAACGGTATACCCTAGAGCGACAGGTCGTCCTGACGTGGCGCGGCGCCCGCCTCCGGGTGCCGCGTCTCAACGGTACGACGCGATGCGAGGCGATCGGCCTGTCGGGTCGGCTCCGGCAGTTTGTAGCGCGTCAGGCACTGCATGACCCAGCTGACCGAGCTTTCCAGCGATATTTTATGGCCGGTAGAGATATAGAGCGGCTTGACCCGCTCACGGGTGCGCAGCACGGCACCGATGGTTTCGTTGCGATGGATCAGCGGCACCTGACTGCCGCGCGCTTCCCCCACATCGTCATGACGACCGCACAGGCGGCTTTTGCCCACGCCGATCGTCGGCATGTCCAGCCAGAGCCCCAGATGGGCGGCAATACCCAGCCGACGCGGATGCGCGATACCCATGCCGTCCACCATCAAAAGATCGGGCATGACGGTAAGCTGATCAAAGGCCTCGAGTGCGGCCGGCAGCTCGCGAAAGCTTAAAAGCCCCGGAATATAAGGCATTGTCGTGGGCGTGCGGTGCAGCACCTTCTCCACGATTTCAAGCGACGGCCATCGCATGACCACGATCACCGCGCGCGTGGTGTCACCGCTGTCTTCAAAGCCGATATCCACACCGGCAATATGCTCGACCTCACCGAACTGGTCGCTGCAGATGATGCGAGGGGCAAGCGATTTCTGTAGTGCAATGGCGGTGTCGGGATCGACGGTCCACTCATGCAACGGCTGATGCTTTGATGTCATGGTTTCTCCTGGCAGATTGCCTGAGCGTAGACAACGCCGCTCACTCCATGCCAGCTTGCTCGTTGACGGGGCCCTGTCGACAGGGCTTGTGCTGAATGTAAAAAGGCCCCCTGCCTGTGGGCAGAGGGCCTTTCGCATTGCTGTCATGAGGGTGCGCCTGTCAGCGCACCGTCATGATGACCTCAGGAGGCCTGCTGGCGACGATCGTCGCGACGCGGACGCTGCTCGCGACCTTCGCCATCGCCTTCGGGGCGACCGCCATCCTTGCTGATTTCGAGCTGGCGACCGCCGACACGGGCACGCGCCATCTTGGCCAGTACGGTTTCGGGCAGGCTGGTGGGCAGCTCGACCAGGCTATGAGTCTGGCGAATATCGATGCGACCGATACGGGCGCCTTCGATGCCGCCTTCATTGGCCAGTGCACCGACCAGCTGTCCCGGCTTAATGTTATCGCGATGGCCCACGGCCAGACGATAGCGGGTCATGCCTTCAGACGGACCGCCCTGGCGACGCGGGGCACGACGCTCACCGCCACGCTCGCTGCGCTCGCCACGTTCGGGGCGCTCGCTGCGCGGGTTGGATTTCGGCAAAGAGCGAATCGGCGGCTCACCGGCACGCGCCAGGCTTGCAAAGACACAGGCCAGATCGATCGGATCGATGCCCTCTGCCATCAGCGATTCGACCATCTCACGCTGATGCTCATGACCACGCTCGAGCATGGCCTCGGCACGCGCCTTGAACTTCTCGTCGCGATGCGCACGCATGGTCTTCTCGTCGGGAAGCTCCATGATGTCGATTTTCTGGCCGGTGGCCTGCTCGAGCCAGCGAATCTTGCGCACTTCACGGCCACCGGCAAAGGCAATCGCCGTGCCTTCGCGGCCGGCGCGGCCGGTACGACCGATACGGTGAATATAGGCTTCGGTGTCGTGGGGCATGTCAAAGTTGATGACATGCGTAATACGCGGCACGTCAAGACCACGGGCGGCGACATCGGTGGCCACCAGCACGTCGACCTTGCCCTTTTTCAGGCGCTGAACCGTGCGCTCACGCAGGCTCTGATCCAGATCACCGGACAGCGGCGCCGCGGCGATACCACGGGCGACCAGCTGATCGACCAGCGTGGTGCAGGAGGCACGGGTACGCACGAAGACGATGGCAGCATCAACCGGTTCGACTTCGATAATACGGGCCAGCGCTTCAATCTTGGCCGGACCTTCCACACGACAGACGCGCTGCTGAATGGTGGTCGTGGCGGCACGCGCTTCGATCTGTACGGTAACCGGATCGACCAGATAGCGGCTGACGATGCGTGAAATTTCCGGCGGCAGCGTGGCCGAGAAGAATACGCGCTGTGCGTCGGTCGGCGTGTCCTTGAGGACGCGCTTGACGTCGTCAATGAAGCCCATGCGAAGCATTTCGTCGGCTTCGTCAAGCACCAGCGCGTTCAGGCCGGTCAGGCTCAGCGAGCCGCGGTCCAGATGGTCGATGACACGACCCGGCGTGCCCACAACGATCTGACCGCCGCTTTTCAGGCCGCGCATCTGTTCACGGTAGTCCTGACCACCGCAAAGCGTGACGACCTCAAGGCCCTTGATGTTCTGGCCGTAGCGGCTGAAAGCCACGGCAACCTGCTGAGCGAGTTCGCGCGTCGGGGCCAGAACCAGCACCTGCGGTTCACGACGCTCAAGATCGAGCTTGGAGAGCAGCGGCAAGGCAAAAGCGGCCGTCTTGCCGGTACCGGTTTGCGCCTGACCCAAAAGGTCAGCGCCTTCCAGAAGCGATGGAATGGTCTGCGCCTGAATGGGAGACGGCGTTTCGTAGCCCAGGGATTCAAGAGATTCGAGAACAGCAGGCAGCAGCGCCATGTCACCGAAATTCGGCGAGGCAACGGAAGTAGAAGTCATGTCACACCTTATAAGCCGGCATTGGGCCGGCGGGGGAAAATGTCTGGTCGGGAGGCATCATCAAACGATAGGCATATCGGATGGTTCCCGGACCGGTCGCACTCGTATCGTCATGGCCTGCTCGCAGAAAAGGCGAACAGACAACGATATCCGTGGCATGTGGCGACCGTTATTGCATCTGGGCAACACGTCATACGCGGCGACCGACAGGTCGTGGCAGTCACTGCCGTCGTATGGTGCCCGATGCTCCATCGATGCGTGGGCGCTTTGGCGCCTTGGAGAATCGTCCCCTACGCAACGGCAGTCTCAATGGGGGCGAATCAGCAGAGATGGCAGGGTCTTCACAAGCGAGGTAGACATAATCTATCACGATACGGCTGCTTATGCACGCCGAAAGTCGAAGGCACGCCCGTCAGAGGCCATCAAAAGGCAGATCCCTGACGGGCGCAGGTGTCAGATCATCCGTGCTGCTGAATCCCCCTGCCCGGTAGACGCTCGCGATCATGGGCCCGGTCAAGATCCAGCATCGGGCCCAGAGGCACGATGCCGTTGGGGTTGATGCTCGAGTGGCTGGCGTAGTAGTGACGCTGAATGTGCGTCATGTTGACGGTCTCGGCCACCTCCGGCCATTGATAGAGCTCGCGCAGGTAGTTTGAAAGCGCCGGGTAGTCCTCGATCCTTTTGAGATTGCACTTGAAATGACCGTAATAGACGCTGTCAAAGCGGATGAGTGTGGTGAAAAGGCGGATATCGGCCTCGGTCAGATACTCGCCGGCCAGGTAGCGCCGCTCGCTGAGCAGGGCTTCCAGCCGGTCCAGCGTTTCAAACAACGCCGTGACATGCTTTTCATACACCTTTTGTTCGGTAGCAAATCCGGCCTTGTACACCCCGTTATTGACCCGGTCGTACACTTCATCGTTGATGCGATCGATCTCGTCACGCAGCGCTGCCGGGTACAGATCCAGCCGGTTGCCGGTCAGCTCGTCAAACGCCGTATTGAAAATGCGCATCAGGTCGGCGGACTCGTTGTTAACGATGCGCGATTTTTTCTTGTCCCATAAAACCGGCACGGTTACTCGTCCCGTATAATGCTCATCCGTCAGGGTATAGAGCTGATAATGGCGACGCGCACCGTTGATCGGATCGCCGCTTGAACCTTCTTCCAGTTCGTACGTCCATCCTTCATCCAGCATGTAGGGGCTTGTGACAGATACCCCCACCAGCTCGGACAGCCCCTTGAGCCGGCGCATGATCAGCGCACGATGCGCCCAGGGACAGGCCAGCGAAACATAAAGATGAAAGCGATTGCTGCTTGCAGTGACACCGGGCTGCCCATCAGGGCCGGGCTCACCGCTGGGCGTTACCCAATCACGCAGCTGTGCCGACTCGCGAACAAATTCGCCGTTATTGCCTTTGGTGTCATACCAGCGGTCTACCCACTGTCCATCGACCAGTAACCCCATGGCGCTCTCCTTGTCCGGCGCTATCCCGGAATATGCATGTCTGGGTCGTGAGAATAGTCGCTTGACATGCGGTTGACACACAAACCGGTCATGGCACAGGCACGATCCTTTCGATATCAGCCACGAAACGCCATGCGCAGCGCCTCTGCCATGGCCTGCACGGCAGGGCCTGCGCCTTCGACATCATTGATGTACAAGGAAAGTGGCACTTCGCGAATACCGCCGGCCTGCAATGGCAGCGCCCTGAGCTGTCCGCTGTCCAGCAGGGGCTGGACGCGGGCCTGCGACACCCAGGCAAAACCCAGCCCGCGGGCCAGAACATCCAGACAGGTCGCCACGTGCGACACCGTCCAGCGCTGCTCGGCCTTGAGCCAGCCGCTGTCGTTTTGTTCACGTAGGGCAGAGTCCCGGGTCACGATCTGGCGATGCTGGCGCAGATCGCGTAGATCCAGCGATCTGCCCAGTTGATGAAGGGGGTGGTCAGGGTGCGCCACGGCAATAAAGCGGATGGCCCCGAGCAGCTCCCCAAGATATCCCGGTACCGGCAGACCACAGATCAAAAGATCCACGCGATCATCCAGCAGCATCTCCACACCGCCGTTGAGCACCGCCTCATGAAGCTGAATCCGCGTGTGCGGAAATCGGGTAGAAAAGCGGTCAAGGGCGAAACACAGGGTCTCGGGCGCCAGGATCTGGTCGATCGCGATGGCAATTTCTGCCTCAAGGCCGCCCGAGAGGCTGTCGGCCACGGCTTCGATATTATCGGCGCTTTCCAGCAGCTGGCGCGCTCGGCGCAGCAGCATCTCTCCCGATTCGGTCAGGCGCAGCTGTCGCCCGCTGATGTCCAGCAGTTGTACGCCCAGCTGGGCTTCAAGTTTGTGAACCGCATGATGGATGCTGGAAGGGCTTTTATGGATTGCTTCTGCAGCACGTGCAAAGCCGCCATGATCTACCACCGCCGCCAGCATTTGCCATTGAACCAGCGTGACTCGAGACATGTTACATCCTGTGAACCAATGAAGGCATCAAAGCTTTTTTGTCTTTCAACGTGCGCAATTCTGCACTGAAAATTTCTTTCCAATCATGCCATTAAATGCCCCGATCGGCACAGTACAGGCCAATCAGCCAACGTAAACGATATTTAACTCTGGCATGAAAGTGTCGCGATTAACGGCACATTCAAATAACAAAAGGCTACATTGCGCATTTAATCGATGCTTGTAATTTTTAAATTACGTCTCATTTTTGACCTCAATTAAATAAAATTGACGCCTGCTTTTCTACCCATTCCATCTAAATAAGCCTGCCTTTTTCTGATATCAAACATCAAAATAAAACAGTACCGATATATTGCCATTACGATGGAAACTGTTCATGCATACAGTGCAAATGATTAAAAAATGACCGGTGCCGTGACGTCCCGCACAAGAGCTGCACCTGCTCGCCAACGCGACAGCCACGCGGCGGCGACAGAAAAAGGCCGATCTGACACGGCTGTCATACTCTTCGACGCGAAGGCTTATACCTGTACAATAATTTCACAACAATTCGTCACCGATCGCCGCCGGACTCAGACCTCTTTAATCTATAATAAAGGTGAGCAATTATTGATAATCGGACTAGGCATATCCCTGACCTTGAGGTAAGGTAATCCGGCCTTTATCCCTTTTATCTATCTGTATACGGCGCTCATAATCATGTTGCGAATTTTCAGTTCGCTACCCCGCACGCACAGGCTTTTATTGTTACCGGTTACCGCCATGGTTGGCGTGTTGGGTGCGCATCAGCTCTATCAGAATACGAACACCTCGGCTGCTACCGATGCCACGGTGGCAGATCTCCAGCAGCTCGCACAGCCCGTAAGCAGTGCGTTCGCGGCCACTCAGGAGCAGGCCCGCGCCTTTGGCCAGCCGACGCATCTCGAGATTGCCGGCGCGCTGGCACTGGCCGCCTCCTCTACCGAGCAGATCGACAACACTTCGTCGCCTGATGTCAGGCAGGCGCTGGCAGTGGCGTCCAACCTTGCGGCCATGAATGCCGGCACAGCGCTGAGAGACGACCTGGCGATCGACAGCGACGAACAGGCCATCGCCCGTGCCGATCATGTCACGGGCATGGGCAATGGCCTGCGCGGGCATACGTCCTACGTTGACAACTTCAACGATGACGATACCGAAGACTACAACGGCTCGGTCGATGGCAGCCTCAGCGGTCAGTTTTCCCTGAGCAGCCAGATCGAGACCCGCGAGCCCTATACCCCCGAGTGGCAGACCTACAAGGTTCAAAAGGGCGATACCTTTGCAGAGCTTGCCGAGCACAGCCTGGGGCTGGGCTATAGCGAAGTTCTCAAGCTGATGGACGACGCGCCCGACAAAAAGGCGCTGACCAACCTGCGTGTCGGCAACGAGCTGGATTACAAGGTCGACAAGAACGGGCATCTGCTGGCGCTTCGCGTCATGCAAAACACGCGCAGCGGCTATCTCTTCGAGCGCGAAAACACCGATGACCGCTTTAGCGTCAACGACATTGAACGTACTGGAGAAGCCACACAGCGCCTGTTTGCCGGCACGGTCAACGGCAGCTTCGGTTCTTCAGCGCGCGCTACCGGCCTTTCCAGCGGTGAGGTGGCCGAGCTGATTTCGGTGCTGGGCAAAAAGCTCAACTTCAATCGCTCGGCGCGTGATGGCGACAGGTTTCAGGTGCTGGTCGAATCAGACGTGATCGACGGCAAGCCCTACGACTCGCGTATTCTGGCCGCGCATTATGAGGGCAACAACAACCTTACCGTCGTACGCCACGATGGCGACTACTATACCCCGGACGGTCAGGGCCTCGACCCGGCCTTCAATCGCTATCCCTTCAAGGGTGAGTACCGCATCAGCTCGCCGTTCAATCTCAAGCGTCGCCATCCGGTCACCGGGCGCGTCTCACCCCACAAGGGCACCGACTTTGCCATGCCGGTCGG
This sequence comes from Kushneria sp. EE4, assembly GCF_977968315.1. Next base: position 1,681,108 of record NZ_OZ386212.1, read on the forward strand.
CTCCTCGGTACGCGCCCCGGCTGATGGTCGGGTCACCAAGGTGGTGAGCCATCCACTGGCCGGCAAGTACATCGTGATCACGCATGACAATGGCTATCAGACCCGTTATCTGCACCTGTCCAAACCCGAAGTCAAACCCGGTCAGCGTGTCAAAATGGGGGAAGAGATCGCCAAATCGGGTAATACCGGCCGCAGTACCGGTGCGCACCTGCACTACGAGATCATCGCCAACGGCTCTCAGGTCAACGCCATGCGCGTCAAGCTGCCGGGCGGACGCGCCCTGTCCGGCCAGGAGCTGGCAAGTTTCAAGACCGAATCGAAAGAGCTTCTTGCCAAGCTTGAAAGTGCCGACAACACGCGCGCCGTCGCTCAGGTTCATCACGACGACAACAGCGGTCAGGACGACGAAATCTGATCATCAGGCCCGCTTTTCCAGGCCCATCATGAAAAACGCCCCTTTATGGGGCGTTTTTTTATGCGCGGTTTTAAAAGCCGGAGACGATTTGAAAACCGGGCTGTCGTTGGTAGACCCGTCCTTTATGAGCCTTTTGTTTCTGGACCTGTCGTTTGCGGACCCGCCGTTTGCGGGTTGGGCGCCTGCGGATACCCTCCGGCGGCGTGTGGCACGTTGAGCCCCTCATCGAAACCGCCGCCCAGAGCCTGCACAAGCTGAATCGAGGTATCCACCAGCTGACTGTTCAGGCTCACCAGCGACTGCTGGGCATCCAGCAGCTGCTGTTGCGTGCTCAACACCTGCAGGTAATTGGTGATGCCGGCCTGAAAGCGCTCAAGCGCCAGATCAAAGGCCTGCTGTGCATTGTCGCGCGCCTGCTCAAGCGACTGACGCTGGCGATTCAGCGACTGAACGGAGGTGATGGTATCGGCCACCGTACCCAGCGCTGAAATGACGGTCTGGTTGTACTGCGCGACGGCCAGATCGTAGTCCGCCTCGGTGCTGTCCAGATTGGCGCGAAGGCGTCCGCCCTCAAAGATCGGCAGTGACAATGCCGGTGAGACGCTCCAGCTTTTGGCCGGCTCCGCGAAGAAATAGCTGCCCAGCCGCGAGCTGAAACCGGCCATCGCACTCAAATTGAGATTGGGATAGAACTGCGCCTTGTCTGCCTTGATCTGCTGGGTCTGGGCCTCTACCCGCCAGCGTGCTGCGACCACGTCCGGACGCCGGCCGATCAGCTCGGCCGGCACCACCGAGGGCAGCGACAAAAGCGCCGGAGACAGCGGCTGAGGACGCTCGATATCAAGGCCGCGATCAGGCCCCTTGCCCAGCAGCACGCCCAGCGAGATCCGATCGCTTCGAACGGCCTGCTCTGCCGATTCCAGCGCCTGTCGGGCGCTTGAAACGCTGGAGCGCGACTGCAGCCGTGCCGACTGATCGCTCAGCCCGGCCTGCTGAAGCTGCTGGTTGGTGTTGTCGATGGTCAGGGCCCGCTCAAGCTCCTGGCGGGCGATATCGAGCTGCGCATAATTGCCGGCCAGCTGCACATAGGCTCGGGCCACGTTGACCGACAGGGTCAGCGCTGCCTCATGCAGATCGATCTCGGTGGCCCGGGCTTCACCGAGCGCTGCCGACCACGTCGCGCGACGCCCGCCCCAGAGGTCCACGTCGTAGCTGAAATTCGATGACAGTCCCCGGGTGGTACTGTAGATATTGCCCAGCCCCTGGGGGTCATCGACTTCCGACACCCGCGAGCGAGAAAGGCTGGCAGAGCCGTCCACCGTTGGCAGACGTTCGGCACCCGCCTGACCGACCGCTGCGTTGGCCGAACGCAGGCGTGCCTGAGCCACGTCCATATCCGGCGAGTCGGCCAGGGCTTCTCGAATCAGGGCCTCCAGGTGCGGGTCGCCCAGCGCGTTCCACCACTGGCGACCGGGCCAGTTGGCCGAGGAAATGGTGACCTCCCCGACGGTCTGAAGGGCCGACAGCTGATTGAGCGACACCATCTCGCCCCGGGGCTCGATGCCTTCATAGCTGGCGCAGCCGCTGATCATGACTGCCAGTAAAAGCCCTGCTGCACAGGGCCGTACGCCACGCCCCGGTCGGGGCCACTGCGCGTTATCCGTTTTCATGCCGCCTTCATATCCTTGTCCGACGCTCAGTCATCCCGGGCGTCGGTCTTCACCTGTGACAGGGGCCCCTCGGTATAGCCCTCGGAACGCTCTCCTGCGGCGTCGTTATCGTCGCCGTTGATCATGGCATCGAGCGTATCAATCGGCGATGTGGCGAGGTTCTTGAGCACCTCGCCCAGCACCTGCATGACCACACTGCTGATATCCACTTCGCCGCCATCAACCGTGGCCTGAATGGGAATATCCAGGTTGATGACGCCATCATCGCTTTGCAGCAAACCGACCAGCCGTCTCAGCGGCAGGGAAGCGTCGTTGTCTACCGCTTCTTCATCAAGCGCCAGCTGTCTGAGAATCACATGGTTTTGTGCCGTCACCTGACCACCATCAAGCTGGTAGTGCAGATCCAGATCGGCAGTGCCGCTGCGGATACGATAGCCGCCAAAGCGCTGTATATAGGGGGCAAAACGCTCGAGCGGCAGCCGCTTGCTGGTTAGATCCATCTCGCCTTCAAGCGAATCACCCGCGCTGAAATGCCCCTCGATGGCCACCGGCGTGTCATCGCTTTCAAAACCATCAAAGCCAAATCGTGCCGGGTTTGATGAGCGCGTATCGAAAGCCTCCATATGGCCCTTGAACGAGCGAATATCAAGCTGTACCGCCGGCGACATCTGATGGTCCTCGAAACGGAAGGTGCCGTTGTCGACGTTCAGACTGCCAAGCGCCACGTTCGATTGCGACGCGCTGCTCTCCTCGGCCGGTGTTTCCTCCGCCTCCGGGGTAGCATCCCCCTCATTGTTGCCGGTCGGCTGCGGGGTCAGATTGAGATGGCCCTGATCATCCAGCAGCACCAGCACATCAGGCGCGTCAAGGCGAATGCTCTCGGCGCGCATATGCTCGGCGCCCTGAACATCCATTCCCTTGAAGGCTGCCTCTCTCACACCGAAAACATGCAGCCCCTGCTGGTCAAGAACGCTCAGGTTACTGATATCAAGGTCGCCCTGCCACAGCACGCCATTGCTGGCCGCACGACCAAAGGCAAGACGCCCCTGTCCCTGCAGACTGCCCTGCTTGACCTGTAGATGCTGCCTGTCAGCAAGCCAGGGGTTGAGCAGGGTCAGTGCCAGTTGATCACCCGTGATCTGTATGTCGCCGGTCAGCGGCTCAGGGCTGAAATCGCCCCTGGCTTCGAGCCGGCCTTCCCCAAGCCGGGCACTGGCACTGCCATGCATGGGCTTATCGGATTGCCGGCTGTCGTAATCAAAAAGAGACACCGTCATGTCCTGCAGCGATAGCTCGCCCTGCGACGAAAGGCGCCGATCGATCCATTCAAGCTGCCCTCCGGACACCCTGATGCGGTCGATCACAAGCGTCATGCCGCCATCGTCGCTTTCCTGACCCTCGTCGCTGCCGAGCTGCTCCAGATTGAGCTCGCCCGAGTCATCGGTGATCATGCGCAGATGCGCATTTTCCAGTGCAACGTCACCCACATGGACACCGGTCTGCCACAGCGATGACCAGCGCAGGGAGACACTGCCACGGTCGATGGTCACGACCCGCTCGTTCGGGTCACCCAGTGCAAGCCCACGCAGCGACAGCGTGGCCGTCAGGGGATTGAAGGCGAGGCGCTCGAGCGCCACCGGTCTGCCGGTGGCATCCTCAAGCGCTCGGGTCGCATAGGCGGTTACCCCCCAGGTGCACAGCAGCCAGGTCGAGAACCCGAGGACAGCGGCGGCGCCCGCCCCGATAATCCAGCGATTGCGATGTCTGAGGCCCAATTGCCTTGCTCCTGCGTTGTTGTCGGATGCTTTCGTGTCAGCCACACCAGGCTTGCCGAAGCGGTCCTGTTCCATGCCATCAGGCAGATAAAGAATAACACGTGTGCGCCAGGCTCTTTTCACCGCAGAGTGCATGGATCGAAAAGGCGGCACACCACAGTTGAGTGGCCTTGATGACAGGTATGAAGGTCATTTCATTAAAAGTTGTCAGCCAGTGCATGCTTTTGTGTCAGTCTGGTCTAACATTACGGATATACAGTTTGTACAAGGGACTGCGGGGAGTTTATAGACGTCATGATCAGTCTGCTATGGATAGCATTTCTTGCCATCGCCCTGGGCGGTTACGGGCTGTGGCGAGGGTTTTCACGAGACATCTGCCTGTCCGTGATGCTGATTGCTCTAGGCGTTGCCGCCGGGGCGCTGATCATCATCAGCAGTGCGGCCAGCCTTCTGGTGGCCGGTGCAGCGGTTATTGCCAGTCTGGGCCTGTGTATCCGCGAAGGCCAGCGCGACAATCCCCGGCCTCGCCAGGGTCGGGCCCGCCGGGCCTCGATCAATCCTCTAACGCCTGCGCTGACGCAGCTCTGGCAGAGCAGCATCCGGGCACGGCGCGCCCCTCGTCAGGGCGCTACTCTTAGAAAGCGTGCACGTCAGCCCCTGTAATGCCGAATTGACCATGCCGTCTGCCCGCTTCAAACATCGCCTGGCCGCCGTGCCGGGCGATTTTTTCAATGTCTTTCGCTATACCCGTCGGGCACTTGCTCTGGTGTGGCAGACCTCGCGCGTGATGATGCTGGGCCTGGCGCTGGCTACCCTGGTCGCGGGTATACTGCCGGCCGTGGTCGCCTGGGTCGGCCAGCTGATCGTGGATGGTGTGGTCACGGCGATGGGCACTTACCCGGATCAGGCCACGGATCTATCGACCGTACTGTCCCCGGTGCTGTCTCTGGTGGTGATCGAAGGCGTCCTGATCGGCCTGATGGCACTGGCCCAGCGGGTGCTGGACGCGCAGCAGTCGCTTCTGCGCGCGCAGCTGGGGCAGAAGGTCAACGTCATGCTGCTCGACAAGGCTGGTGAGCTGTCGCTGTCCCAGTTCGAGGACTCCGAAATCTACGACCAGCTCACCCGAGCACGGCGCGAGGCATCAACGCGACCGCTGTCGCTGGTTACCCGAACCTTTTCGCTGCTGCAAAACGCCATCTCGCTTGCGAGCTTTAGCGTGCTGCTGGTGCAGTTTTCACCCTGGGCGCTGTTGATTATCGTGGCCGGTGCTTTGCCCGTGTTTATTTCAGAGGCCAAATTCTCGGGCGATGCCTTTCGCCTGTTTCGCTGGCGCTCACCGCAGATGCGCGAGCAGCGCTACCTGGAGACCCTGCTGGCACGCGAGGACAGCATCAAGGAGGTCAAGCTCTACGGTCTGGAGCAGCTTTTTCTCTCCCGCTACCGCGCCATATTTGACAACCTCTACAGCGAAGAGCGCCGCCTGACGCTCAGGCGCACGCTGTGGGGTTTTCTGCTGGGGCTTCTGGGCACGCTTACTTTCTACGCCGCCTACGGCTGGGTGGTGCTTGAAACCATTATCGGCGCCCTGACGCTGGGCCAGATGACCATGTATCTGCTGGTGTTCAAGCAAAGTCAGGGGGCGCTGTCGGCCAGTCTCTCTGCCGTCAGCGGCATGTTCGAGGACAACCTTTATCTCTCCAATCTCTACGAGTTTCTTGAACAGCCTACCGAGCGGGAAGCGGGCACGATTACCGAGGGGATAATGCCCGGCGATGGCCTGCGCTTTGAGCAGGTCAGCTTTGCCTACCCGGGTGGCGAACAGGTGCTCGACGACATTTCACTACACCTGATGCCCGGTCAGAGCCTGGCCCTGGTGGGTGAAAACGGCTCCGGCAAGACCACGTTGATCAAGCTGCTGACCCGCCTTTATCACCCCAGCGGCGGGCGCATCCTGCTCGATGGCAGCGACCTGCGCGACTGGGACGGCCAGACGCTGCGTCGGCGAGTCGGTGTCATCTTTCAGGACTTCGTGCGCTATCAGTTTTCCGTGGGCGAAAATCTGGGTGTGGGCGACACCCACGCCTTCGCTGATGAAACCCGCTGGCAGGCGGCCGCACAGCGCGGGCTGGCCGATGACTTTATCCAGCGTCTGCCCTCGGGCTATCACACCCAGCTCGGGCGCTGGTTCAAAAATGGCCAGGAGCTCTCCGGCGGTCAGTGGCAAAAAATTGCGCTCTCAAGAGCCTGGATGCGTGAAGGCGCCGATATTCTGGTGCTGGATGAACCGACCGCTGCGATGGACGCCGCCGCCGAGGCCGCGGTGTTCAACCGCTTTCGCGAACACAGTCGTGATCGCAGCTCGATTCTGATTTCACATCGCTTTTCGACCGTAAGAAGTGCCGATGTGATCGTGGTCATGGATCGCGGACGCATTATCGAGCGCGGCAGTCACGATGAGCTGATCGCCGCCCGCGGTCGCTACGCCGAGCTGTTCGAGCTGCAGGCGGCGGGTTATCGCTGACGCCTTGAAGATGTGACGTGCGCGGTCTTGATACCGGTGGCGCGTCATCGCCCAGCCTGAACCGCTCAGGCGGTTTCATGTGTGGCGCCTTGTTGGGCCTTTTCATCGCCATGCTGCGCTTTTAAAAGCGCGCGCAGCTCCGGAATACAGGAGCCGCACTGAGTGCCGCAGGCCAGCAGCTCCCCCAGCGCCTCGACGGTATTGCAGCCACCGGCAATGGCACGCCTGATGGTTTTCTCCCCGACCTGGTGGCAGCTGCACACCGTTGCACCGGCATCCTCGCCACTTGCCGCTCTTCCGGCCAGCAGCCGGCGTCGCTGTGGGCCCTCGAGTGCCTCGAGAGCAAAACAATCTTCCAGCCAGCCAACATCACCCAGCATCGCATTGAGCGTGTCCACCGGCGCCACCGCCAGCCACCAGACAACCCTGCCCTTGTGAAGGCAGGCCGCGCGAAAGTGCCCGCGCCCGTTGTCTTCGCTCCACAGCGTCGGTACCTGGCCCAGCGCGCGTTCACACCACGTCATCCAGTCAGGCGTCTTCTCGCCCATCATCTGGAAGCGCTGGCAGTGCGTCAGCGGGATACGTGCCCACCAGTCGCTCTCCTCCAGCGGCGCCCGCGCATCATGTCCCAACAGCAGACAGGCCTCCCACTGCGCAGCGACCGGTGACAGCGCCACGCGCCCCTGCTTGGACTCGGGCTGACCGGAGACCGGATCACAGACGGCTTTGATCAACGCGGAAGCCCGCGCCTGATGGGCGAACTGATCGTTCCAGTGAATGGGCACGAAAAGCGATTCCCGCGGCTGGGCGGTGGTGACGCGCACCCGACCAAAATACTCGCCCAGCGCATTGTGAAGCCGGGCGAGCTGCCCGTCCGTCACGCCGGCGTCGCGCGCCGCGTCCGGGTGCACCTCGATAAAGGGCTCGCTGCGGTGATGCATGAGCCGCGGCGCCCTGGCAGTGCGGGTCATGGTGTGCCACTGATCGCGAATGCGCCCGGTGTTCAGTAACAGTGGCGTCTCCCTTGTCGGCTGTTGAATTGTGGCGCTGGAAGACACCGCGATCAGTCTTGCCCGGGCATTGGGCGTCATGAAGCGCGCGTTCTCAAAAAGTCGCGCCGTGCCCTGCGGCGCGCCGGCATTGACCGGCCACTGAATCGGCGCGAGCGCGTCATAGCGAGCGCGATCCATCCCCGCCAGCCCGGAGATATCAAACAGGCGATAGCCGCTCTCCGGGGTGGCCTGCGGATCGTTTTCAAAGCCTGAAAGCCTGGCATGCTCGTCAAATATCTCGTGCACGCTGCAATAGTCGAAGGCCTCGCCAAAGCCCATGTGACGAGCCACTTCACAGATGATCCACCAGTCGTGGCGCGCCTCGCCCGGGGGCGGCAATATCCCGCGCTGGCGCGAGATACACCGTTCGGAGTTGGTCACGGTGCCGTCCTTCTCCGCCCAGCCGCTGGCCGGCAGGATAATATCGGCATGTTCCAGAGTGTCATTGCGTGCCACGCATTCAGAGACAATCACCAGCGGGCACTTTTGAATGGCCGCGCGCACCCGGTTGGCATCCGGCAGGCTGACCAGCGGATTGGTGGCCATGATCCACAGCGCCTGAATCTCGCCGCGCTCGATCGACTCGATCAGCGCCAGCGCCTTGTGGCCGGGTCCGTCAGGCAGCGTGGGCACGAGGTTGGGCGTGGTCCAGAAGCGCGTGACCCGATCCAGCGCGCCGGGGGTGTGGTAATCCATGTGCGCCGCCAGCTGGTTGGCCAGGCCGCCGACCTCGCGCCCACCCATGGCGTTGGGCTGACCGGTAATCGAAAAGGGCCCGGCTCCCGGCAGGCCGATACTGCCGCCGGCCAGATGCGCGTTGATGATCGAATTGACCCGATCGGTGCCGCTGCTCGACTGGTTGACCCCCTGCGAGTAAAGCGTCACCACATGCAGCTGAGTGGCAAACCAGTAGTAGAAGGTTTCCAGCCGCTCGGCTTCGACGCCGCACCGCTCGGCGGCGGTGTCGATGTCCGGCACCTCCTGCTGCGCCGCGGCCAGCGCTTCATCGAAGCCTTCGGTGTGCTGCTCGATAAAATCACGATCCAGCCTGCCCTTGCCGGCCATATAGCGCAGCAGACCGTTGAAGAGCGCGATATCGCTGCCCGGGGCGATCTGCAAAAAGAGATCGGCCAGCTCGCAGGTATCGGTCACCCGCGGGTCGATGACCACGATCTTCATCAGGGGATTGCGGCTTTTGGCCGTGCGCAGGCGCTGATAGAGCACTGGATGGTTCCAGGCCAGATTGCTGCCGGTCAGCACCACCAGCTCCGCTTCTTCCAGATCCTCATAGCAGCAGGGCACCGCGTCTGCGCCCAGGGCGCGCTTGTAGCCTGCCACCGCCGAGGCCATGCACAGCCTTGAATTGGTATCCACGTGCGGCGTGCCGACAAAGCCCTTGAAGAACTTGTTGGCAATAAAATAGTCCTCGGTCAAAAGCTGCCCGGAGAGATAGCCCGCGATGGCACCGCCGCCATACTGCGAGCGAATGTCACCCAGCCGAGAAGCCACCTCGGAAAGCGCCCTCTCCCAGCTGACCTCATGCCCGTCAATTCGAGGGCGCATCAGCCGCCCCTCGTGCCCCAGCGTTTGCGCCAGCGCCGAGCCCTTGACGCAGAGTCGGCCCTGGTTGGCCGGGTGCGTCTTGTCCCCCGTCACGCCCGCGAGCGTGTCACAACGCTTGCTGTCATGCTGGGCCACCACACCGCAGCCCACCCCGCAGTACGGGCAGGTGGTTTTCGTTTCCATAAGGCTTCTCTCCCTGACAGGCGCCCACGCCGACCGCTCGGGCGCTGTACGTCTCAACCCTTTAACGCCGCGCTCGAGCGATGAGCAAAACCTGACGCTTATCAAAAAAGGGTGCGGCCACTGCTGATAGCCTGATCGAGCAATATTCAGGCCAGCCAGCGGTTTTTACCGTGGGAGGAAGAGGCTGGCGCACCCGGCACTCGAGACGCTCCGGCCGGGTATTACTGGATGCACCAAACAAGGGCCGAGCGGCCAACGCGTCGCACTATTGTTGCCCGCTGCGGGCGAAATTCGGCATGGCCTGCACGTTTTCTCACCGCCCAAAGGCGACTGAATTCAAAAGGCATCGGCTTTTCTGGCACGGCGTTCGCTTGATGACAGACAGGCTCCACTAACCGCGCACCTGGCCCAGCGTTATCTGCGCTATCGACAATCCATCACGCCGGGAGGTCGACCATGACAACGAACAATGCCACCCCACAGGCCATCACCGACCAACGCGTGCTCATTATCGGCAATGGCATGGCCACCCAGCGCCTGCTGGAAGCGCTGGTGGCCCGGCCCGAGCGGCCGCAAAACATTCATGTGTTCGGCGATGAGCCCAGCCCCGCCTACAACCGCATCCTGCTTTCGCCCATGCTGGCCGGCGAGGTGGATGAGGCCGCCATTGCCCTGCGCGACCGCGACTGGTTCAAGGCCCACCACATTACGCTGCACTGTGGTCGACGCATTACCGCCATTGATCAAGCGGCGCAGCAGATCATCGATGATCAGGGCGAGCGCCACGACTATGACCGCCTGATCATCGCCACCGGCTCGCGCGCGCGCCTTTTCGAACTGCCCGGTGCCGAACTTGGCGGCATCCACGGCTTTCGCACCACCGCGGATGTGAGCTCGCTGATGGCGGCCGAAGATCACACCCGCCACGCGGTGGTGATCGGCGGTGGGCTGCTGGGGCTCGAGGCGGCCGAAGGCCTTCGAAAGCGCGGCCTTGAGGTCACCGTGGTCCACCGCGCGTCACATTTGATGAACCGCCAGCTGGATGACCGGGCCGCCGAGCTGCTGGCCAGCGAGCTCCAGGGCCGTGGCCTGGCGCTGCGTGTGGGGCGCCACCCTGTCGCCTATGACAGCGTTGATGGCACCCGCGTCTCCGGTGTCGTGCTCGATGACGGCGAACATCTGGCCGCCGGGCTGGTGGTGGTCGCCGCCGGCATCGTGCCCAACGCCGAGCTCGGTCTGACGGCGGGCCTGGCAGGCGATCGGGCCATCCGTGTGGATGACACCCTGACCACCAGTGACGAGGCCATCATGGCGCTGGGCGAGTGCTGCGAGTTCGAGCGCACCACCTTTGGCCTGGTCGATCCCATCTGGGCCCAGGTCGAGGTACTGGCCGACCGGCTCTGCGGCGGTGACCGGCGCTACGTCCTGACGCCCAGCGCCACCCGGCTCAAGGTCAGCGGCGTTGAGCTTTACGCCTTCGGCGCGCTGGCGCCCGAACCCGGTGACGAGGTGCTGCGCTATCTCGACGCCAACTACGGCGACTATCGCCGCCTGATTGTGCGCAACAACCGACTTGTCGGCGCCGTGCTCTACGGCGACACCCGCGATGGCCCCTGGTATTTCCGCCAGAGCGTGGACAAGGGCGATCTCACGCCCTGTCGCGACACGCTGATTTTTGGCGCCGCGGATGCCACCCAACAGCTTGAGGAGGCTGCCTGATCATGCAGGACCTGACGATTCACCCCGAGAAAAAGCAGCTCGTTATCATCGGCAACGGTATGGTGGGCCATCACTGCGTCGAGCAGCTGATCGAACGCGGCGCCACACAGCACTATCAGATTCACGTCTTCGGTGATGAGCGCTACCGCGCCTATGACCGCGTGCACCTGTCGGAGTATTTCTCCGGCAAGGACGCCGACGCCCTCGCCCTCGGGGAGGCCGATCTGCACGCAACGCACGGCGTCTCGCTGCATCTGGGCGTGCGTATCACGCAGATCGATCGCGACCGGGGTGAGATCCTCACCGCCGATGGACGCCTGCCCTACGACAGCTTGATCATCGCCACCGGTTCCTACCCCTTTGTGCCGCCGATTCCCGGCCCGGACGTCAGCGAACATCCGCAGGCCAGGCTGGTCTATCGCACCCTGGATGATCTTGACGCCATTCGCGACCACGCCGCCAACGCCCGCCGCGGCGTGGTGATCGGCGGTGGCCTCTTGGGGCTGGAAGCCGCCAACGCCCTCAAGTCGCTGGGCCTTGAAGCCCACGTGGTGGAGTTTGCCCCGCGCCTGATGCCGGTCCAGCTGGACGACCAGGGCGGCACCGCCCTGCGCGAACGCATCGAGGCGCTGGGCGTGGGCGTCCACACCGGACAGGCCACCGAAGAGATCGTGGCCACGCCGGGGGATGACTACGCCTACCGGATGAATTTCCAGGGCGGCGAACATCTTGATACCGACCTGGTGCTCTTTTCCGCCGGCATTCGCCCGCAGGATCAGCTGGCCCGCGACTGCGGCCTGGAGATCGGCGAGCGCGGCGGCATCGTGATCGATGAGACCTGTCGCACCTCGGATCCGGAAATCTTTGCCATCGGCGAGTGTGCCCTGTGGAACGGGCAGACCTTCGGTCTGGTGGCGCCGGGCTACACCATGGCCCGCACCGTCGCCGGTTGTCTCACCGATGTGTGCGAGCCCTTCAGCGGTGTGGACATGTCGACCAAGCTCAAGCTGCTGGGTGTCGATGTGGGTTCGATCGGGGACGCCTTCGGCACTACCGAAGGGTCGAAGAGCTATCGCTGGATTGATGAAGCCGGCAACGGCTATCGCCGCCTGGTGGTCTCAAGCGATGGTAAAAAGGCGCTGGGCGCGATTCTGGTCGGCGATAACAGCTACTACGACACCCTGCTGCAGTACGTACAGAACGGCATCGACCTGCCCGAGAATCCGGCCGCCCTGATTCTGCCGCAAAGCGAAGGCGGCGCACCGATGCTGGGTGCCGATGCCCTGCCCGACACCGCCATGGTCTGCTCGTGTCACAACGTCACCAAGGGCGCGATCTGCCGGGCCGTCGACGAGGGCTGCGCCGATATTGCCGCGCTCAAGATCGAGACGAAGGCCAGCACCGGCTGCGGCGGCTGTGCGGCACTGCTCAAGCAGGTGTTCGAGCACGAGCTCGAGTCCCGCGGCATGGAAGTGGACAAAAGCCTCTGCGAGCACTTTCAGTACACCCGCCAGGCGCTCTACGCCATGGTGCGCGTCGAGGGGATCACCTCCTTTGACGAACTGCTGGAAAAGCACGGCCACGGACTGGGGTGCGATATCTGCAAGCCGACCATCGGCTCGATTCTCGCTACCTGTTGGAACCAGCCGATCATGGACCCGCAGAACGTGGCGCTGCAGGACACCAACGACACCTTCATGGCCAACATGCAGAAAAACGGCACCTACTCGGTCATGCCCAGGGTCGCCGGCGGCGAGATCACCCCCGACAAGCTGGTCGCACTGGGGGAAGTGGCCAGAAAATATGATCTCTACACCAAGATCACCGGTGGTCAGCGTATTGATCTCTTTGGGGCCGAGCTCCACGAGCTGCCGGACATCTGGGAAGAGCTGATCAATGCCGGCTTTGAAACCGGCCACGCCTATGGCAAGTCACTGCGCACGGTGAAGTCCTGCGTGGGCAACACCTGGTGTCGCTACGGCGTGCAGGACAGTGTCGCCATGGCACTGGAACTCGAGCACCGCTACAAGGGCCTGCGCACGCCGCACAAGGTCAAGATGGGCGTATCGGGCTGCACCCGGGAATGCGCCGAGGCCCAGGGCAAGGATATCGGCGTGATCGCCACCGAGGCCGGCTGGAATTTGTACGTGTGCGGCAACGGCGGCATGCGCCCGCGCCACGCCGAGCTCTTTGCTACCGATATCGACAGCGCCACGCTCATTCGATACATCGATCGTTTCCTGATGTTCTACGTGCGCACCGCCGACAAGCTGCAGCGCACCTCGGTGTGGCGGGAAAGCCTGGAAGGCGGCCTCGACTTTTTGAAGGAGGTGGTCATCGACGACAGCCTGGAACTGGGTGACGAGCTTGAGCGCCAGATGCACCACATCGTGGAGACCTATGAGTGCGAGTGGGCCAACGCGCTGAAGGACCCGGAAAAGCTCAAGCGCTTTCGCACCTTTGTTAACGACCGCTGCGGTGACCCGGATATCGTCAATGTCACCGAGCGCGACCAGCCCCGCCCTGCTCGTGAAAACGAGGTTCAGTCCCTTGCCGTGGAGATCCGCTGATGAGCACTGCAACCGCTGTTAACAACGCAACACAGGTCCTGTGTGGTGTCCGCGATCTGGTCGACTATTCGGGCGTGGTCGCCCTGCACGAAGGCCGCCAGATTGCGCTGTTCTATCTGCCCCATGGGCGCGACCGCCACAGCGCCCCGGAGGTGTTTGGCATCGACCACCATGACCCGTTTTCCCGCGCCAACGTGATCGGTCGCGGCATTATCGGCGACAAGGGCGGCGAGCTGGTGGTCGCCTCGCCCATCTACAAGCAGCATTTCCGCCTCACCGACGGCGTCTGCCTGGAAGACGATCAGGTGCGTCTGGCGACCTATGACGTACGACTCGAGGGCGATCACGTCGTCATTGATTAAGACCGCAACGCTCTCCTCGGCTTGCCTGACCCCGCAGCGCCTGCGGGGTCAGGCACGCCAGTACCCGACACATGGCATAACAACACCACCCGAGGCCATACCATGTCCTATCTGACCCCTGCGGAGTTCGTCACCAGGATGGTGGACTCCGGCGCGTCAAAGATTTCGATGTCCACCCGCGACACGCTGATTCGCGCCTTCATGGCGGGCGCCATCCTGTCACTGGCCGCGGCCTTTGCCGTGACCATTACGGTACAGACCGGCCAGCCGCTGGTGGGCGCGATGCTCTTCCCGGTCGGGTTTGTCATGCTCTACCTGATGGGCTTTGATCTGCTCACGGGCGTGTTCATGCTTACCCCGCTGGCGCTGCTGGATCGCCGCCCGGGCGTTACCCCCAAGGGTATTCTGCGCAACTGGGGCTGGGTGTTTCTGGGCAATCTGGCCGGCGCACTGACGGTGGCCTTCATGATGGCCTTTATCCTCACCTACGGTTTCTCCATCGCCCCGGGCGAGATCGGCGACCGGATCGCCAGCATCGGTAAGGCGCGCACTCTGGGCTACGCCGAACACGGGCTGGCCGGCTGGGTCACCATTTTCATGCGCGGCATGCTGTGCAACTGGATGGTGTCGATGGGCGTGGTGGGCGCGATGATCTCCACCTCGGTCAGCGGCAAGGTCATCGCCATGTGGATGCCGATCATGCTCTTTTTCTACATGGGCTTTGAGCACTCGATCGTTAACATGTTTCTCTTTCCCTCGGCACTGATCATGGGCGGTGACTTCTCGGTCTGGGACTACATGTGGTGGAACGAAATTCCCACCGTGCTGGGCAACCTGGCCGGGGGGCTGGCCTTCACGGGGCTGACGCTCTACACCACCCATGTCAGAACCGGCCCCAAAAGGGAGATGCTGTAAACCACAAGCAGCTTGCCAGGGCCCCCGCGGGGGCCTTTTTTCATGCCGCGCGCCTGCTTTTTGACCTGCGACACATATCCTTTCTTTTTAAGCGTTTAGTGTTTGATATCAGCGCTGTACATTGAAGGGATGCGCGACCTGCGCCATCGATCGGAATGACCTGAAAGGGAGTCTCTGCATGAAAGCAACCGCCAGCGAACGCTGTCAGTTGAAGGGGTGGGAATCACGTCTCATGAGTGCTGATGAGGCTGCCGAACTGATTCAGGATGGCATGATTGTCGGCATGAGCGGCTTTACCCGTGCCGGGGAAACCAAGGATGTGCCGCTGGCGCTGGCGCGCCGGGCCCAAAAGGAACCGTTGAAGATCAGCCTGATGACCGGGGCGTCACTGGGCAATGACATCGACCGCCATCTGACCGAAGCCGGGGTGCTGTCGCGCCGCATGCCCTTTCAGGTCGATGCCACGCTCCGCGCCGCCATCAACCGCGGCGAGGTAATGTTCATTGATCAGCATCTCTCTGAAACGGTCGAACAGCTGCGCAACAAGCAGCTGGGCAACATCGATGTGGCCGTGATCGAGGCCTGCGCCATTACCGAAGACGGCGGCATCATTCCCACGGCCTCGGTGGGCAACTCGGCAAGCTTTGCCATTCTGGCCGACAAGGTGATCGTGGAGCTCAATCTTTCCACGCCCGAGGCGCTGATCGGCCTGCATGACATCTACATTCCCCAGATGCGTCCGGCCCGCCAGCCCATTCCGGTGGTGGATGCCAGCACCCGCATCGGCGTGGACCACATCCCTATCGATCCGGCCAAAATTGCCGCCATCGTTCTGACCGAAGGCCAGGACAGCCCGTCCACCGTCGGCATTCCCAATGAAGATACCCAGCGCATTGCCGATCATCTGATCGGCTTTTTCGATCATGAGGTGGAGGTGGGCCGTCTGCCGCCCTCGCTGATGCCGTTGCAGGCCGGCATCGGCACCATGGCCAATGCCGTGCTCAACGGATTGATGGAAGGGCCGTTTGAAGATCTCACCATGTACTCGGAGGTGTTGCAGGACAGCACGTTCAACCTGCTAGACAGCGGCAAGATGACCTTTGCCTCGGGCAGTTCGATCACGCTTTCCGAAGAGTGCGGACAGAGAATCTGGCCGCATCTGGCCGACTACCGTGACCGTATCGTGCTGCGCCCGCAGGAGATGTCGAACCACCCGGGCATCGTGCGGCGCCTGGGGATTATTGGCATCAATACCGCGCTGGAGGCCGACATCTACGGCAACGTCAACTCGACCCACGTCAACGGTACCAAAATGATGAACGGCATCGGCGGGTCGGGCGACTTTGCCCGCAACGGCCACCTGTCGATATTCATTACCAAATCGACGGCCAAAAATGGCGCGCTTTCAAGCCTGGTGCCCTTCGTCAGTCACGTGGATCACAATGAACACGATGTCGATATCCTGGTCACCGAGCATGGTCTGGCCGACCTGCGCGGTCTGGCCCCGCGCGAGCGTGCCGGGGTCATCATCGAGCACTGCGCCGACCCGCTCTATCGTCCGGCGCTGCGGGAGTATTTCAGTGAAGCGTGCCAGCGCGGCGGCCATACGCCGCACTGCCTGGAAAAAGCGCTTGCCTGGCATATTGCCGCCGAAAGGGAGGGCTCGATGCTCAGCCTGACCAGAGGCGACTGAACCGCCGGCCGATAGCCCCCGACTGCTCTGACGTTAGCTCCGACGCCAGGACGCAAACCACCCAAGCCCTGCGGCTGTCTCACCGCGGGGCTTGTACTCACAGCCCAGCCAGCCCTCGAAACCGGCCTGGTCGAGCTGCTCAAAAAGCCAGGCGTAGTTGACCTCACCGCTGTCGGGCTCGTGTCGCTCGGGCACGCCGGCAATCTGGATATGGCCGACGCCTTCGCGGTACTCCCGGAAGGTTTCCCAGATGTCCCCTTCCATGATCTGGGTGTGATAGAAGTCCATCTGTACCTGCACATTGGGCTCGCCCAGCGTCTCGATCACGTCATGCGCTTCATGCTGATAGTTGATGAAGTAGCCGGGCATGTCGCGGCTGTTGATCGGCTCGAGCAGCAGCGTAATGCCCTCCTGCTGGAGTCGTCGCGCGGCAAAGCGGATGTTGTCCAGATAGGTCGCCTGCATGGCCGCGAGGTCCGCTTCTTCGTCGGCCACCCCGGCCATGGCGTGCACCCTCGGGCAGTTCAGCGCCCGGGCGTAACGAATCGTCGTCTCGACGCTGTCACGAAACTCGTTTTCGCGCCCGGGCAGCGCGGCAAGCCCGCGCTCGCCGGCGTCCCAGTCGCCGGCGGGCAGATTGAACAACACCTGCTTGAGATCGTGGCGCTTGAGCTCCCGGGCAATCTCATCGGGGTCAAAGGCGTAGGGAAAGAGATATTCCACCGCTTCAAAACCCTGGCGGGCGGCCTGTTCAAAGCGTTGCATGAAGGCGACTTCGTTGAACATCATGGTGAGGTTGGCAGCAAAACGCGGCATGCGGGCTCCTTGAGGGAAAATGGATGACAACAGGCAGTCATGGCCCGGCGCCCGCAGGCGCCGGGACGCAGCCCCTACCAGCGGGCGCCGAATTGCTGGCGCAGACCGTCGATCTGCGCTTCATCCAGGGTATTGATCTGCCGACCCTGGAGCAGCAGAAAAAGACGCGCGGTCTCCTCGAGCTCCTCGATGGCGTTGCTCGCCGCTTCCAGACTCTTGCCCGCGACTACCGGGCCGTGGTTGGCCAGCAGTACGGCGCTGTAATCCGGGGCGTAGTCACGCACGGCCTCGCCCATCGCCGGGTCGCCGGGCTGGAAATAGGGCAACAGCGGCAGACGGCCCACGCGCATCACGAAATAGGGCGTGATCGGCGGGATACAGGAGCGCTCGTCCAGGCCCTTGAGGCAGGAGACCGCCGAGGCGTAGGTCGAGTGCAGATGGATGACGCCGCCGGCCTCCTCACGCGACTCATAGAAGGCGCGGTGGAGAAAGGACTCCTTGGTCGGCGGCTTGCCGGAGATCAGATTGCCGTCCCAGTCGAGCATCGAGATCTCGGCCGGGTCCAGCGCGCCCAGGCTCGCATTGGTGGGCGTCATCAGCCAGCCGCCGTCGCATTTGGCGCTGATATTGCCGGAAGTGCCGGGCGCCATGCCCAGCTGGCGAAAGGCGCGCCCGATCTCGCTGATCTCCTCGCGCAGGCGATTTTCTTCCGAGTGGGTATTGATATGGCTCATGGCATGCTCTCCCAGGCCTTTGTCATGAAGTCTTCACCGCCGAAATTGCCCGACTTGAGCGCCAGCGCAAGCCGCTCACTGCTGCCCAGCGTGACGGTCCAGGGCACCCCCGGATCGATACTCGGTCCAATCTGAAGGCCTTTCACGTTGAGCGCACTGACCACGGCGCCGGAGCTTTCCCCCCCGGCGACCAGCAGGCGGCGCACGCCCAGTTCACTGACCAGCGTCGCGGCGATCTCTCCCAGCGCCCGCTCGACGATCTCGCCGGCTTCCTGCACGCCCAGCGTCTGCTGCGCCTTTTTGACATTGTCGGGAGACGCACTGGCATAGATCAGTACAGGCGACTGACCGAGATGCTCACGCGCCAGTGCCAGCGCCTCGTCGATCTGGCTTTGATAGTCTTCGGCCAGCGTCAGGGCGTCGAGGCGGTAATGGGGATAGTGCGCCCTGGCGTGCTCCACCTGAGCCAGCGTCGCCCTTGAGCAGCTGCCGCTCAGAATGGCTTCACGACCCGAAACGGCCGGCAGTTCGGCGGCACGTTCGCCGGTCAATTGATCCGCCCAGCGCGTGCGAAGGCCCAGCGCCAGACCGGAGCCCGCGGTGACAAGCTTGAGATCACGACATGCCTCGCCCAGCGTTTCCAGATCGCGCTGCTCGATGGCGTCGAGAATCGCCACGCCAACGCCGTCCGCCTGCAGCGCATCAAAGCGATGACGTACCGCCTGGCTCCCCTGGCGTATGCAATCGATATCCACCAGCCCGACCTGGTGACGGGTCTGGCTGCCCATGACGCGCACCAGGTTGGCGTCCGTCATGGGGGTCAGCGGGTGGTCCTGCATGCCGCTTTCATTGAGCGGCACCCCACCCGCAAACAGGTAGCCGTTGTAGACCGTTCGACGATTGGCCGGCAGTGCCGGACAGGCCACGGTAAAGGGCACCTTGAGCGCGCTCATCAGCGCATCGGTGACCGGACCGATGTTGCCCTCGGCAGTGGAGTCAAAGGTGGAGCAGTACTTGAAGTAGAACTGTTCGCAGCCGCGGGCCTGAAGCCATTCAAGCGCTGCCAGTGACTGCGATATCGCATCACCCGAGGCAATGGTGCGGCTCTTGAGTGCGACCACCACGGCATCAACGTCTTTCAGCTCGTCGGCCAGCCCCTCATCGGGGACGCCGATGGTCTGCACGGTACGCATGCCGATACTGACCAGCTGACTGGCCAGATCGGTGGCACCGGTAAAGTCATCTGCAATACAGCCCAGCAATGGCATGGGGCTCTCCCTGGTTGGCAGAATTAGTCGTTGGCAGCACGGGTGGGCAGATCGATTCCCGGGAAGATACGTACGACACCGGCGTCATCCTCGCGACCAAACCCCATGGAAGAAGCCTGACTGAACATGGTCAGCGCCTGGGCGGTCATCGGCAGCGGGAATCGGTCAGCGCGGGCGGTGTCGTGCACCAGCCCCAGGTCCTTGACGAAGATATCCACCGCCGAGCGTGGGGTGTAATCGCCGTCGATAATGTGCGGCACGCGGTTTTCAAACATCCAGGAGTTGCCGGCGCTTTGGGTGATCACCTCATACAGCGTTTGCGGATCACAGCCGCTTTTGATGCCGTAGGCCATCGCCTCGGCCGCCGCGGCAATATGCACCCCCGCCAGCAGCTGATTGACCAGTTTGACCTGCGAGCCCTGTCCCGGCGCCTCGCCGAGGCGAAAAATGGTGGCGGCGATCGCATCCAGTGCCGGCTGGGCTCGTTCGAATACTTCGGCGGGGCCGGCGGCCATCAGCGTCAGCTCGCCGGCGGCGGATTTGACCGAACCACCGGAGATGGGAATATCAAGATAGTGAATATCCTGCGCGGCCAACTCATCGGCCAGTGCAATCACGGCCTCCGGTGCGGCAGTGGCACAGCCCACTACGATGCTGCCGGGCGCGAGCGTCGTTGCAAGACCGTTATCACCAAAAAGCACCTGGCGCATCTGATCAGCGTTGACCACCACCAGAAAGACGATATCCACGCCGCTACCCATTTCGGCCGGGCTTTGTACCGGTGTGCCGCCGGCCCCGGCCAGCGTCTCGAGCGCCTGCGGGTTGATGTCGCATCCCTGTGTCTCGAAACCACCTCGAATGAGCGAGGTGGCCATGCCCAGCCCCATCGATCCCAGCCCGATCACCCCTGCTCTGAGCCTGTCCGCCATATTCATGCTGCCTTGTGTGGTTAGTTCTGATGGTTGCTGCAGGCCTGCTCGAACCCCTCGATCAGCGACGAGGGAATGTCGTTGAGCCGGCGGCGCGCCTGATCCATGTGCCACCAGGCCGCCTGCCGAGCGCGGGCGCCGTCCCCGGCGGCGATGGCGTCGATGATCGCGTCGTGTTCGCGGATCACTTCGGCCACGAACGTTTCGCGACGCGCCTCGTTTCGCCGGGTCAGCCCGATGGCCTGATGCAAAAAGCGGGTATAGAAATCCAGCACCGTGATGAAATACTCGTTGTTCGAGGCCTCGGCGATGGCGCGATGAAAGGCCATGTCCTGATCGACGCCGGATTCGCCGGCCTCGACGGCCTCGTCGATTTCAACCATGGCATTGCGCAGCCGACGCAGCTGCGAGCGCGAACAGCGCGTCGCGGCATGAAAGGCCGCCTCGCCTTCCAGCGCGCGGCGCAGCTCCAGCAGATGCAGCACCGAGGCCAGCGAGCCACCGGGCAGCGCCTGCACCAGCGACACCTGTGGCTCATCGGCGACAAAACTGCCGCTGCCCCGCCTTGAGACCACAAGCCCGGCACTGCGCAGCACCGAGATCGCTTCGCGCACGACCGAGCGGCTGACGTCGTACTGCCGGCCCAGCGCCGCCTCGGTGGGCAGGCGATCACCGGCACGCAGTTCACCGGTATGGATGGCACGCGTCAGAGCACGGGCCATCTGCTCGGCAAATCCGGGCGTCCGATCCGATAACGCATCAGCCATGGTGTGCATCACCTCGTTGCAACTGCCACGCCAATAACATCGACGTATCAGCAATCCCTGTTCGACCAATGACCATATTGCTCTGCCCGATAGTTGTCAGACAACATTACAAAAAAACGGGAAACACTCAATACCTCGTTTGAATGATATCGCTCGATCACGGTGAGCGCTTCATTGACAACGCTCGTTAACCGGTAGACCCGGATAGCTTTTTACAGGGCTGTCTGACAACCAACGACAGGGAGCAGGCAATGCATATCATCATCACCGGCGCGGCCGGGTTTCTGGGCGCACGGCTGGCCGCGAAGTTGCTCGAGCAGGGCACGCTCGACGGCCAGCCCATCAGCCATGTCACCAGCCTTGATCTGGCGCCCTGCCCGGTAGCGGACGATCGGATTGATTCCGTGGTCGGCGATATCAGCGACCCTGACGTCATCGAGCGGGCCTTTCGCGATAACACGATCGCCGTATGTCATCTGGCGGCCATTGTCAGCTCGCATGCCGAGGCGGAATTCGATGAGGGCATGCGGGTCAATTTCGATGCCACCCGCGCGCTGCTGGAGGCCTGCCGCCAGCGCGGGGGCAACATCCGATTCTTGTTCAGCAGTTCGCTGGCCGTCTTCGGCCCCGGCATGCCCTCGCCGCTGACCGAGCAGACCGCGCCACAACCCCTTTCTTCCTACGGCACGCAAAAGGCCATGGGGGAGCTACTGGTCAATGACTATAGCCGCCGCGGTTTTGTCGACGGGCGGGTGTGTCGTCTGCCAACCATCGTGGTGCGTCCCGGGCGGCCCAACCGGGCGGCCTCCTCCTTTGCCAGCTCGATTATTCGCGAGCCGCTTAATGGGGAAGAGGCGATCTGTCCGATCGACCCGGAATTTGCCATCTGGATCTGCTCGCCGGAAACCATCATCAATAACCTCGCCCATGCGCTGTCACTTGATGGCGAGCGCATGGGGAACTGTCGCACCGTCAATCTGCCGGGCATGTCGATTCAGGTCAAAGAGATGGTCGAGAGTCTGGCGCGTGTGGCCGGACCGGAGGCGGCGGCACTGATTCGTTACGAGCGTGACGCGCAAATCGAGTCGATCGTCTACAGCTGGGCGCCGCTGTTTGACAACCGGTTCGCCCTGTCACTGGGCTTTGACGTTGACGACAGCTTTGATGACATCATCCGCGCCCACCAGCACTACCTGGCCGATCAGAATGCCTGATCCCTCATCGCCCGGTAATCCGGGCGATGCTCTCCCTCTGGAGTGAACTGTCATGACGGAAGCTACTGCTGCGGGCCCCCAGGTCATTATCGGGCTGGGCATTGCCATCTTTGTGATGATTTTTCTGGTGTTGAAAACCCGCGTGCATGCGCTGCTGGCGCTGGTCGCGGCAGCCTCTCTCGCTGGTTTGATCGGCGGCATGCCGGCCAATGAAGTCATCGGTGCCATTACCACCGGGTTCGGAGCGACGCTGGCCACCATCGGTCTGGTCATCGGGTTTGGCGTCATGATGGGCCGTATTCTGGAGGTGTCCGGTGCCGGACAGCGTCTGGCGCGCAGCATCCTGCGTCTGCTGGGCAAGGAGCGCGAAGACTGGGCGATGGCGTTGACCGGCTATATCGTCTCGATTCCGATCTTTTGTGACTCGGCCTACGTCATCCTTAACCCGCTGGTACGGGCGCTCGCGCGCAACAGCGGGCGCTCGGTCCTGACCCTGGGGATCGCGCTGGGCTCGGGGTTGATCGTGACCCACAGCGCCGTACCGCCGACGCCCGGGCCGCTGGGGGTCGCGGGCATTTTCGGTATCGATATCGGCCTGATGATTGCCTGGGGGCTTGTGTTCACCACGCCGGCGCTGATCGTGATGGTGCTTTACGCGCGCATCATGGGCCCACGCATCGAGACCATGATCGAGCGCGATACGGGTAAGGGTCTGAGCCTTGCCGCAAGTGACAGCGAAACGCCGCAGCTTGACGAGCATGAACTGCCCTCTCTGCTGCGCTCTGTACTGCCCATCGCACTGCCGATCGGCCTGATTTTTCTTAATACACTGTTCAGTGCCGTGGCCGGTGCCAGTGACACGCTGGACATTGAATCCTCATTGATCGGGCAGCTGATCACCTTTTTTGGCAACCCGGTCATTGCCGTGGGCATCGGGGTACTGGTGGCCGTCTATGGGCTGGTGCCGAAGATGCCGCGCGAAGATGTTCTGGGCCATCTGGAAAAGGGGGTGGAAAGTGCCGGCATCATTTTGCTGGTGACCGGCGCCGGCGGCGCTCTGGGGGCGGTGCTGCGGGCCAGTGGCGCAGGGGACTATATCGGCACTCAGGTGGCCTCGCTGGCCCTGCCGGCGTTTCTGATCCCCTTCATCATTGCCACACTGGTGCGCTTTGCTCAGGGGAGCGGCACGGTGTCGATGATTACAGGTGCCTCCATTTCAGCGCCGATCCTGTCTGCCATGCCGGAGGTCAACATGGTGCTTGCCGCTCAGGCAGCCTGTCTTGGCGCGCTGTTTTTCAGCTACTTCAACGACAGCTATTTCTGGGTGGTCAACCGCATGCTGGGGGTCAAGAACGCCAAACATCAGATGCTGGTGGTGTCCGTGCCGACCACGCTTGGTTGGGTAACAGCGCTTGCAGGGCTTTTCGTTGCCAATGCCTTCATGGGCTAGCATTCAGGGCACACCCGGCCCCTGATGGCCTATGCTTGAGACAGGATATGCAACCCTTACTGTCTCATAAAAGGAGAGTCTTTCATGACACAACGCATCTGTGACTGCACTTACTGCGAGTGCGTCGTTCCCGATACCGCGCCCGTGGTCAACGGCAAATCCTTTTGCTGCGAAGCCTGCGCGTCGTCGCATCCGGACAATCAGCCCTGTCAGAACAGCGAGTGTGACTGCCATCGCCGCAACTGGGGCGGCATCAAAAGCTGATCCCGGTCGCCCATCAACGCAAAGGCCCGCTTCCATGGAAGCGGGCCTTTTTAATACGGTGTGAACGATCAGGACATTCGCCGGATTATGACGACTGATCCGGGGCATCGCTCTTTTTGTTGACCACTTCTTCCAGAAGCTGTTCAGCTTCGCTTTTTGGCTTGTTCTGAAGCTCTTTCTGCAGATCCGCATACTGTCCGCGCACGGTGTTGCACGATGAGCAGAATACCTTGTCGGCCGGGTTTTTAACTTCTGACAGGCGAACGCTATGACTGCCACATTCAGGACACGCGGTCGGCATCCTCATTTCTTCAGACAGATCACCCATATCAATCTCCTGTACAAATCGTTGGTACCTACAATAAACCCGGCCACGAGGGCCGGGTTATCGAGACTCAAACACTTATCAATTAATGCGCTTGAGTGTCAGGTTGTCACTGGAATCGATACGTGAATAATTACGATCCAGCAGACGCATGTCACCATTACCTACCGGCAGCAGGTTATAGATGGTGTTGCCCTGACCGTTTTTCAATTCATAGACCAGCGGATAGCTGTTGGGTCCCACGTTTTCCTTGATCAGCACCTGACCCTGAGTACGCAGCGGCTTTTCACTCTGTCCCAGACGCGTGCTGTCCAGCGTAAAGCTTGCACCAGTGTTGTCCTGATTGCGGACTTCAAGATTGGTCTTGATTCCGGCACAGTCGGCACACGGCAGCGTTCCCTGATAACGACCATCAGCCTGCGCGTAGGGCGATTGATTTTGTACATCGTTGCCGGAACAACCAGCCAGTCCGAGAACGGATGCAAGTACTGCGGTAGTAGCGATACCCTTGAACGTCATTTCGAATTCTCCTTTTCGAAAACAGGCACTTTGCAGCCTAGGCAAGAATTTAACCTGGCGCCAATTTAACCTGTGCCATCTTTTTTTCGGCACAGCTGTCTAGTTCCAAAGCAGACAGAATATTAGTACATCACCAAAGCGAGGGTGTTATGAACCGGAATTTTTTATCCGCACTTGTGCTGGTCGGTCTTTATCTGTCGGGTGGCCTTGCCATGGCACGGGCCGAGGCACTTCCCGAGGCGCCGTTTACCGAAACGCTCGACAGGATGGTCAAGGATGAGCGGCTGGTGGGCTATAACGTTCGCTCGCTGACCGATGAAAATATCAGCGTCGAACTGACCTACTCGGGAGATCATCACTACAGCGATGAGGAGCTCGAGCCCTTTAACAACGGAGTATGCTACGCGCTGCTGGAAACGGCTGTCAGAACGGGCCTGAGACCCTTTACCGGCCAGACCGATATCATCTGCCAGGCCATACAGAGAAACGGCGAACGCGCCGAGGCTGGCATTCTGGGCACAAGCCGCTATCAGCGAGCCAGCGACGACTTTATATATCATTCCACTCGCTGATGACGTGATACCACGCCATACTATTTTCACTGCTCCGTATTCTTCGTCGATCATCGATGGATCATCGAGAGCAGTGCCCGGAACGCAATTCACGGTCCGGCTGCCCTTGATCATGGCCATCGACCGTTTGCCGTCACACCAGGCGTTATCGAAAGCGATCAGTCACTTGTCACGGAGATACCCTCATGGCAGAAGCCATCAGCAATACCCTTCAACTGCTTCGCGATCTCATGTCGTTTTTTACCTGAGAGCGCCAATTGGCAATACCACGAGAAGCGCGGCTAATAACCCGGATCAATAATCCGGGTTGTTTCATGGGCGGTGCCAGATTCTTCCCTTTTTCACGAAAGGGCTATAGCGCGTTGTGATCAGCACGAATAGTCTGGTCGTGTGGAAGGATTCACGCCGTGCATGGATCGCCTGAGGCATGGAATGCTTTCATCAGCATGGAAGCTGGCCGCGGTTACCGTTGAAAGACGGTAACCGCGGTTTTTCCTTCACGAACATCTTTTCCCGCCGCCGGCATAATGCCTTTCTGATCATTTGCTACTACCCGGAATGATCCAGCCTTCGTGGCACTGTTATTGTTCGTTCAATCAATCATAATGATGCGCCACAATGACCGCCACGCGGTTGTGCCAATCAATACCTGCCAGAACAGCAGATGCCGGAGCACTACAATCATGCTGAGTCATGTCATGGTAGGAAGTAACGACCTGGTCCGGGCCAGAGAGTTTTATGATGCACTCTTGAGCTGCATCGGCCTTTATCGACATGGTGACGACGACAGCGAAACCCAGTGGCTGTGCTATGCCGCACCGCAGGAGCCGATCCTCTTTCTTGTATGCAGCCCTTACAATGAGGAGGCGGCTACTCATGGCAACGGTACGCTGGTCGCTTTCAGGGCGCGCAGTCATGAGCTCGTGGATCAGTTTCATGCGGTTGGACTGGCACTTGGCGGCACAGACGAAGGTGCCCCTGGCCTGCGCTCGCAGTATCACGACTATTTCTATGGCGCCTATCTACGTGACCCTGACGGCAACAAACTGTGCTGTGTCTGCCACGATGCTTTCAAGGATGACGGCAAACAATAACATTGCCCTGATGCTTTTCTGATAGGCCATCCCTGTTGCTGCACTATCGCTTTAAACAAAGCGCGCCATGAACACGGCTGAGTGCGTCCTATCTGCACGGGTCGCAAGACTCATCGATGCTGCTGTTTCCAGTGCCTCTGAAATTCGCCCTACCACTTGGCCGGCAGGCCCCTTTCATCGCACTGACCCTTTTTGATTTTCATCTGAAGTTCAAAACACATAATTTGAATACCGGTCATATAGTGCTGTCTCAAAACCACTGGATCATCGTGTGGCATCATGAACCGAGCAAAAAACCACTTCTTTCAGCTCGAAAAAGACAGGTAGGCCAGTAGAAATCAGCGATACGCTGCTGACGAACCACTTCAGGCGAGAAAGGCAGAATGGGGAAGAACCGAACAATGCAGGAAATAATTGGTGGGCCCAGCAGGACTCGAACCTGCGACCAAGGGATTATGAGTGCAGCGAAAAGCAAAATCGGACCGCGCCTGCAATGCGGTTTACTATAATTTTCAGTCACTTGGTAAATTCCATGATTTACATAATGAGCGCGGTTTACAGTTAATCAGCAACCAAACCGCAACCAGTTCTGTATAAATCCAAAGCCTACCGTTTGAAACAAGATCGAAACGGAAGAACTTTGTCGGCACTCGCCCGTTTCGGTGTCGGCGCTAGTATCAACGTATTGGCAGTACGAGTACGGCGCGGAAATCGTTGACATTGGTGCGGGTCGGGCCAGTTAAAATCAAATCATCAAGCGCTTCGAAAAAGCTGTAAGCGTCGTTGTTATCGAGCGCCACTTCGATTGAGAGGCCAATCTCGTTTGCCCGTTCCCAGCACGGCGGTGAGATAATCGCTCCAGCGTTGTCCTCGGAACCGTCGATGCCGTCGGTGTCGATGGCGAGTGCATGAATGCCGCTTGCGCCCTTGAGCGCCTGAAAAAGCCCCAGCAGATACTCAACATTACGCCCACCGCGCCCTTGGCCCTTGACAGTTACACTGGTTTCACCGCCGGAGAGCAACAAAAGCGGACGTTCGAGACCGTCCTGCAGCTCAAGTGCCATCGCCGCATGCTCGCGTCCCAGATCGCGGGCTTCCCCTTCGAGATCATCTCCTAATACTCGCACCTCTATCCCGAGCATCCGAGCCTGCTGTCGTGCCGCTTCGAGCGCGTCTACAGCCCTGGCGAGCACGAACGCCTCATCGCGATCGAACTCGGCATCACCTGGCTTCGGCGCGCTTGTTTCGGTCTCCAGATGCTGTCGGATTTCGGGCGCAATTGCGATGCCGCGTGCCTCAAGGATCGCCAGTGCCTGAGCTGGAGTCGAATCATCAGGTAACGTTGGGCCTGATGCGACGAGACACGGATCATCGCCTGGCACATCCGAAATCAGGTAGGTGACGACCCGTGCCGGATGCGCTGCCGCGGCAAGCCTGCCACCCTTTATAGCCGAAAGATGACGCCTGACAGTGTTCATTTCTCGGATCGGCGCGCCGCTTCGCAACAGCGACTTGTTGATTTCGCGCTTCTGATCGAGCGTGAGCATTCCGCCTGGCAGTGACATCAGTGACGAACCACCGCCGGAAATCAGTGCAATCACCAGATCCTTCTCACCTAGCGGTGTAACGATGTCGAGCATTCGCTGCGCGGCGCGCGTTCCCTGAGCATCAGGCATTGGATGAGAAGCTTCAAGCACCTCAATATAACGACACGACTCGGCGTGACCGTGACGCGTTACTACCAGCCCCGACAGTGGAGAATCGGGATGTCGTTTAAGCCATGCGCGCTCGAATGCGCTAGCCATGGCGGCGGCGGCCTTGCCAGCGCCGATAACCCTAGTCTTTCCTGCGGGGGCCTCTGGCAGTGACTGCGTTGTCAGCCGGGCGGGGTGTACCGCGTCAACGGCATCACGTGAAAGATCCAACAGCCAATCTCGTATTTCTTTGGACCTCATTGATGCAGAAAAATTACTCATGAGTTTTTCGCCATTAGAACGAGCGCCAGGACCAGGCGCTCGGTTGGAGACAGGGTCACGATCCGGCTTGCAAGCCGGATTGGTTGATTACCCCTCGGGGAAGAACGGCCAGATCATCGGAAGCAGAATGACACACACCAGATAACCAACGACCACCAGCGGTAGCCCCGCCTTGACGTAGTCGTTGAACCGATAGCCGCCGACGCCAAGCACCATGGTATTGGCAGGCATACCGAGCGGCGTGGCAAACGCACATGAGCCGCCGATACAGATGGCCATCAGCACAGCACTTGGATCTGCACCGATACCCAGTGCAATCGCGCCACCGATTGGAGCGAGAAGTGCCGTGGTTGCCGTGTTGGACATGAACTGGGAAAGCCCCGCCGAGATCACGAACAGTACGCTTAACAAGAGCCTTGGCGACGGCGCAGAACCGAGAAAATCAACCACACCTTCGGCCAACATACTGCCAAGCCCGGTCTTTTGCATCGCGGTCGCCATCGGCAGCATTCCCGCGAAGAGAAAAATCACTCTTGAGTCGATCGCTTCGAGAGCGCGGCGCTCTGACATCACGCCGACAAGCACGAGCACGATAGCTCCTGTTACACCGATAATGTGCATATCAAAGCCGATCGCATCTTCGAAGATCATCGCTAAAACGGTTGCGGACAATACAAGAAGCGCCAAATACTGTTTCCAGAGCGGCGCTTCGACAGGCGTTTCATTATAGAGATCGGTACCATCCTCCATTTCACGATCGGGCAAAAGCTTGTAGCCAATGGTCAGGAAATAAACGAGCGCGACTGCCATCATCGGTAACCCAATCATCGCAAACGAGAAAAAGCCGAATGACGCCGCGCCCTGAGTCATATTCTCGAGCGTGCCATTGACGATCAAATTGCCTGGCGCACCGAGGAGAGAGAGGTTTCCACCCATGGCCGAGGCAAATGCTAGCGGCATCAGAAGCTTCGAGCGGCGAATACCAGAGCGGCTGGCGATACCAATCACCGCCGGAATCAATACTGCCGCTGTGCCAGTATTGGAGAGAAAGCCTGAAAGCACGGCAGTAATCAGCATGATTGCCAGCAGGAGTTGACGCTCGGTTTTAGCAAAATAGGTGACCAACCCACCTATCTTGTTCGCCATGCCTGTCTCAAAAAGCGCACCACCTACAACGAACATGGCGCAAAAGAGAATAACGTTACTATTGATAAATCCCGCAAACGCCTCAGCCGGGGTGAGAACGTGTGTCAGCACCAAACTGATCAGCACTATCATTGCCGTTAGCGCAAGCGGAATACGCTCTGTGACAAATAGCACGATAGCGACGAGGAGAATGACGAGAGTAATGATGGGCTCGCTCATCTTCCTTTTCCTTGTAATAGTGAGAAGACGAATGCCGGTTTCAAAATAAACAGGGCGAACTCACAGCTCGCCCCCTTTCTGCCTATGCCGGCAATGATGATCGATAAGACGTGTGGTTTAACTTACGGCCTGCGCCTGGCTTGCTTTCTCACGGATCGACTCGCAGACCGCATCGGTGATTTCACGTGTGGTCGCACTGCCGCCAAGATCCGGTGCCTGAAGGCCAGAGCCAATCACTTCCTCGACAGACGCCATCAGCCGTTCGGCGAGCGTCTTCTCGCCCAAATGCTCAAGCATCAATACCGCCGTCCAGAACGCGCCGACCGGATTAGCGATCCCCTTGCCGGTGATATCGAAGGCAGAGCCATGGATCGGCTCGAACATGGAGGGAAACTCACCCGATGGGTTGAGGTTGGCGGTCGGCGCGATACCCAAGCTGCCACTCAGCGCCGCTGCCAGGTCGGAGATGATGTCAGCGTGCAGGTTGGTGGCGACAATCACGTCAAGCCGCTCAGGCTTGAGCACCATTGTGGTGGTGACGGCATCAACCAGCTCACGATTGATTTCAACTTCTGGATAACCTTTGGCAACTTCAAAGAAAATCTCGTCCCACAGAACCATACCGTGGCGCTGAGCGTTGGACTTGGTAACAAGCGTGAGCTTCTTGCGCGGACGCGACATCGCCATATCAAAGGCGAAACGATGGATGCGCTCGATCCCCTTGCGGGTGAATAGCGATACTTCGGTGCCCACTTCATCGGGTAGCCCCTGGTGAACGCGCCCGCCGTTACCCGAATACTCACCTTCGCTGTTCTCGCGAATGATCACCCAGTCGATCTTGTCGGCATTTTGCAGACGGCTTGTCACCCCTGGCAGTACACGTGCCGGGCGCACATTGGCGTACTGATCGAAACCCTGACAGATTTTTAAGCGCAGATCCCAAAGCGAGATATGATCGGGTACCTGCTCGCTACCGACCGCACCGAAATAGATCGCATCGAAGGTTTTTAACTCTTCAATACCGCCGTCGGGAATGTATTGGCCTTTCTCCAGATAACGCTTGGAACTCCAATCGAAGTCCTTGAATTCAAAGCCGACTTCGGGATAGCTCTCGACTAAAGTTTCCAGCACTTTCTTGCCCGCTTCGATAACTTCAATGCCGATGCCATCACCTGGAATAACTGCGATTCGATGCTTTTTCATGAGCGACCCTATTGCGTGGTGAAGAGTTGAATAAATGACTCATTCACCTTATTCAGACTGCAATCACTCAAGCAACGAACCAGCAGTTAAAACACTTTAAACCTGGAGGTAATCGGTGAGCACGCTCAAGGACCTCGACTTTTTTATTGCTCTTAGTCGTACAGGAAGTATGTCAAACGCTGCACGCGAGCTGGACGTCTCTCCGGCCGCTGTCAGCAAACGCTTGGCAGGAATAGAAAAAAAGATTGGAGTTCAACTATTTAACCGAAGCACTCGAGCCATGAACCTGACCGCAGATGGCCAGATTTACCTTGATTACGCTGAGCAGGCATTAACCTACATCCACGAAATGGAAGAACGAATTGCACAACGTGGAGGAGAAATAAGCGGGCTTTTAAAAATCAACGCGCCTCTGGGATTTGGCCGAAAGTATATGACGGAAGCCATCGCAAACTTCCTTGACACTTACCCAAAAGTCGAAGTAAAACTTCAGCTTTCGGATTATCCACTCAACCTTTCAGAACATGCTTGTGATGTGGGGATTCGCTTTGGAGAGCTGCCGGATTCCAGTTTTCATTCAAGAAAAATTGCAACGCATCGACGTATCGTTTGTGCATCTCCAGCCTATCTTGAGCGATATGGGATTCCTGAAACGCCAGAAGACCTATCGAGACACAACTGCATTGCACTCCAGCAAAATCATGACGCCTGGAGCGTATGGAAGTTTCAAAAAAACGATCACAGCTATAGCGTGAAGGTCGCAGGGAATCTTTCCGCCAACGATGGAGAAAGCGTAACGCGGTGGGCACTTGAGGGGTATGGAATCATCATTCGCGCCGAATGGGACCTAAGAGACCATTTCGTCAGAGGAGATTTGGTGCCACTACTGACCGATTACGCGACACCCAACGCCGATATCCATGTTATTTATCAGCACTATAACGTTATGCCGGAGCGCATACGCGTGTTTGTAGAACATCTTCGCAACTTCATGAAGTTGCGCTTCGAGAGCGGCTATCGCAAGAATTATTAATTCTTTCTCTTGCGATTAACAATTCGCTTCTTCAAATTTAGGCTGGCAAAAGTTTGAGACAAGCTGTTTGGCCGATGCCACTTCCTGAGCCCTGTACAGCTGTATGTAGCGCTCCCTAGAGGGCTGAAGATGCTGACAACACAGTCGAGGTTAAAAAACTAGAGAAATTAAAAATACAATATAGGTTTTGGAAAATTGCTTTTCCTGTATAGACATGAATAGAATTTATGATAAATTAAACATTGTCGAAACACGTTAAAGACGTGTCTTGCAGGGATGGCTTCCTGAAACTGATGATGACAAGCCTACTCATTTTGATAATCCCCGGGCTCAGCTCCGAGTTTTGGGTATCTTATCTTTTATCCGAATGTATTAGCCATGTTACTCATTATTTAAAGGAGGGTTTGCTTATGAACAAAAAAACTGTTTCATCTTTCAAACGACTTAGCCAGAATCGTCTCATCAGGTTTTGGAAGTCCCTCCCTTTCTCTAGGCACAGCCTACTGATGATTTGGTGAAACTCCAATGAAAGAAAGGCCTTGCAAAAAAGCCAAGCTGTTTAAGCTTGGCTTTTTTAAAAGCTTTAATTTTAAGTTGCTAAAGAACCAGCAACTATATGCATAAGGCTATCCAGATAGTTCGAGTCAGACATAAACAGTACATGCTTGGCACGCAGCTCTTCTGACGTCATCCCCCAGTGCCCAGTGATCCATTCGCGCGTGGTGCTTGAAGGAGCGAGAATCACACTTTCCAGCTCTACATGCTCATTAGCCAGGCGTCGCTCGACATCCTTGATGCGCTCTCCAAATTCGATTTTCTCATCCTTTGGCCCAGTGTGCCGCAGCCCATGGGGATCGACAAAGACGATGCGCTGACGGCCTTCATGTACGTGCCAGAGAATAAAATCAGGATAGAAGCCTCCCGCTTCAAAAAAACCGATGCCCTGCCTCACCAGATTCCGAAGCAGGTAGACCTGCTCACCGTTCTCTGCCAACTCTGCTTGATTACGCTCTAACCAGACCTTGAGGTCTTTAACAAAGCGATACTCGCCATCATTTAAAGCCACTGGCTCCACTCGTATCCGACTATCCTGGCCAAGATGGAGAAGGGGATTATAGAGGTGCGCTCCGATCTGAATGGCACTGACACCGCTGGCCTTGGATGACTGATAAGCGCTCTTGCGTTGCTGTTCGATGGCATCCTTCATTTGCTTGATATCATCGATCAGAGCCGATTCGCTACCATCGACAATCAGCTGATACTCTCTGGTATCCGGCAAGTTACCTCGAGCATCCTCAAGCGCTACCAGCTCTAGTCTTGGCTCCAGGTAAGCCCGGCGGTGGTAGTTGAATATCTTATCTACCAATAGTGACAGCAGCTCCAGTGCCATATTCTGATAACGTTGGAAGTTGTCAGCGTGCAGCCTCCATTGATCATCCGGAACCAGCAGGTTGTACCACACCTGACTTTTCAATAGCGCCGGGAAACGGGCCTGGTCGATCAGCACGTTGGCATAGCCGCGGGAGCGCCGATAGCGTTCCAGATCTCGTGCCAGCGCAGACATATCTACAAACAGCAGCCGGTCATCATCAAAATAGCGTTCGTGCTGCCTGGCCTGACCGGGCCTGACCATGACGTTCTTTACGCCCGATGCCTGAAGGCTCTCTACCCGTGGGTATCGATCCAGTTCGACCTTGCGTCCCTTGAGAACGATATCCGGCGTCAGGCCCAACTCACTATGAAATTCGCTGCCAGCAATAGTGATAGGGTGGCCGAAACGTACCAGCGGACCATTTCGATGGAAGCTATAAGCTTGCTTGGTATCCTGACGGACCTTGGGACGTAGCATCCTTAGAGATTTACCCACATCCTCCATCACATTCAGCTTGAGAGTATGAATCTCCGGCTGATCGTTACCTGGCAGACCTTCGTCCTCCAGGAAGGCACGGAACGTCGCCATAAAATCGGCACCGACGCCAAACACATTAAGAGTTTCCAGCAGGTAAAGATATTTGGGAGCCAGCACCGGATCGAGCCGACTGGAGCGCATCAAGCTCATATCACGCCCTTTCAGGCGCACGCCACGTCCGAACAGCTGGATAATTTGCGAGCCTTCCTTCTTGCCAGTGTTCATCAACCCCATACTGGAGACACGCCAGCAGTTCCAGCCTTCAATAAACTTCTTCGAACCGATCAGAAGATTGACGGGAGAGTTCTCGCGCGTGACTTCGGCAAAGATGGGGCTGGCCAGTTCCGATTTTCTAACCTGAAGGTGCTGGATTTTCCGACCTTCGAGATGCTCAGCCAGACCCAGCGCGTCGCCAACATTAATCAGACCAAAGGGCTTCTCCGCCTCTCCTACTTTCAGTAATAGTTCGCCAGAATCGCCAGTAATACGGTCAATATTTAATGTGCCGCCACCCGGGGCATGAAAAGTGTGGGCAAGAATATCGCGATAGAGCTCGTCAACAGATGGCCCCTGCGATTTGAGCCATGGGAAACTGCCCGAGAAAATTTCGGTGCCCTGCTTGTCGATCAAGCCGGCGCTAGCAGCATCGCCTTCATAAACGGCACTGAGTGCCCGACGAGCTTCCTCTTTTTCGCCCAGAAACCAGGCCAGAAACTCCAGGGCCTGCGCAATATCCGAGGCACGCTCATTATAGTTCTTGGCACTCTCCTGCTTGCCATCATCCTTGACCACACTGGCCCCGACAAACACCCATAGCGGCGCTGCCAGATTCCACTGAGCCAATTGGCCGTGCTCCTGCTGGTAATAGCGCTGCTGCTGATAGAAGGCCAGCAACGCTGCAGTCAGGTAAGTATAACGCTGCTGTTTCTCTTTCTCGGGCAGATTGAAGATGCGGTAATCCTTGCCGTAGCCATCTTCGTAAAAATAACGGTAGCCATAATCGAAGAGAATGCTTTTGGCATAAGTCTCTTCTACGCCAGCATCCTTGGCAGCAACCACGGCTTCCTTGAAGGTGGCGGAATACTCAAAGGCAAAACCTCGTCCAGCCAGCTTGTTACGATATGAGAGCCAGCCCTTCTCCTCACTGGCTGAACCCAGTCCACGGTGCCCTTCATCGACCAGTAATAGATTGCCGTCACTGAAACTATCGACCGCCATGGTCTTCTTGCCTTGCTCGATGCCGAGCTTGGTGATCTCGGTTACAGCAACACGGCTGAGAGATTTCCGCTCACCACTGAACAGGTCACCGCCATCCTGACTTAGCCGTTCCGCCTCCAGACTGGAGTCACGACATTCCAAAAGGTGCTGCTCGCTGAGCCGCTCATTGGGTGTAATCAGGATGATCTGGCCGTAGTCGGCAATACGATGGTGCTTGCGAGCATAATGGCGGAACTGGCGAACATTGGTGTGCATCAACAGTGTCTTGCCAGAGCCCGTAGCATTTTGTAGACACAGTTTATTGAGATCATCGTCTTCATAGAGACCTATGCCGGTCTGATAACCCTGTCTCTGCCAGAAGCTGTTGAACCGCGCGACCTGTTCATTGAGGCTAGTCTTGAGTGCGTCTCGGTCGCGAAAATACTCGTGAAGATAAATCTCCACGAACAGCAGTGTCAGCCACTGGAAGTATTTCCATTCCACTTCTGCTTCGCGCTGCTGGTTGAGCGCATCGGTATGCTCGACGATGTTGGCATCGAAGCGCTTCAGGTCTTCTTCGCCATACTTCCAGCTCGCCTGGTAGACGCCCAATAAAGCGTGCAGATAGTGGTGATGACGATCGCCGGTCAGACCCGGCTCGCTCTCCTTGAGCGTTTTGGTAAGCAGCGTGACCGGGCGCACCTGACTGCCACTGTCTCGGTATTGAGACAGTGGATCAATACCAAAGCGCGTCAGCACCCACTGGTTAAGCACCAGCTTCTTGAGGAAATCACTTTTAGCGTCAAGCTGTTTGATTTTGGTCTGGCGTGGCCTGCTTGCCATTAATACAACTCCCGGCCCTGATTGTCCTGATCATCTGCCTTCTGTACTGGGACATCATCGCCTATCAGCACGGGTTTGCCTTCTTCCCAGATGACAACGTACTGACCAAGGCGGCGCTTGCGTTCCAGAGTTTCTGCTACGGCCGTACGCAGGCTATCAAGCATTTCCTGAGTATCTGCTGTTGGCTGAGTCATGGCCGTGCCTCCCTGGCAAGAATGTTGTAATGAAGATCATCAAAAATATGGCGGCTGGGGCCTACCTGTTCGAAGACCATTTCAGGAGAGCCTCCGGCGTTCATGAAGCAGCGCGCCCGACTAACACCGGGCGCGTAGAGTGTCAGTAGGTTATGCAGGCTGCGAGGGAATCGACGCTGGATATCCTTCAATGGAATGCTGTGTCCACCGTGAGAGACACGCTCTGCGACGCGCAGGCGAGACATTTCCATCGAAGGCAGTGCCAGATAGACCAGCTCAACTCGCCACCCGGCATTCAGCAGCCGCTGTACCAGGCTTAGATAGCCACGTCCCGAAAGGGTCGTCTCAAAGGCAAAGTCCTCCCCTTCTTCAACCGCGGCCTCTATTTCACGCAGGAAAATCCGGCTGGCCGTGAGCAATTCTCGCTCAGGTGCCAGCGGCGACAGTCCGGCGGCAATCAGGTCGGCATTAATGAAGCGGGCGCAGTTGGCCACTTGAGGCAAGTAGTGAAGAGCGAACGTCGTCTTACCCGCCCCGTTAGGCCCGGCAACTATCCAACAAGTTGGTGCATTTGCTTCAGACGTCATCATTGCAGCCTTCCCACATGCGCGCATGGAAGCTCTCTTCCAGACTATGCACGCGGCTACGCGCATTGCCGGTTAGATTCAGGCCATGTGGGCCATTGATGTAGATGGCATCGAACTCGCTGTCGTTGGTGCCGATCTTGTACTTCGCCAAGAGCGCTTCCAGCACCGCAGCGTCCTTTTCCAGGTCATCAGTCAGTTTGCGCCATACCACCAGCACCTTGGCTAAATCCTCATCGCTTCCCGGGATGCGACGAACATTCCCTTCGATCTGGCGAATCCAATAGGCGCCATCTTCGTTCTCACGCAGGCTGACGGCCTTAAGCCGGGTGTTCTGATCCTCTGGCAGCTCAGGATCTGCCTCACGCTCAAAGCGGGCGACATAGGTGCGAGGCTTGTCCAAGTTGGTAACGTGCAGACCGATCAGCCAGTTGAAGGTCTCGACTAGGTCAACGGTCGTTTCACGAGTCTCATCGCTGCCAGGCTGCTTAACCTTCAGGGTGTAGTTCTCCGGATCGCGGAACCAATCTGTATTAAGCAAACTGGCCGAGCCGCGAGTTTCTACGTCGAGCAGATACTTGAGGGTGTAGTTATGGCGTAGCTCAGGATTCTGTTCCATCAACGCATCACGCTGGGGGCTATCGTCGAGCTCAAGGTTGTTGAGGGTGTCATCGTAGCTTTCGAGGCGCATATATTTAAAAATCTGGGTTACCCCTCGGTAACTGCTACCTTTCACCGCTTTCGGAACTCCATTCCTCCAAGATTTAGAATAAGATGACCTCATGATTCGAGGACGCAATGCCTCGTCAAACTGAGCCCCCATCTCAACTAACAAATATTTATTTTCCTGTGTGCCATCACGAAGCCCTTCTATTACCGCATGACCAGTTGATCCTGAACCTGCATAATAATCAAGAACATAGTCACCGTCAGCCCCTGACGACATATCTATTATTCTTTTTATCAGCTTAAGAGGCTTCTTTCCGTTTGCAAAATCCACTCCCCCCTCATGCTTTAAGTTATTAGTATTTATATCCATCCAAAGCGTGGAAGCTGGCTCAGTCACACACTTCTTACCATCAACGAATTTTACGTTATTTGACAAGAAGTAAAACTGCCTTCCCCCAGAGAGAATAATATCCGACCCATCCTCCCTCGAAACAACAAGGATTTTATCAGGGTTTCTCTTGGAGTCCTCTATGTATTCTCTAAGCCACTTTGATGGCTTCTGGAGAGTTTTCGTTTCAAAAACCCTATTAGCATTATCTACCGCAAATTTTTCAGAGGCCGTGAAAACAATAGACTCTGCTGCATCGCCCCACTTTTCTTTTGCCTCCTTCATTCCCTCTCGTGTAGTCTCGCAATCGAACCCTAGAGAGTGAAGCACCTCAAGTTTTATGCTTTTAAAGCTCCACTCTTCAGGGGGAGCGTCAAAATTTTCCACGAACCTAGAAAAATGTTGAAGATCAACAGGTTTCTCGACAGGCTGAGGGGAAAAAGAATAACGAGACTTGTCCTTTGAAAAGAAAAGGATTCTGTCTGTCACATCCACAGGACCTACATTGACAGTTCTAAAGCTAGAGGCAGTAGAGCACTTCGTAATTACTGTCGCCACGTAAGAATCATTACCAACATGGTGTTCTAATATTCCACGAAGCCTCCAGTCTTCAATATCATTAACATTGCATGCTCCACCTGCTGACTCTGACATCAGGGATTTACTCTCTACTAGGCGATCAACAAGCATGGACAGCCAGCTTGAATGCTGGTAATTATCTTTATATCTAAAATCATCAGACCCAGTATTATAAGGAGGGTCAATATATGCACACTTGACAGCCCCCTCAAGCTTTTTAGAAACCAGCCTTAACGCCTGAAAATTATCCGAGTTCAACAAGACACCGTTGAGCTCATTATCAAGATTCTCAATAGAAGAAAGAACTTCATTTTGAACATCTTCCCCAAGGAGACCGGTATCAGCCATCAAGCACTTATATTTCTCTTTCTCAAGCAATTCAGCGATTGAGGAATTTTTTAGCTCACTATCAAGACCAGCCAAATCCAATGAAAAAATTTCAACCCATTGTTGCCTTTGCCTTGTATCGTGAAGAATCTTCCCAAGCAAATCCTCTTTATTTTTAAGCAAAGCAAGAGAGATACAATACCCAGAACCAGTGACAAACTTCTTCTTCAGCCAAAGCCTCTTCTGAAAATTCTCCAGCTGTGCCAGAAAAGCAATAATCTGCTTGGCGAGATTACGTAGCACCTGAATTTTCTTCAGCTGTTGCTCAACGATTAGCACATCGGCATTTTCGATATCGTCCAGGCGCAGAATTTCATTCTTGATATAGAAATCCAGCTCGCGGGATAGGAATCCGCCTAGGTCCTTGTGGATGAAGTAATCCATCGTGTTGCGGGCGGTATACTGCTGCAGGTACTTGCCCAACAGTGTCCGACTCTTTTGCTTTTCGGTCGGGGCCGGTGTGGCCAGCCCATCTCGATAAACGGCGACACCATCGATGGTACGAAGAGCTGCCATGATGACCTCTTCGGCTTCCTCCAGTCTCTTCTTCTGCCAGGTGCCACTCTGGCCCGTCTTATCCGGATCGGGCCGGTACTCGAACTGCAGAACCAAGTCGGCGTCTTCCAGGCGCACCGGCTCGTCGTGATGGATTATGAAGTAGCGCTCGTTGCTCTCCTTCACATCGTTGTGCTCGCCCTCGACGGCGTCCACCACGCGGCAGTGGACCTTGAGCGCCACATCTACCGAATCGAAGCTCAGGCCGGCTTGGGCAGCCGAGCCCTGCAGTTTCTTCAAGGCCTCGTTGAGGTTGAAGGTGTAGTTTGCCAGCGTCTCGGAGGACTTGACGTAGTACTGGTCCTTGTTGGCCCAGTGAAGATAGACCTCTCGACCGTCATAAGGCACTGCATAGGGGGCGGCACGACTGTCATTTTCCGCTACGTGATGACGGCGACTCATGAAGTCACCCTTATCGTAGTAGCGTGAGAAGAAGCGATAGAGATGATCGTATACGTCTGCCGAAGCGTTCTGTTCGCCCTTGGCCACATCGTAAGCGGCACGTGCCTGCTTTACGGCTGGAGCACTATCCGGATCAGGGGCCCCCAGCGCCTCGGCCTGTTGACGCTTCTCCTCGATATCCTGGCGCATGGCAGCAAGCTGCTGCTCACTCTGCTCTGCAAACGCATCTTCGATGACCTGAGCCAGATCTTCACGGATAAACCGGGATAGCTGGTCGCTTTTGGCATGCATAATTCGATAGAGGCCGAAGTCAAGTTCAGGCTTGTCGAGCTGAAAAAGCTCATGAAGAAGGTTAATGAAACGTTGCTTACGATCACTTTCAGTTACTGCAGCCATCAACTTGATCTCACTTGCTCAAACGACAGGGCAAAACAATGCCTTTCGCTTTAAAAATCGCATTCAAAACAGGGCTGGGCAATTATGCCCAGCCCTGTAATGTTCATTTGCGCGTGATGATACCGATTGAGGGCATGACCTGCTATGAGTACTCATCCAACGTATTCATACCAGCTCCCACCTGATTCGAAACAGCCGGTGAGTCTGACTCTTGCGATGCATCTGACGCTCCAAGGCGTCGATCAGAGCATCCCGTTTCTCCTCGATCTCGTCCTGCACATCGAAAATGGCCTGACGGTCTCTTCGTTGTTGACGCTCCAGTTGCTTGAGAGCCTCCTGAGCCGCCTTCTGCTCCTCCAGGGAATCAGTGGTACGTGAAAGGCGCTTGGCATCCTTGATTCTGGCACGAGTATCCTCCAGCTGAGCCTCACTGGAGGCCACCTGATCATCGGCCCAGGCTTCCAGTTTATCGCGCTCACGCTGGAAGTAGCCGTGGTTCTCCTCCAGCACACGACTGAGAGTGGCATCCAGCTGTCGCCTGGCCAAAGCAGAGAACTCTTCAGGCGGCTCCAACATATCATTTTGAGTAACATCGGCGGCCACATTGAACAGCCGTTCGCAGGCTTCTTGATCAAGTCGGGTGCCATCTTCGGCCATCCCCGAAAAGACCAGATGCTCCTCATGTTGAAAGCTGTCCAGCTCTAATAAATTTAGCTCCAGCCAGCCGCGGCGCGTAGCGAGTTGGTCCAGTACCGATACTCGCAATGGATGATCCGAAAGCCGGAAACGGAGCATAGCGACAGGGGTATCTCGGCGGCGTCCACTATCAAGTACGTGTTCACCCAAAGGGTGAGTCAACCGGTAAACATGGGCATGCTCTGGCGGCTTGATACCTTTGCCCTTGCGAATCAACCAGTAATCCCCTGTAGCCACACTATCGATGGGGGATGCTTCGAGCTGGAAGGTCAGATTGTTGTCGTTGAATATGGCCTGCTCTGCCAAACAGTGTCGCGTCAGCTTCCAGAACATTTTGCTGGTACGATCAAGCTGGGCCTCCGCCCTGTCATGCTGGACACGCAACAACTCGTGGATCTGCTCATCGAAGTGTTCCAGCAGTTTGCTTTCGGTCTCCTGCATACGCGCATCAATGTCGATCTCCAGCTGAGCGCGCAGCTCGGCAAAAGCCGTTTCTATGGCTTCCGAAGTGCGGCAGGTGGCATAAATATCGGCGATGCGCTTCTCGATATCGACACCCGATTCAAGCCGACCAAGAATTTCGTCAGAAGCTCCGAACAGTCCATCGAACAACTGAAACTTTTCGCTCAGTAGTTCAAGGACACGCCTGTCGGCCTCGTTGCGCTGGTTGAGGAAATTGACCACCACTACATCGAACTTCTGGCCATAGCGGTGACAGCGGCCAATACGCTGCTCTACTCGCTGAGGGTTCCAGGGCAGGTCGTAATTCATTACCAGATTGCAGAACTGCAGGTTAACGCCTTCAGCAGCAGCTTCTGTGGCCACCAGAATCTGTGCCTTGTCACGAAAATGGTCAACGATCGCAGTACGACGATCGATGGCAGGACTGCCAGTGATACGGTCACTGCCAGCATATTCGGCCAGCCAGCGCTGGTAGATGCCTGTTATGCCCGGGCTATTATTCGTACCGCTAAAGGTAACTACTTGGTCAGCGAAACCATGGCGCTCCAGAAAACGGCTCAGGTATTCCAGGGTACGGCGCGACTCAGTGAAAATTACCGCTTTACGCGGCGCCCCCATCTCATCCATGCGAGCAAAGTCGGTTTCCAGTGCCGTGACCAATGCATGAGACTTGGCATCCTCATGGATGTCCCGGGCCAGGCTCAGGTATTGTTCGATTTCTGCAATCTCACCCTGCAGCCGAGTCGGGTTAACCTCTTGCTCGGTCACACTCTGAGCGCGCCCCCCTTCCACTTCATCCGATTCTGCTGCTTCCAGCAGTTCCTCATCCAGCGACTCATCGACCAAAAGCCGTTCCAGCCAGTTGTGCTCGATTTGATGATGGCTCTGGAGCGATTCCAGGCGCTCCTTGAGTGTTTCCAGTGTCTGGATGATGGCTGTGGTCGAGGATGCCAACAGCTTGCGTATTACCAGTGACACCAGATGGCGCTGACGGCTGGGTACCCCATAGCTGTCTTCGCGCTCCAGATAACCGGATAC
Source organism: Kushneria sp. EE4 (assembly GCF_977968315.1). Next base: position 1,723,377 of record NZ_OZ386212.1, read on the forward strand.
CAGTTGATATAGCCGCTGTTCATCCTGGGAAGGCGTAAAGGGAATGGTGAGCGCCTTGCGGTGGGTATACTGCACGTACTCCAGCACCTGACGTCTCAGGGTGCGCTTGGCGAATTCATCCAAGCGTTGTTTCAATCCTTGGATGTCGTTGCCATTGCGCATGAACTGTCGGCGGAAGCTGATGGCATCGCCGAATAACTGTTCATCAATAACGGTAGAAAGACCATACAGCTCAAGCAGCGAATTCTGCAGCGGTGTAGCAGTCAACAGTAACTTGCGGCTACCAGCGAAAGCACGCTTGAGGGCCTGCCCGGTCCGGTGACTTTCACGATGAGCATTGCGCAGCTTGTGGGCTTCATCAATGACGACCAGATCCCAGGGGATAGTACGTAGCTGCGTTTCCAATCTGGCTGCAAAGTGATAGGACATCACGCTGATGGTGTCCTGATCCAGCGGATTGTAAATTCCCTGATCACGCTGCTGCTGATAAGTGCGAGCATCAAGCACCTGGGTAGGCAGGTGAAATTTCTCACTCAGCTCGGTTGCCCATTGCTTGCGCAAGGCGGCCGGCGCAATCACCACGAGCCGGCGGCGGCGCTCTGCCCAATATTGGCAAATGACCAATGCCGCCTCAATGGTCTTGCCCAATCCCACCTCATCGGCCAGCAAGACACCTTTGGTCAGCGGGTTTTGCAAAGCGAACAAGGCCGCATCAATTTGATGTGGATTGAGATCAACTGAAGCATCGAACAAAGACGTGGCCAAACGATCGACCTCACCCCCGCGCCGTTGGCGAGTAAGTTCGTAGGCGAAGTATTTGGCGTGATAAGCCGTGATATTGTCGTTTGGCATTCTCTAAAATCTCTCCCTGCTCACCACACCTGAAATTTGAATTGAAACAGTACCAGCCTCAGCTCAGGCCCTACCAGACAAAAAAATTAACATCTTCTAAAGTGCCAATGCTGCCGATAAACGGCAGCACTGGCATAGAGAAAAATTTCGCTCACCTATTCTTGGCATTGCTCGTTAGTCAGGCTGCCATAACCATACTCATGCGGCATTCCAGCTCTTCGTAAAACGACTTAACCCGTTCGGCAATATTCTTGATCAGCGCTTCATCCCGATAAGCACGTTTCACGAACAGCGGCATGCCCGGCCAGTAGCTCACAAAGTCGATCCACTCCCTCTCGCTCACCCAGAGCCCACCCTGGCACTGCGCCACATGCTCCTGTGGCAACTCATCCGCGAGCAGCAGTTCGATCTGGTATTTAGGCAGTTTGGTCTTTACCTCGATGAGCCCATTGCTGCCTACCAGACTGTCCGGTGAGTATCCGGCGCCGTGGTTGAGAATGATCCCGACCTGCTCCAGCTGAGTATTGCCGATGGCTTCGCTATAGAGTTCTCGTGCGACAGGCTCCAGCGCATGCCCGCGCTGGGTATGAGCGTTGCCTTGGAAGACATCTGCCGACTCTCCGGTGATGCGTTCCCCGATCAGCTGATGCATGTAGCTCAGCGCTCCAGCGCCGAAATTGCTGGGTCCCTTCCCTTTCACCAACAGGGTCTTGAGCTCGGACATGGTAACGATGCCCAGCCTTGCGGTATGCCACTCAGGTGTGCCCTGCTCCAACGTCAGTATCTGCATTTATTTTCCTTGGATAACGGTATACATGGGGAGGACCCGTCCTCGTCCATAGGTCAATTAGATGGTCATTGAGGGCTGGCGCGCTTTTGCAGCGATGCACGCAGCTTATCGAAGTCGCTCTGAGGCACCTGCTCGGCATCGCCATACCGGCCGATGAACCACTCTTGTGTGGTCGTGGGACACCGGGCGATCAGTTGCCGAAGCTGCCCAGCCTGGAAGGAGGTGATCCGCTTGATGGGGGCGGCCGCATGACCATCATCGTCCTGTCCCCGTGTGGTGATGTTGAGCAGCGCGCAAAGCACGTAGCGCTTGCCATAGCTGGTTGAGGAGCCAAAGGCCTGCACGGCGTTCTTGTTGCCGCTTACATCGGCAGGAAGCAGCATGCTGGTCTCTTCACGATGCCCGTCCCGATGCATCAGCACCCCGGTCACCTGAATGCCGCGCTCCTGCGTCTGGATGCGAAAGCTCACGGCAAAGCCGTGGCGCTGCAGGATGGGTCGCACCGTATCGACGATATCCTCCAGCGTGGCGTAGTGGCCGTTATTGCCCTTGCCCCGCTCGGCAATGCTGGGCAGCTCGGTCTGCATGGCGGCCATGGCACTGCTGTAGGCCATCAGGGACTGACGATCGAGGACACGCTCCTGCATCTGCAGCAGACGCTCCATCTTGTCGATGTCCACATCGGGATTGAGCGCTGCCCGCTCGATCACCTGAATGATGGCAGTACTGTCGCTACTGGATTCAGGCGGATGTCTGGTGGCGTTGTCCTGCCGTGTGATTGACTGGGTCATGAGCTTTTCTCCGGAAGGTATTCGTTGATGGCGTCCTGCAGATCCTCTTCTGCAATACGCTCAAGTGTCATGGAGGCGCGGTAAAAGCAGCCCCTGCCGCAGATAAGGGTGTTGGCCTGCGTTTTGTCCTGTTCCAGCATCAGGCGCGACAGGTCGGTCAGCGCAATGGAAATGGATAAAGTGAGATCGGTATTCATCGGGTGGCTCCTTGCGACAACAAAAAAGCCCGACCAGAAAACTGGTCGAGCTTTATGCGATTGAGTGGTGAACAACAGGCTTTATGGTCAGGCAATCAGCTCGAGGGCGTTATCCAGTGCCCGATGCTTCAGGTTGGCGCCCTGCCCGAACCAAGCCGAATCCATGCGGGTATCGTTGCTGCGAGCCCGCTTCTCATGATCGACATACTCGGTCACGGCGTTGAGCAGCCCCCAGGCGGTGTCTTTCGCCGTTGAGAAATGAGATCCACGTCCTTCGCCGTGATAGAGCTGCTGCATCCGGTTCATGGCACGGCTGGGCTTCCCGGCCGGCGTGCCCAGCGGCACGTCGGTGCTGTTGAGCACGGTCTGGAAATAACGGGTGGCCTCGTCATGGCTGATCCTGCGTTCAGCCAGTGCCTTCATGCGGTACATGAAGTCATCCCACTGCGATACCGAAATGCCTAGCTGCTGCTTGACCCGCTGCGGATTGAACTCGGTGCTGTGAGGCACCCGAACCATCTGGGAAGCACCTTCGACGGCCATGCTCAGCGTATTGTTACAGACTACCCGCACGGAAGTGGGTGTGGCCACCGTGGCCAGCGTTCCATCACAGGACGTGGCCAGCAGCAGATAGCCCCGAACCTCATCACTGTTCTTGAGCGACGTACTCAGGCCACTGCGAGCCAATGCCCAGAACTTGCGACCGCCCTTCAGGACGCCGGCCGTCTCAAGTTCGTACCCGGCGTACTCGGTCAGGTCGCGATAAAACTCAAGTACCTGCTGCGGCTGTACCACCTTGTAGCGCTGTGACACCACCGACAGCGGCGTCTGGGTATCCGAGCGGAACAGCACCTTTTGTTCAGGGAAGGAATGGATGCTGCCCAGATGAGAGGATGAATCAGCGATAAAACGCACCGGCGTCTCTTCAATGTGCCAGTTCATGCCGGCCTGCTGCTGCCAGACCTCCAGTGGTTGATGGGGAGATAGCTGTTGTCCCAGCCCGTGCCAAGGGGTATCGCCAACGTACGCCATCTGCTCGACTTGATGTGCCATGAGAAAACTCCTTGCTGATAGTGGTATAGACGGCATAAGGGCCCGCCATCGGCTGATGACGGACCCTTCGAATGAATGAGAGAAATGAAAATGAGTCGATGTCTCCAAGGGAGACAGCTATTACGCGGGATGGGTACGAAAGGTATGGCCGCACTCGCAGCATTCGAGGTTGTCGAGCACGCGTTCGTCGAGCTCGCTACCGAACCGGGCACCTGCCACCCCACCGGCAGCACCACCCGCCAAGGCACCAAACACGGCGCCGGCTAGACCGCCTACCGTAATGCCTACGGGTCCTGCAAAGGACCCTGCCAGCGCACCGGCCTGAGAACCACTCAATGCACCAGCAGCACCGCCGGCGGAACCGGCCACAATGCCGACGCTGCCACAGACACTGCGGCCCTGGTGGCGCTCAACAATCCGAGAGGATTTACAGCGTGGACATCCGGACTTCATGGGTACCTCCTGATCGCGGGAATTGGCTATTGAGAAAGCCAGTGCTTTACAGCTTCAGAGAGGTAATACAGGTCTGAAATATTTTTGAATGAAACCAAGCACTATTAATATTCTATATCTTGAAGCACGCAGCAGATCATCTCGGTATCCAAATAGATAAGCACAAGACACCATCCAAGAAATGTAATTTCTGACATCGCCACGATATGTAATGAAGCGAAGTGGCAATCAGTTCGCCATTAACTCTTGTCCTGTTAAAAACGGAATTTCTTTATAATACGACCCTGGTTCGTTTCGCCGGTTCTACCGTGCATTTTTATGTGAAGGATAGATCTGGCCTGACGCATTTATGTGAATCTACGACGGGGAAGTATTATAGAGTTCCATAGATCATTAATAGACTTCACAAGTGAAGTCTATTGTGAACATCCACAAAGCAGGTTCAGGTATTTCATATCCCTTTTGACTCAATATAAGTACCTGGCATAGAAAAACAATATGGAATGAGCTCCAAGCTGTTCTAACAAACAGCAATGGTTAACTTACTGCCGCTCTTGATGCTGTTGCTCAACACGGGTTCATCCCTCCTTGGGCATCTCTCCAGCAATCAAGGATCTTCGCTTCAAGTCCATTAACCTTGTTCGCGAGTATAAAACAATGTTCCCAAGCTTCCCCCTACGCCATCCTGACAACGATAAGCTGCGTCTTTTCTACGATGAGACCTATCGTGGTTACGCTGTCATGCAGCATGAAAAAGGACCGCTAATTGAAAACTTCCTAGAAAGGAGCCTTTATACGCTCAATCTCGCTCAAGAAGAGAACAGAGCCACTTTTGCTTTTCGCATCGATTTGCATTCTCCTGAGGCCATGCAAAGATCATCTATACATGAAGACAATACTGTCTTGACAAGGTTCTTTCGCTTCTTCTTTTACGAGTTGAGAAAAGCAAATACCAAATACGCACCATCACCACGCTACCTGTGGGCTCGCGAGCAAGCCCACAGTGACAAACCCCATTACCATTTGATGTTTTTACTCAACAAGGATGCTTACGATAGCCTGGGCATATTTTCACCAGACAATGACGGTATCTACTCACGGCAGAACCTCTATCACCGAATGGTGCGTTCGTGGCTGAAAGCGATGGGCTTCGCTGCTGACGACTCACGCTTTGGACAGTTGGTCAACGTAAGCCAGAACCCAGTGACCAAGATTCCTTGGTCAAGCATCCTGCATCTGAATGATTGGTGCGCAATGGATGAAGCAATGTACATCGCCAGCTACCTCTGCAAAGCGTATAGCAAACCTATCAATCAAGGGATTCACGTCTTCGATTCGAGTCGTCGCTGAGCGTAGGGCCCGTCTCTGGCGGGCCCTTTCATTACCTTCCTGAAGAAGTTAGAAAGCTACTGTATCGCCATAGCATGCGCGTGATCATTCCCCGGCGGCGTATGCACAGGCGTCTGCGTTGGGGCCTGCTACGTCAGCTTGCCAGCTCTGCAATACAGTCAGCGCAATAATGTAGTGGAGCGCCTGTTTGACCGGTTGAAGGAAAAGCGCCGCTTGAATACCCGTTACGACAAGCTGGCCAGCAGCTTCAAAGCCATGATGACACTGGCCTGTATCGAGCGGTGTATGAGAGCCGACTTTTCAGACAGAACCTAGGGGAGCCTACAGCCTCCCCCTCTCATATCAAAGCTAATGGCAAGGCAGGTTCCGGAAAGGGGCAATGTTGTAGTAAATTTGGTTCCTTTCCTAAAAAGGAACCAAATTTTAAAAAAAGCTAGCGCGATTTACTCTCTTTACGCAGTCTATAGCTGTAAAATCTAAACTTGCCGACCTCGCTCAGCTATGGAGCCTCACTCATCATGCCATCGCTTCGACTGACAGCTCGCTCACTACACAAGACGTCTCCTAGCCAACGCCTGCAGGCTTGGGATCTTGACTTACAGCCTGGGAAAAAACCAATGAGGTTTGAATCCCATTACCAAGATTTCTTGGAGCTGGAGGATCTCGCTCAACAGTTGCAGGCTTGGGTCGAACTGGATGAAGCGGACCTCAACTCTCTCGAAGCACTAGCCAACATCGGCGAGCCAGCGACGCTCAAGTTTTTGAAAGATGATTTCGAGCCCAGCTCCCTTTCGAAGCAAGGGTCCTCTCCAAACCGCCATATCAGAGAACTACATGGTAGGCTGAGAAAACAACTTCCAAAAGCGTTAGAGCTACTAGAACATTATCCGAACCCGATTCGATTGGTTGGCTTTCCTAGTTTAGTTCGCATAGAGCAACCTAGTGAGAACAATAAAAAAGAAGAACGACCTTTTGGGTATACGCTGAACATGGTAGAGATCATCCAGACAATTCGCGCACATTGCCAAAGCAGGGCTTTTCTCAAAAATCAGTTCAATGCTCAACGTGCTGACCGAAAAGCGCACAGTAAGCGTATCGAATGGGTTAACAATCTATTTCAGGAACACGCCAGCCTTCACGTTGTTCACCTAGTACTTATCAGCTCATATTTAGCAGGATTTCATGATTCAGCCTTCTCTACGCTTCAAGAGCAACGCAAAGAACTGATCGATAATCTGAAAAAAAGGAAGGGGGCTGTCTGTACCGGTATGGTGGGTTATTCATGGAAAATTTTTCATCATCCATGGAAGGGGTTGCGCTTGAGTTTGGTACTGCTGTTCGACCCTGATTACGGTGAAAAAAGCTCCGAAGATATTACCAACGCAGTTGCTCAATATTGGATAAACTCGATCACTCGCAAAAAGGGGCTAGCTTTAACGCGGTCATTATTACGCGAACGCCAAGCCCAATCTTCAGACGGTATTTTAGCGGTAAGTTCAGCTTCACAGGTCGGAAAGGTTCACCGCGACAATGCCGAACAGATGGGGCGATTACAAAGTCTAATGAATTACCTAGCTACACTAGATCACTTTGGGGGCTACGCCCCGTGGGACAAAGAAGGCAAGAAACGGCAGCAGCCCCGTTGCCAAGGTCAAGGCAGGGGGCCATGGTACAAAAAAGGAAAAGCTCAGCCGAACAATACTGGAGAATAAAGCAACCCACTCACGTTTTGAGACAGCAGAGTATGCATATGGGTTGTCGTTAAATCGCTGGAGCTGGAACTTTAGCTGTATCTACAGTCCGAGGCCTACAAGATGTGCTACCAAAGCGTCCTCTATCTTTTTAGCAGCTTACGTCTTTTTCATACCTGCCCAGATGCTCCAGGAAGATGCTCAATGGCTTAGCCTAGACAAGCCCCCCCACCTGCCAATACGATAACGTATAAACAGGCTCACCCGGAGTTCGCCAAGCATGACCGACGATAGCACAATAGGCTCAAGGCTCCGTGAGCTCATGGCCGCCGCCCAAATAAGTGAAAATGAGCTCGCACGTCGGGCTGAAGTTCCACAACCCACTGTTCATCGTATTTTGAAGGGGACCAGCAAATCGCCAAAGATTTCCAGTCTGGAGAAAATTGCCATGACTCTAGGTACCTCTACTGGCTATCTCGCCTATGGCGACTCTTCTCATCGTACTCAGATAGGGCTTAAAGAAATAAAGGCTCTAATGGGCAATCCTACTGCCATAAGCTCAAAAACTTGTCCTACTGATCTGTCAATCTCTAATGTCTATAACTATCCTCTTCTCGAATGGTCTGAAGCGGCAACCTCTTCATCTATCTTTACTGCTGCTTTAGAAGAAAAAAAACTTCGTAATTCAAGCGATTACAAGGTAAAAGAGGTTTGTTTTTGGCTATGCCTCAAAGGAGATGCCATGTCTGCACCTCCCGGAGTTTCTCCAAGCCTTCCTGATAGCACCCAAGTCCTTTTCGATACAGGAATGGAGATTACAGTTGGAAAACTCGTTCTAGCTCAGCTGCCCAACACCCCTTTACCTACCTTTCGCAGGCTTGTAGAGGATACTGGGCATAGATACCTTCAGCCTTTGAACCCTTCTTACCCATTGATCCGCTTGGAAAAAAACTGCTCTATCCTAGCTGTTGCTATCGAGGCCAAGGTTATCCTTTAACCCTTTCCCAGCCTGTTGCGTCCAGCCGCACTCATTTATATTCAAAATTGAATTTGATATTGAATTCAAAAGCGCATAGAATCGCCAATAACATCTACCCAGACAACGCATTTTGCATGGAGCACGGTAGACATGGGGGATCTTCTTAAACCGGAGCAGGTTGCAAATAGGCTTGGCATGAGCTTGAGCTGGGTTTATGGGCATAAACACGAAATCGGATTTGTACAGTTTGGCAGTGCTGTACGTTTTGATCAGTTAGAGGTTGAGGAGTACGCTCAGCGTTGCAGGCGCGGTCCTCAGGAGAAAGAGGACCAGCTATGGGATATACAGTCTCACAAAGGAAAGACCGTGGTACTTGGGTCGTCCGGTCGACAATCGACGGCCGACGCTCTCAACGAACTTTTCAAACGGAGGGAGAGGCAAGGCAGTACGCTTTGAAAGCAGGGGCTCGGCAACAGGAGGAGACATTCAACGGCGTGATGGGACGCAAACCCAAGCGTACCTTCTCGGAAGGCCTTCAGCGGATAGTGAGCGAATACGATGTGCGCTCTCAAAAACAGCACATACTTTTAGTCGCAAAATGGATGGACGAACACGCTCCTGACGTTGTAATTGGCCAGGAATTGCTCGATGCAGCACGAAAAATGCAGAAAGCTTTGAAAGAAAAGGGGTTGGCACAATCGACCATCAACAATCGAATTCAGGTGGTCAAGCGGGTGCTGTCACTTGCTTATCGTGAGTGGGATTGGCTGGACCTACCTCTTGACGGCAAATTACGCAAACCATCTCCCAAAAACGAGCGCCACGTCTATCTGACTGAGCCGGAGCTTGCCGAGTTATTGGAGGCAGTGCCAGCGCGATACGAAGTAGAGCGTCAGGTAATTTTATTGGCAATGCTTACCGGCATGAGACGAGGTGAACTTCTGGCCCTAGAGCCTGGAAATGTTTACAGCGGCCGTATCGTCCTCAAGCCCAACCAGACCAAGAATGGAAAACCAAGAGCCATTCCCCTGTCTGACGAAGCTCAACTGCTGGTAGGAGCCCTACCCTTCGCTACCACGGGGGACAAAGTAAGAGGAGCTTTTGAGAAAGCCAGAGAAACCATCGGACGGCCGGATATTCGCTTCCATGACATGCGACACTGCTACGCGTCGCTGCTGGCAAGCAAAGGAGAAACACTGACAAGTATCAGGGATCTACTGGGGCATTCGTCGCTGACAGTCACTAGTCGATACGCGCATGCAGATCCAGCAAGATGGGACAGTGTCATGGCGAGGTTGCCGCGCATCAGCAACCAAACCGCAACCAAACATTGAACAGGCTGTCTGATAATCCCGTAACCATTTGATTTAAATGGTGGGCCCAGCAGGACTCGAACCTGCGACCAAGGGATTATGAGTCCCCTGCTCTAACCAACTGAGCTATAGGCCCTGATAATGCGGTTGCGTATGATACCCAAAGCACCGCTGTGAGACCAGTGTCGTTTATTAACAAGGAGTGAGCGCATGCGTGATCGTTTCTGGAAGATGCTGGGCGTGGCAGGCGTAGCGCTTGCGGTGACAACGCAGGCACAGGCGGCCTGGCAGTTTGTCCCGGCCGACAGCGAAATTACCGCTCATGTGGCAGGCCAGGGCCAGCGCGGGCCAATGGAGCGGACTTATCATGTCTCCGAACTTAACGGAACCATCGATGATGAGGGGCACTTCGAGATGCCACTGCGCCTTGAGCAGACCGATCTACTGGGCAAGCAGAGTGGCCTGGGCGGGCTTTTGTCGGGACTGTCTTCCGACTCGGCCATGGTGACGCTATCAACGCAGGTCAATCCGGCTTGGCTGAGCAATCTGCAGCCGGGTGACGCAACAACCCGCAATGTCACGCTGACCGCCAGTGGCAATCATTTCGAACGCAGCGAACAGGTGCCCCTGACGCTTGAGCGACTGGATCAACAGTACTATCACCTGACACTGGCCGAACCCATCAGTGTGGATACGCAACAACTCATGCAGCTGGACAACGCGCAGACCGTTTTGTCACTGCTGGGCTATCAGCGCCTGGATGACACCATCCCGATCGAGTTCAACGCTCGCCTTGTCGAACGTTAACTGGATACAAGAGCGCCCGGCATGGCCGGGCGCTTGAGGCAGACAAACATCTTCAATCAAAATCCCGGGGCCGTGGTGGCCCGGCGTCCGAACCCCGATCATTCATTCCCATGTGCGTTTCCTCCATCATGGCACGGCGCTCTACACTGTTGCCGTGAAGGTTGATGCCAAGGATCCCGCTGGCTGAAAAGATCAGCCAGGTCATGATCTCGACGCAATCATGAATTCGATCCGGTGACCTGATGACCGTGATGCAGATGGCCAGGGACATGAGTGCCAGCATGCCGCACAGTGTCCAGCCAACCCCTGCTCGCCAATCGTTTTTGAAAAGCCCTGTGACTGCAATATCCACCGGTTGGGAGGTGGAAGCCTTGTGATCGATGGCCCCCAGCTGTAGCCGAATCCGCTCGACATCCAGCAGTCGGATTCGCTCCATCAGCTCCGGCTGTTCTTCCAGCGCCGCCAGCACGGCGCGGGAGGACGTGTCCTGCCAGCAGCCCAGCGTGGCCGCCACAATGGCCCCCGCTGCTTCACAGGTGACAGGGCTATCAAACAGTTGCGCCACTTCGGGCGCCTCACCAGCGAGACGTCGTCTGACGTCACGCCATTCCATGACGAGATCCTCGTCGTTTGTCGGACTCTCCATTTCGACCAGTGCCAGATTCGATGTCATACATAGCCTCTTCAAGCCTGACGACACGGTCTATCCAGCCTTGTGCAAATGCCTGCTGCGAGACATCGCGCTTTGCAAGATCAACCAGCCACGCCAGACGCAGCGCATTAATGGTACTCGCGAGTGTATTACCGCTGTTTACACCGCGAAGTTTGAGCATGGCGTCCATTGCCCTGAGCGTCTGCGTTCCAATGCAACCGTCTACCGTGATGGCGCTCCAGCGCCGTCCGTTATTGCTCAATACATTGACCACCTCCTGTAATTGCCTTCCGGCACGTCCAGTGCCGCTGTGTACGCCGTAATCCAGCATTGCAATTGACAGTGCGGGCGCACGCGCACTGATCTCGTCGAGTTTCATCGCATGCCAGTAGGTTTTCAGATAGATTTTCTCTGCCAGCTCCTGTGGCAAATCCCGCATGCTGCCGTGGTAACCATGTTCGGCCGCCACACGTTGCGTAATGCCATGATTGGTCGCACCGCCCCTGTCGTCAGGGTGGTCGACAAACCCACCTTCACGCTTCATCAGGGCGATAATGATCTTGCTGCGCTGTGATTCATTCATGAGACTCTCCGTGCGTATGGGATTCTTTATGAAGCACCACTAACAGGCCGGGACTCGCTTACTTTCAAATGGCAATATCCAGTCACCGGATGCACAATATGCACACATTTGGTTAACAAAGCGGAGTATGCATGCGCATTAGTTAACCATCAAGGATAATTTTGGAAAAGTTTTAATACTTCCAGAGAGAATGATTATGCAAAGAGTGAGTGAGATACGACGTGAGAACGCGCGCGCGCTACGCGATCAGGCAGGCAGCAACAAGGCGTTTGCCGAATGCGTCGGAGTCGAGCCGCCTGCAGCCAGTCGAGTATTGAGCAGCAAGGCAACAAGAAATATCGGGGATGATTTTGCGCGCCGTATCGAGGCGGCCTTTGGCAAGGAAGATGGCTGGCTGGACAGTGTGCATGATTCTTTTCGCCCCCATGAAGACAACGTGGTCCCCATGCCGCCACGCAGTGACAACAGCATTGAACAGGCGCCCTTGATGGACGGGATGGCACCTCTGCTCAGCTGGGTGCAGGCAGGCGCGTGGACGGAAACCTCGGCCAGCATCATCGATGATGGGGATCAGGAGTTTTTCCCCCGCCCGCCCAACTGTGGCCCGGGCTGCTTCGTGCTCCGCGTTCGCGGAGAGTCCATGATGGAAGTTTATCCACCGGGAACGCTGATCTTCGTTGACCCGGATGTGCAGGCCATGTCCGGCGATGATGTGATCGTGCAGTGTGAAGAGCACGGCAGCGCTGAGGCTACCTTCAAGCGATATATCGAGGAGCCGGGGCAGCCGCCCATGCTCAAGGCACTCAACCGGGGCTGGGCACAGCAGTACATGACCCTAGGGCCACACTGTCGAATCATTGGTGTTGTCATGGCGCAGATGATGCTGCGTCGTTAGTCATTCCGAATCGATTAGCAAATTATTGTTTAAAAAGGGTTATTCGAACTCATCACTTTTAATTAACCAAAATAAGCAATTTAGGCTTGACCGTATTAACCAAATGATTAACCATGATTACACGTTATCCAAAAAGGATAACGCTACGACACCAACATGGTTATCTTTGGAGAGTACTCATGACCACAGCTACCGTAAAAACCGTTCTGGATTTTGGCGCCGACGCTACCGGCAAGAGCGACAGCTCGAAAGCCTTCAATGACGCTGCGGCCGCCAAAGAGGTGGTAACCGTTATCGTGCCGCCGGGTGATTACGTGATCGCCAACACGGTCAACCTGAATTACAAAAGCCTCAGCGGTGCCGGGCGTGTTCGTGAAAACCAGAATCTGGGCATGTCCCGTCTTCGGCCCTCAAGTGGCCTGAAAGGTCCGATGTTTATCAAACAGGGACCGATGGTGGAAAACCTGCTGGTTCAGGGACACAAGGAAACCGATGGCAACACGGCCTTCGACGCTCAGGGCTACAACAGCGTGTTCAGCAATATTCATTTCACGAATATTCAGTACGCCATCTACGTCAAGGAGATCCTGGTTCACTTCACGATGAAGGATTGCGTCTGCATTCAGGTGGGATACGGGCTCTATTGCGAGGATGCCAAAAACAGCTATTCGACCACGGCACGCTTTATACGCAACGAGTTCAACAACTGCGGCAACGCGTTCGTTTTCCGTCGCCAGATCAATGGCTCCACCTTCCAGGACAACATCTTCGAATTCATCAGTGGCGATGCCTTGCTGGCCTCTCACATCTATGACTGTAACTTCATCGGCAACTGGTGGGAGAAACGTCGTGATACGGGCACCGCTGCCCATGTTCCGCTGGTCGCACCCAAGGATGAAACCGATGACGAAAACGGCTATCCGGCCATTCGCAGCAGCAGCTACCAGCAGATCATGAATTGCTTTGCGGCGGGCAACAAGGTGACCTGGGGCTGGCGCAACGTTTTCAGCTCGGTGCTCAACGACTCCCGTATGGGGGGCGTCTCTACCCACGGCGGTGCCATGGTGGTGAGAACGGCTGCCGGTCGAGCGATGCGCGTTACACCCGACAACATTGTCCAACAGGCTGACAAGTGGTGCTATCTGCCCACCTTTGCCATCGAAGCCGGCAAAAACAGCGCCGGGGCGCCCCGAGGGATTACCCTTCGAACCAAGGGCGGACCGCTGGCGCTCGAGGACCACGAAAAAGGGGCGTTTTCGGGCGCTATCTCCATTGCCAAGGGAGACGACCTCTATGAGCACTACAGCCTGACCCGCAACGCCGCCGGTGTCCCCACAGTGGGTTTGACAGGCGTCAGCGAGATGATGATCAAGGGTGAAAAGGTCAAGCTGACCACCGGCATACCGCAGCATTTCCTGTGGCGTCAGGACAAGCTCAGCCGGGGCCTGGGGTGTTTCACGACCAATCAGGTGACAAGTGAGGGAACGATCAAGCTGGTGACCGAATACCTGCTGGATAACCCGTTGATTCAGGTGACCGTGGAAGACCGGGGTATTCGCTTTGACGGCCTCAAGCATCTGAACAGCTACATCAACGGCAGCAAGACGCGCCGTCAGTGCACGGGATTTGAGCTCTACTTCGTCGATGCCGATGGCAAACCGAAAACGCCGACGTCCTTTTCGATGCAGATGCTCACGCTCAATCCATCGCTGCTGAGCTCCTGAGGTCACTACCGATTCTGTTTCATTCCGATAAAAGGGGCGCCCGCCGGGCGCCCCTTTTGCGTTTTGCCGAATGTTTTTACGGCCTGAGACGGTTTCGGTTCAGAGACATCACTCATCCCAGACCGGCGCAAAGGAAGGGTTGGCAATGCGTTCTCCGCGATCAAGGGCGTTGATGCGCTCGATCTCGTTATTGCTCAGCGAAACCTTCATGGCGTCCAGATTGGACTGCTGGTGCGCGCGCTTCGTCGAGGAAGGAATCACCACAATATCGCGTGCCGCCACCCACGCCAGCGCAATCTGGGCCGGTGTCACGTCATGGTCATCAGCAATACGTTTGAGCGTGTCATCTTCCATGACCTTGCCTACCGCCAGCGGCATATAGCCGGTGACCCTGACCCCCTTCTCCCTGCAATGTTCGACCAGTGCCTTGTTGGCCAGAAAGGGATGCACTTCGATCTGATTGGTGACGATCTGGTCGCCCCCTTTAACCCCGAGCGCCTCATCCAGCTGGGCCATGGTGAAGTTGGAAACACCGATGTTACGGGTCAGGCCGCGTGATTTTGCCTCGGCCAGTGCGCCGATGGACTCGGCCACCGGCACTTCATTATCCGGCGAGGGCCAATGCAGCAACACCAGATCCACATAATCGGTGCCAAGCCTTTCCAGACTCTCTTCAAGGCTTTTGATCAGATCGTCGTGATGGAAGCGATCCGTCCAGATCTTGGTGGTCAAAAAGATCTCGTCGCGCGCCACACCGCTGTCAGCGATGGCCTGGCCCACCTCGGCCTCGTTGCCGTACACCTGCGCGGTATCGATATGTCGATATCCCAGCTCGAGCGCCGTGGTCACCGAATCGATAACCTCCTGCCCCTTGAGTCGATAGGTACCCAGACCAATATCGGGAATCATGTGACCTCCTGTCAGTTGACGCTTGAAAGCGTCCGGTAACGAACTCACGGCCAGCGGCCGTAAACGTTTGATATCCACATACTGACATTAGGCCCTGCGACGCTGCTTTCAAGTCGTTAGCCTGCAAATCATATCGACAGAGGCATCGATCAGAGGCATGATCGACCCTGTTCGATGAGACCGTCAGACTTCCATAATGACACCCTTTCGCGGACATGCGAGACTGCGCCGCCAGTTGACAAGCCAATACCATCGCCGAGCCTACCGGCGATCATCCCGGAAAAGAGATCGCTATGATCAAATGGACAATCGTGGCCCTGATCGTGGCCAGTATTCTTTATGTGCATTTTCGTGGCCGTGTTCGTCACAAGCCCTTTCGCCAGCTGTCGGATCATTCCAGTTTCATGGCGCCCATTAACGGCTTCATGTATCTGTTTTCGAAGGTTCCGGACCGTCCCTACCATCGCGCCGAGGACTTTCCGGACATTGCGGCCCTGACATCGCGCTGGGAAGAAATTCGCGACGAGGCTCTGGCGCTTGAAGACCACATCAAGGGCTCGGCCAAAAAGGACGATGCCGGATTCAACTCGTTTTTCCGCCGCGGCTGGAAGCGCTTTTATCTCAAATGGTATGGCGACAGCCACGAGTCAGCCCGTCAGCTCTGTCCACGCACAACCGAGATTCTGGCCGGCATTCCCGGCGTCAAGGCCGCCATGTTTGCCGAGCTGCCTGCCGGCAGCAAACTGATGAAACATCGTGACCCCTATGCCGGCTCGATTCGCTACCACCTGGGGCTGCGCACGCCCAACGATGATCGTTGCCGCATCAACGTGGACGGCATCGACTACAGCTGGCGCGACGGTGAAGCGGTGCTCTTTGACGAGACCTTCATCCACTACGCCCAGAACGATACCGAGCAAAATCGCCTGATTCTGTTCTGCGACATCGAGCGCCCCATGAAGTATCGCTGGGCCGCGGCGGTCAATCGCTGGTTCAGTCGCAACGTTATGGCGGCCGCTGCCTCGCCCAACGATGAAAACGATCATACCGGCGGGCTCAACCGCGCCTTCAAGTACATCTACAAGGTTCGGGAAGCGGGCAAGCGGCTTAAAAAGAAGAACAAGACGCTGTACTACGTGGTCAAATGGCTGATCTTCGGCGGTATCATCGTCGGTCTGCTGTCACTGTAACGCTGCCTGCCATGTCTGATGCCATCGCGCCCCCACACTTATGCTGGCCCTTTATCTCTTCGGCCAGCGGGGCGCGACTGAGCATGACCTCCTTTGAAGTTCAACGCTTTGACGACAGCGCCTTTGCCGCCTGGGACATGGCGCTGCCGGAGAACCTCACCCGCGCTGTTACCAAGCGTCGCGCCGAATATCTGGCCGGCAGGGTCTGCGCCCGTCACGCCCTCGCCGCACTCGATATTCATGTCAGCGCCCTGCCAGGTCTGGCCGACCGCCGGGTCGACTGGCCGGTACCGGCCCGGGGTGCCATTACCCATGCGCACGATCTTGCCGCCGCGCTGGTCAGTACTGCGCCGATTCATCAGGGTGTGGGAGTGGATGCCGAGCGCTGGCTGACACCTGAACGCGCCGACTATCTCGCCGCCTCGATTCTGACCCCGCACGAGCATCAGGCCATCCAGGCCTTCACGTTTGAGCAGCGCGCACGCGTGATCACGTTGACCTTCTCGCTCAAGGAGAGCCTTTTCAAGGCGCTCTACCCCCTGACCGGTACGCGCTTTTATTTCCACGACGCCTTTATCGAAGAGATCGACCCCACCCTCTCACCGGGTCAATGCACGCTGGTACTCAACTGCATGCTCAGCGAGACCTGGCAGCCGGGCGCCCGGCTGATCGGTGATTTTGCCAACATGAATGATCATGCACTGACCGCCGTCATGACCGGTGTCTCATGACCCTCGCTCGGCCTACAGACCGATAACACCATTCATACCCCTGCCGACAGAATGAATGCAATTCAGTTGTTGTTGGCGCTCGTCATCTATACTGTATACAAATACAGTTAAAGGAGCGCCCATGCAGCTCACCGACAAGCTGATCGTTCTGGCCGACGCCGCCAAATATGATGCCTCGTGCGCCAGCAGCGGCGCGCCCAAACGCTCGTCAAAGGGTCAGAAAGGACTGGGGGCGACCAACGGCAACGGTATCTGCCACAGCTTTACGCCGGATGGCCGCTGTGTGGCGCTGCTCAAGATACTGATGACCAATTTCTGTTTGTATGACTGTCAGTATTGCATCAACCGACGCTCAAGCAACGTGCCCAGAGCGCGTTTCAGCGTGGATGAAATCGTGCGGCTGACGCTCGATTTCTATCGCCGCAACCTGATCAGCGGACTTTTTTTAAGCTCCGGTATCATCCGTTCCAATGACTACACCATGGAGGCACTGGTCCGGGTAGCCCGCACGCTGCGCGTCGAGCATCAGTTTCGTGGCTATATCCATCTCAAGACCATTCCCGATGCGTCGCCGGATTTGATCCGTCAGGCCGGACTGTATGCCGACCGACTCAGCGTCAACGTCGAGCTGCCCACAAGCCAGAGCCTGAACCGGCTGGCGCCCGAAAAAAGCGACATCACCATTCGCCACGCCATGTCGACCATTCGTGACGGCCTGGACGAGGCGACTGCCGAACCCAAAGCGCCGCGCTTCTCCCCAGGCGGACAAAGCACCCAGATGATCGTGGGAGCTGACGACACCGACGACCACACCATTCTGGGCAACGTTCAGTCGCTGTACGGCGATTACCGCCTCAAGCGGGTTTACTATTCGGCCTTTTCGCCCATTCCCGAGAGTCCGTCATCGGTACCGCTGATCGCGCCGCCGCTTTTACGGGAACACCGCCTCTACCAGGCCGATTTCCTGATTCGCGGCTACGGCTTTCGCGCCGATGAACTGCTGGCAGGTCCCGGCAATCTGTCACTGGATATCGATCCCAAGCTGGCCTGGGCGCTCAACCATCGTGAGCTCTTTCCCATCGATCTGGACCGCGCCGACATGTACATGATTGCTCGGGTACCGGGCATTGGCATCACCAGCGCGCGGCGCATCGAGACCCTGCGTCGTGAACGCCGCATTCGCTATACCGACCTGACCCGGCTGGGCTGTTCGATGAAAAAACTGGCGCCCTTTATCACCACCCAGGATTATCGCCCGCGTCAGGCCGGACTGGAACGACAGGCCTTGCTGGCTCAGATGCAGACGTCTGCCCCGGCACAGATGGCGCTGCTCTAGCCTCAAGGGAGCCATGATGACGATGTACACCCTCCACATGACACAAGCGGATTTTGCCTGCTGGCGCGACCATGCGCGCCGATTGCTCGCGGCACGCGTTTCTCCCGGAGAAGTGCTCTGGCAAAGCGAGGCATCGGCAGGTGATCTGTTTGCCAGCAATGATACGGACCTGCCGCCATCCGGCGAGGACCCGCTGGCGCTGAAGCTTTCAAGACAGGATCTGCGTCGACTCGAGTGCGCGTCACATTATTGGCCGTCGCATCATCAGGAGTGTCGCTGGGCACTGCTTTATCGCGTGGTCTGGCGACTGGCGCAGGGAGAAGGCGAAGCGCTGCTGGCCGGTGACCGCGACGGCGCCGTCATCGAGCAGCGTGTCAAGGCCGTCAATCATGAAGTGCATCACATTCACGCCTTTTTACGCTTTCACCCACAGCCTGCCAACACCGAACAACAGCATGCGCCCGAGTTCATTGCCTGGTTTGAGCCCCGCCACGATGTGCTGGAGGCCGCCGCCCGACACTTCATCGATCGGATGGGGCAGCACCGCTGGCTGATCATGACGCCCGAGGGCACCATCGTCTGCGATGGCCGGCAGTGGCATATCGAATGCCCCGAATCCGGCGCCTTTACCGTGCAGGATTATCAGGCGCTGGCAGAAATGACAGAGGACGCCGAGGATCTCTGGCTTGCCTACTACGCCAGCACCTTTAACCCGGCCCGTCTTAATGAAAAAACAATGGTGCGCTGCATGCCGTCGCGCTTCTGGCGTCACATGCCCGAGCGGGTCCTGATCACCGGTCTGATCAGCCATGCCCGCCACGGTGCGCAGCAGCTCGGTCAGGACAGCCGACTTGCCACCCGCCGTGGCCGGACCATTGCGTTGCCCGACAGGTTTTGATACCAGAGCTTTTCATACTCGGGATGACTTGCAAGCAACGGTAGAATGCCGGGAGAATATATAGACTATCGTCTAACGATCTCCCTGCCCTCAAGGTTTCTCATGTTTGCTCAACTTCTGGCGGTCATGATGCCCATCATGATCGGTGCCGGCGTCGGCTATTTCTGGGTGCGCTTTCGACAGCCCTACCCGACAGGCTTTGTCACCAAACTGGTTTTCAACGTGGGCACGCCGTGCCTGATCATCAACGCCCTGTCGGACACCCATGTCGAGCTCTCGGCATTTTCGCGCATGGCCGGCGCCACGCTGCTGTGTCTGCTGGCGCTGCTGTTGGTCGGGCTTGTCGTCTCACGCGTCTCTCGCATTCACTGGAAAGTCATTCTTCCGCCGGTGCTGTTCCCCAATACCGGCAATATGGGTCTGCCGCTGGCGATGTATGCCTTTGGTGAGGGCCAGGGGTTTTCGCTGGCCATTGCCGTGTTTGTCATTGTTTCCATCGCCCAGTTCGTGGTGGGCAGCATTACCAGCAGTTCGCGCCCGGTCAAAAGCATGCTGACCAACCCCACCATTCATGCCAGCATCATTGCCATTGTGCTGATGGCTTATCAGATTACGCTGCCGGCGTGGATGGCCAACAGCATCGAACTTCTGGCAGGCATGACCATTCCCATCATGCTGATCACGCTCGGGGTGGCGCTGGCCAGTATTCGCGCCCGCAACCTGTCGGCCGGTCTGGCCTTCGCCCTCGGCCGGGTGGTCGTTGCCGGGCTGATCGCTCAGGGTGTGGGGCTTTTGCTGGGACTCAATGAAGAA
This sequence comes from Kushneria sp. EE4, assembly GCF_977968315.1. Next base: position 1,743,384 of record NZ_OZ386212.1, read on the forward strand.
ACGCGCGGTATTTTGATGGTCATGATGTGCATGCCGATTGCCGTCTATAACTATCTTTTCGCCCAAAAGGCCGGCCGCTCCCCCGAGTTTGTGGCAAGCCTGGTCATGTGCTCGACGCTGACCTCCTTTATCTATCTGCCCCTGATGCTGATGTGGGTCATCTAGCGCCCTGAATAACGTTTTTTCAATACGAAAAAGGGCCCCACCAAAGTGGGGCCCTTTTTATCGCATCATGAGTACGGATCAGGCCGTTTGGCCCTGCTCTTCACTATACTGCGAGAAGTTTTTGACCCGCCCCTGACGGAATTTTTCGCCCATGAGGGTTTCCATGGACTCCAGCGGCACGCCCTTCGTCTCCGGTACAAAGCGCCAGACGATGAACAGGCTGCCAAGCGTAATGACGCCAAAGAGCCAGAACGGGAAGGCACCGTTGAACACGTCGTTGAGCCACTCGCTGCCGCGCATCATCGGGAAGGTCTGCGCGACGATAAAGCCGGCGGTCCACTGAGCCCCCATGGCAAGCGCCATGCCGGATTCACGAATGGCGTTGGGGAAGATTTCCGACAGCAGCGCCCAGCTGCAGCACCCCCAGGAGATGGCATAGCCCGTGACGTACACCATGATGGCGATCATGGCGGTGTACCCCTGTACGTCGAACCAGAACACGGTCCCCAGCACGGCCATGCTTACAATACAGGCCAGTGAACCGATGGTCAGAAGCTGGACGCGTCCGACGCGGTCGATCAGATACATGCCCGCCAGATTGCCCACTATGAAGATCAATCCGATATAGCCCGTTTGCAACAGCGCGCTGCCAGTGCTGTCGGTCACCCCCGAGAGCACGGTCGGAGCGTAATACATCACCACATTGATGCCGGAGAGCTGCTGCGCGGCGGATAGAAATATGCCGACCAGCGCAATGCCCATCATGACCGGCTTTCTGAGTGCACTGCGCGAGCTGCGCTTTTCCTGGCGAAGCTGGCGATTCATGGCGCGACGACCGGAGGATTTGCCCTCATCGAGGGAGTTGCGCACTTCCTCGACCATCGGGTCGATATCCTTTTTGGCCGTGAACTTTGCCAGGATCTTTCGAGCACGGTCTGGCTGACCGTGCATGATGCACCAGCGCGGCGACTCGGGAACCAGAAAAAGCAGCGCCCCAAAAAGGATGGCCGGAATGGCCTCGGAACCCAGCATCCAGCGCCAGCCGTAGTTATCAAGCCAGGACTGGGCCACATCGCGAGCGATAAAGTAGTTCACGAAAAAAACGATCGTCTGTCCGACCACAAGGGATTGCTGAAACATGCTCAGCGTACGGCCACGCCAGTGTTGCGGTGCCAGCTCACCCATATACATGGGCGACACCACACTGGCGATACCCACGGCCACACCGCCAACCAATCGAAGGATGATATAAAACCAGAAGGTCGGCGCCAGTGCCGACCCAAGCGCCGAAATCAGAAACAGTACCGCCGCCGTCATCATGGTCATGCGACGCCCTAGGATGTTGGCCAGATACCCGGCCCCCAGCGCACCAACAATGCTGCCGATGACAACGCTCGATACTGCCCAGCCCTTCATGGTGGGCGATAGATCAAAATAGGTAGTAATGGAATCGATGGCACCTGAAATCACGGCCGTGTCATAGCCGAAAAGGATGCCACCCAGTGCTGCCACAAGGCAGATGGAAAGTATGTAGCCTATACCGCTGGAGGCCTTTTGATCCGTCATATACGTCCGTCTTCATCCCTGAATGTCACCAGCCTTTTGCTGGTCTTAAGTTACCAGGGGTGAGACTTTAGTAGATAATTACAGTTTGCTCTAACCATGAGTGTAAAAACGCATTGTCAGGCATAAAAAAAGCCGCTTCCGGGGAAGCGGCCTTCATGGTTCGGCGAGAGGCTTACTGCTGTTGCTGCGCCATCTGCTGAACCTTTTGCATCATCTGAGGATCGTTCTGGACGGCCTGACCAATCTGGTTGAACTGCTCAACTTCCAGATCGTTGTCCTGGACGGCCTGAACCATTTTCTGATTGGCCTCTTCGCGGATGCTCTGCTGAGCATCGGCATCGTCAGCACCCTGCAGCTGCTGGGTGTAATCCTGAGAGATGCCTGCAATTTCCTGAGAAGCAGAGGCAAAGTTCTGCAGCTGGTCATCGCTGAAATTCTGTGACTGCTGCTGGCCCTGGGCACCCTGAGCCGGCTGCTCTTGAGCGGCAAGTGCTGGCGTGGCAGCGAGGCCGGTGGCGACCAGCGATGCGGAAACAACTGCGGCAAAACGTTTCATGAACATCCTCCTGACTTACCTTTGCTTTTCAATGCATGCGTACTGTCATTATGACGCCGCAAGACAAATTAAGTTCAACTGACTTTGTTACTGCATGTAATTAATTTTAAAGGCTTTATTGCCTGCCCCGTCACATCCGCGGCCCAACCCACTATAGACGCTGTAAAAAGCGTGTGCCGCCCAGCTGTCTCATTTGCTGTCTCACCCAGGCACTGCGCTGCGCCACGCGGGCACTTGGCGCGGTCGGGCTCCAGCCGCGCGGATTGGGCAGGATAGCAGCAAGCCGGGCGGCCTGGTCTGCCGTGATCTGGCTGGCGCCGATGCCGTAATAGTGCTGGGCGGCCGCTTCCAGCCCGAACACACCTCGATCCCACTCCACAACGTTGAGATAGACCTCCAGAATGCGCTCCTTGGGCCATATCAGTTCGATCAAAAGCGTAAACCAGACTTCAAGGCCCTTGCGAAGCCAGCTGCGATCCGACCATAAAAAGACATTCTTGGCCGTCTGCTGGCTGATGGTGCTCGCCCCGCGCAGGCTTTTTCCCTGCTTCCAGGCCTGAATCGCGGCATGCACCTGATCCAGATCAAACCCGTAATGATAGGGAAACTTCTGATCCTCGGCGGCGATGACGGCAAGCTTTGCCTGATCGGACAGCGAACGCCACGGCGTCCAGTGGTATTGAAGGCTCATGGGGTCGCGATCGATAAGCGAGACGGCCTTGCGCTCCAGCATGACCATCGAACCGGGTAGCGGCACGAAACGAAACAGCGTGACCAGCAGTATTGAAAGCACGATGGCTCCCAGAAAGATTTTCACGCACCATCGCAGCAGCTGTCCGATCAATGCCCTTGTCCTTTATTGCCTGCCGTGGCGCTCGCTTGCCGTATCGCTCGGCGTCGCCGGGTTATCGTTAAAACACAGATTACACGCCGCCGGCCCGGGATGCTTTCTCAATATGGCGATGGCCCATAAGCCTTCGGGGCTCGCAAGCGAGCCCCGAAGATATCTGACCGTGACGTTCGTGGTTACGCCTGATCAGCAAACAGATGATGCGCGTGATATTCCAGGTGGTCATCGATGAAGCTTGCCACGAAGAAATAGCTGTGGTCATAGCCTTCATGACGACGCAGCTTCAACGAGACGCCCTGAATATGACACGCCTTTTCCAGATGATCGGGCTTGAGCTGTTCGGTCAGAAACTGATCGTTCTCCCCCTGATCGACAAGCATGGGCTGTTTGGAAGCCCCGGCAAGCACCAACTCACAGGCATCCCAATCCGACCACTCGGCACGATCATCGCCCAGATAATGGCTGAAGGCCTTTTCGCCCCAGGGGCAGTCCATCGGATTCACCACCGGTGAAAAGGCCGAGACACTGGCATAGCGGCCGGGCTGTTTCAGCGCACAGATCAACGCGCCGTGACCGCCCATGGAATGGCCGCTGATGGCTTCACGCTCGCTGATGGGAAAATGTTCACGCACCAGCGAGGGCAGCTCATCCGTCACGTAGTCGTACATGTGATAGTGCCGGCGCCAGGGCGCCTGTCCGGCATTAAGATAAAAGCCCGCTCCCGAGCCAAAATCGTAACTTTCATGCTCGCCCGGCAGGTCGGTGCCTCGCGGACTGGTGTCCGGACACACGATGGCCATACCCAGTCTGGCGGCCATTTTCTGGGCACCGGCCTTTTGCATGAAGTTTTCATCGTTACAGGTCAGTCCGGACAGCCACCAGAGTACCGGTACGGGGCCTTGTTCTGCCTGCGGAGGTAAAAAGATGCCAAAGGTCATGTCGCAATCAAGCACCTGCGAGCGATGGCTGAAGCGCTTGACCCATCCTCCATGGCTTCGGGTGGCGCTCAACTGTTCGATGGACTGCGTCATGATGGTCTCCACTGAAGGTTTGTCACTGGCACAAGCCACTTCCATTCTGGTCAAAAACAGCCTGATATGCCTGTCGATAGACAACACCCAATACCGGCAAGCGTCGAATATCAATCTGTCGCCGCAGTATAGTGAGCCACGCCGGCAGGCAACAGCAACCGATGAGAGAATCAGACAGGTATGGCGAACCTCTGGCCGCAATCGCCTGCCCCGGCAACGTCGGAGCATCAATGGGGTTGGCGGATACCAGACAAAGAAAGCATGGCTGCAGCGAGCAGACCATGCTTTTTTTGATCGAAAGGCTTCAGGGAGCTGAGGACAAGATGGCTTTGCGTGTCACCCCTTCAGCGCAGGGCGTTACTGCCCTTTCCGGACAGTCGCAAAAGTTCACCGAGACTATCGCCGAGATAGATGTCCGAAAAGTTGGCCACATCATAAAAGGCCTTCAGGTCCGGAATCTCGATTCGATTGCGCTCACGATACAAAAGCCCTTCTTCACGAAGCTCGGAGAAGGTACGGCTGATGTGAACGGCCGAAAGCCCCAGAACATCGGCCAGCACCTGCTGTGAAAGCGGCAGGTTGAATCGGTGCGTGATGTTCGGGGAGCTCCTGCTTAAACGCAGATGCATTTCGCAGATGAAGTGGGCCACCTTTTCACGCGCACTGCGTCGTCCCATGTTGACCAGCCGTTCCGCCATGATGGCCTGCTGCTGTCCTGCCAGCGAAAACAGTATCGTGGTCAGATTCGGCGACGTTTTAAAAATGTCTGTCAGACTCTTGAGTGGAAAGCGACAGATCACCCCTTCTGTCAGCATGGCCACCGACGTCAGATGACGCCGGGGCGAAAAATCGCTCAGCCCGACAAGATCTCCCGGCAAAAAGATATGCAGGATCTGGCGGGTACCATCATCCATCAGCCGATATGAACACGCCCAGCCTTCGCTGAGAACACACAGGGTATCCGCGGGATGGTTTTCTTCCCATAGCATCTGGGCATTCGATACGGTCTGAGGCGTCTTTTCCAGCGCTGCCAGAAGCTCGGCTTCTGTCTCATCAAGCGCACAGTAATATTTGAAGTTACGCACCAGGCAGCGATCCCTGTCCAACGTGGCATGCACCCCTGAATAGCGTTAAAAAGCCATTCCTTATTATAGTAATAATTGATGCATTACCGTCCAAAGATAGGCGCTATTGTTGGACGAATCGCTTCTGCATGCCGCTAACCTGGATTATGCAAACAGTAAAAAATCAATCATTTAGAGGAAAAGACAGGGGTATTCCCCGGTGCCGGCCATCATTTGGCACAACCGCTCGGCGCGGTCGCGTCCCTGTTTAAAACAGGGCCTTTCGGCGCGGCCCTTGATCAGGCCCGGGACATGGCAGATATGAAAGGCACCTGGTGCCGACAGCGATCGACGTTCTTGTTGCCCACCGACCGGTCTGTCGTCATGTCTGCCCTTTCAGGGGTGGCCTCTGCTGGCCCTGAAACAGCGGCTGTGTTTCAAGCAAAGGCGTAATACGCTCGGCCCGCATGGAGCGGAAATAGTAAAACCCCTGGACCAGATCGACATTGAGCTCATGGACAAGCTCGAGCTGCTCACTGGTCTCCACCCCCTCGGCAATGACCTCAAGACCCAGCCGATGGCCGATAAAGACGATACCGGCCAGAATGGCGCGGTCCTGCAGATTCTCGGGGGCATCCATCACGAAGGTACGATCAATCTTGAGAGACGTGACGGGGAACTGCTTAAGATAGGCAAGCGATGAATAACCGGTTCCGAAGTCGTCGATGGCGATTTTCATGCCGCGATGATAGAGCGTTTGCAGATAGTCTCTTACCGTCTCATCGGCGCATACCAATACGTTTTCGGTAATTTCAATCCCCACATCGCGCATGGAAAGCTGATGGCGTTGCATGGTTTTTTCCAGCCGCTCCAGCATGGCGGTGGAGTGCAGATGTTCACCTGAAAGGTTGATATCCACGCGGTAGCCGTGAAGGCCCTGCGCTTTCCAGCGCGCCTGCTGCTGACACAGCGCCTCGATGGACCAGTTTCCCAGTTGCTCCATCAACCCGAAGCGCTCGGCCAGCGGAATGAATTCCGCCGGAGAGACCATGCCGCCCCCGGCAGGAAACCAGCGCAGCAATGCCTCCATGCTCTCGATGCGCCCGCTGCGCGATATCTGGGGCTGAAAGTGCAGGGCCAGCTCCTGTTGATCAATGGCGTTTTCCAGCCGTTTGAGCAGCTCATGCTGATAGATCAGGTCACGATGAAACTCATGACTGAATATCTGAAAGCGACTTTCACCGGGTGTTCGGGCCCGATTGCGCGCCACGTTGGCGGCATAGATCAGTGACTGGGCATCCCCACCGTTGTCGGGAAAGAGGCTGATGCCCTGGCTGACCGTAATACGATGGGGTTTGCCATCCAGCGTAAAAGGCAGTTCAAACATGCTGTCGACCCGGTCGATCAGCTGCAGCGCATGGCGTCTGGAATCAAGATGAGTACAGGCCATGACGAACTCGTCGTTGCCGAAACGGGCCAGTAGATCAGAGGTATAGCAGTGCTCGGACAGCCGCTCGGCCACCTGGATCAACAGGTGATTGCCCTGGTCATATCCCAGCGAGTCGTTGATCTCGGAAAAATTTTCGATATCGATAAAAAAGACCGCCAGCGCTGCCCCATGGCGATCGTCATCCTCGAGTACCCGGTTGAGCTCGGCAATGAAAGCGGCTCTGTTGGGCAAAAGCGTCAGCGGGTCATAGCGCCGGATAAACTCCAGATCGCGATGCGCCTGCTTTTGTACCGAAAGATCAACGTCGACGCAGAACATTAATGGATTGTCGGTGTGCTGGCCGAGCATGACATGGTGAGAAAACACCGCCACGCTGCGCCCTGACTTGTGCACCAGCTCCATTTCGCTTGCCGGAATTTCCACGCCTTCATTGATCCAGCTCTGGTGGGCACGCACGACCGACTCGCGCATGTTGTCAGGGACAATCAGCTCCTCAAAGCGACAGCCCATCACCTCATCGGGCATGTAGCCGTAAAGCTGTGTACTGGCGGCATTCCAGTAAATCACGCGTCTTTTTCGGTCATAACCCTGCACCGCCATACGCGGCAGACTTTCAAGCAGCGCCCGAAAGCGCTGCTCACTTCGATCATAGCGCAGGCGTTCATGACTGCTCAGACGATTGGCGGGATGGTGAAGCTGTTGGTAGAGCTGCTGATTGCGCAGGCGGGTACGATGCCAGGCCAGCAGAACCACCACCAGCGCCAGACCCAGAACAATGACTGCCAGATTGCGCGCACCAATGAAAGGCATGATCACCAGCACCGATATCAGTCCCGCACTCCAGAGGACAAGGCCATGGCGCGGGTACTTGTGCGAAATGCGCATCTCCGATTAATCCTGATCTGATCGGGTTAAGGGTCGGCTGGTCAAAAATACTGGCGTCTTTTATCAGCATAACAGCTTACGCCATGTCACAAGGAATAATTGAGGCGTTACCAGTGTCCTGATATCAGCCCCGATTTCCGGTTCACGACCGCACACGATCATCAAACACTTTCTGAAAGCTCATAACATTTGCCTGTCGGGTGTCGGCAAATGCCGACATTCGGCGCAATCCATTGTCCTTTCAGGAGTTACAAGATGACCACTACCAATGCACAGTCCTTTTGGCAGCAAAACGTTCCCACCACCCTTGCCGAACAGGACTGGTGTTTCACCCATGTTCGTGACCGGATCGATCTGGGCGCCTGGCAGACCTTCACCCGGGATATCCCCCGGGACCCTTACGTGGATCGTCGCTGGAAGCGCATGTCCTGGCTTGCGCTTGACGAGCACGGGCAGATGAAAAGCCTGGGCGAGTGCCCCATGGCGCAGGGCGGACAGTACAACGACGCCGACAGCATGGCGGACAAGTTGCGCTGGTATCCGGCACTGGAGCAGGACTTTCTGGACCGACCCGATGTTCGCGGCTTTGTAGAAGCCTGGGCCGGGCTCTGGGGGCTTGGCGCCAACGAGCCGATCCTGATGCAGATCACCGGTGTCAGAGGCTCGGGTGAACTCGATCCGCTGCAGGGCCAGGGCATTCATGCCGACGGTTGCCGCTATCTGAGCATCATGGTGCTGGACCGTCACAACGTCAGCGGCGCAGAAAGCGTGCTCTACGCGGACCGCGCGGGTCAGGAGCTGGTGGCCGACCAGGTCATGGTGCCCGGCGACGTGCTTCACCTGCGCGATGATCGCCTCTTCCACGGCGCGAAACCCCTGCGTCAGGAAGATACCAATCAGCCCTATGAAAGGTTCATCATCATCATCAACTCAAGCTTCGTGGATGGCTTTCAAAACCGCATGCTGCGTCGCTACTTCCCCGAAGCGGTCATTCACGAACACATTGCCTGATTGTTCAGGCTTGTTCGGACAATAAACCTTCAATCTTAAAAGGAGCCGCCGGCCGACTCGTGTCGGCCGGCACCCTGGATAAAACCATCATTCCCGAGGCGCAACGGCTGTATGGCCCATGGCCGCCACGGCCCGACGCCGGTGACAGTCAGGGGCATGGTCGTTGACCATTCCCGTGGCCTGCATCCAGGCATACACGATGGTGGGCCCTGCAAACCTGAAGCCCCTTGCCTTGAGCGCTTTCGAGAAACAAACGGACAGCGGCGTTTGCGTTGGCACCGGAGGCGAGTTCTGCAGCGGTCGGTGGTTTAGCATTGACCAGCAAAACGGCGCAAAATCCTCACCCTGATCCTGCATGCGCAGAAATGCCCGGGCGTTACCAATGGCCGCCTCGATCTTGGCCCGCGAACGGATGATATCGGCATTGCCGAGCAGGCGTTCGACGTCACTTTCGGTGAAGCCGGCAACGCGCTCGGGATCGAACCCCTTGAACGCCTCACGAAAGGCATCGCGCTTTTTCAGCACGGTGAGCCATGACAGCCCCGCCTGAAAGCCATCCAGTATCAGCTTCTCCCACAGTGCCCGCCCATCGGGTTCCGGCACGCCCCACTCGTGGTCATGATAGTGTGCCAGCAAGGGATGCCCCTGAGCCCACTGACAGCGTATCGGTGAGAGTGTATCCGTCATGCGACATCTCCGGCTGCGTTATTTTGACGCGTTTTTTGACTACTTTCATTTTTCGGCAGGTGTCTGACATGGAAGGCGTCGTGCATCTACCCTGAAGGCTCACTTGTTTTCTGCTTAAAAGGTACAGCTCATGAACCCTATCATGCATACGATTGTGGTCGGCATCCTCAGCTATCTGGTGCTGATTATTGTCCTGCGCGTTTCAGGCAAGCGCACCCTGTCAAAATGGAACGCGTTCGATTTCGTCACCACCATTGCGCTGGGCTCCATTCTGGCCACGGCGCTGACCTCCACGCAGGTCTCCTTTGCTCAGAGCGTGACCGCCTTCATTGTGATCGTGCTTTTGCAGTTTGCGATCACCTTTACTTCGGTACGCTCTCGCGGGGTACTCAAACTCATCAAGTCTCAGCCCACGCTACTGCTTTTCAAGGGACAGTACTGTGAGGATGCCATGCAGCGTGAGCGCGTAGTGAAAGCGGAAATTCTGGCGGCCGTACGTGAAAAGGGCATGGCGGATATCGAGCAGGTACATGCGGTGGTACTGGAAACCGATGGCGCTTTCAGTGTCATTGGCAAGGCCGGGGAAAGCGACTCGGCGCTGGAGGGCGTCGAAGGCATTTCAAGCCGATAAGGACAAAATGGCCCCTTTGGAGGGGCCTGATCATGCCATGACCTGCCATCGACGGGCGCCATTATAGGGGTATTGTCACTTGCCAGCCCATGCCCCTGTTGGTAGCCATCCATGCATAAACGTCTTGCCGCTGTTTTGATGACCTGCTGTCTTACGGCCTCCTTCACCGTGTCGGCGAAAACCTTTACCTGGTGGGACGACACCGCTGAAACGGCCGTCACCCAGTCGAGAGCCGAACTGGTTCAGCAGGTCCGTCAGCTCCAGGGCCTGTCACAGCTTCAGTATGTCAATCGAGTGATCAACAACGCAGCGCGCCAGCAGGAAGAAGACACGGACCTCTGGAAAGGCTTTGATCGACTGACGCGCGAAGGTTATGGCGACTGCGAAGACTTCGCCATCGCCAAGTATCAGATACTGCGAGATGCCGGCGTGGCGGTGCAACGGCTCGACTTTCTGGCCGCAAGGGACGCGCTGACACCGACCTATCATGCCGTTTTGCGTTATCAAACCGATGATGGGCGCTATCTGATACTCGACAATCTGACCATGCTGATTCTGCCGCAGACACAGCGTAGCGACCTCACCCCCATTGTCACCTTCGATGAACACCGCAGCGCGCTCTGGAAAAATGAGCGTTTCGTGCCGATTGCCCCCTCGCAGGTCAGGCTGGGGGGCAAACTGTTGAGTGAGCGCATGGCAAATCTAATGCATTACTGAGCATCAATGCTCGTTATGCCGCCAGCGCCTCCTTCAGATAGGCCCGAAGCGGCGCATTCCTGAACTGACACTTCAGATACCAGAGCTGTCGGGCAGTCATGGCTCTGGGGCGCATCATGTAAAGCACTTCTGCCATGGTGGGTACAAAGGGTTTTAAAAGCAGCGCCATGCCCGCCTCTTCCGGTGTGCGGTTGCCCTTGAGACTATTACAGCGCTGACAGCAGGCCACCGCATTGAGCATCGAAAGCCGGCCGCCGCGCGAGCGTGGCAGGATATGATCGATCGTCAGTGCCTGCCGGGTCACCGTCACGCCGCAATAGGCGCAGCAAAGGCCTTCACGATGCTTGCACAGCACCCGGTTGAAGCCGGTATGTTCAAACGCAAGCATGGCATTGACGGGCGGCGACACGCCGATCACTTCAGGGATATCGATAAAGGACTGTTGCCCGGTCAGCGAGCTGGTACCGCCGTGCAGCCGATAGGCGGCCTCACCGTCCGACCAGACTACCCCGCCTTCGCTGGCGCGCGACATCAAAACAGCAGCTTCTTCAAGCGTTAACCAGTCGATTGGAATACCGGAGGCATGAAGACGTAACACCATGGGTTGGCGCATAACACGAAACTCCCCACGAGTCGAGACGAAACGATAAGTACGATCCTACACCACTATGTCACTGGCGTGACAATCCCTTCATAAGTCTCCAGTCATCCGCATCAATGCGTTCGATCAAACCATGCCTTCAAACCCGATGGGTTGACAGTCTATCGTTCAATATATAGAACGTTTCATATATCGAACAACATGACGATTCTTATGAACGACGACGCACTGAAATGTCTCGGACAACGTATTATCACCCTGCGACAGCGCGCGGGGTGGTCACTGAGCGCGCTGGCCGAAAAAGCGGGCCTTGCCAAATCCAGCCTGTCACGTCTTGAGCAGGGCAAGGGCAACCCAACGCTCGACACCCTCTGGCGTCTGGCGCGGCAGCTGGAGGTGCCTTTCAGCACATTGATCGCCTCCGCCCAGTCCACCATGACCGATGACGATATCTCGGTAACCCTACTCGACCGCCATCATGGCGCCCTGCCCGTGGATATCTATCTAATGACGCTCGCCCCCGAGGCGCAGCGCCACGCTACCGCGCACGCCCGGGGCACGCGTGAAACGCTTCAGGTCGTGGCCGGCAGCCTGCAGGCTGGCGCTGAAGGCGGCCTTGTATCGCTTCAAGCGCAACAAGTACATCAGTTTGCAGCGGACAGGCCCCACGCCTACCTGGCGGGCCACCAGGGCGCCACGGCGCTGGTCACTATCTTTTATGCTGATGAGGGCCCTGAATGAGTGTTTCGGTCTGGCGAACGGGCACGCGCGATGCGCTGCCGCTTTTAAGCGGCTATCTACCGGTAGCGCTATCCTTTGGCCTGATTGCCGGCCAGACCGGGTTCAGCGCTTTTGAAGCCACGGCGCTATCGCTTCTGATCTACGCCGGCGCGTCACAGTTTCTGTTTGTGGGCATGATTGCGAGCGGGGCGCCGCTATGGCTGACGGTGGTCATGACACTTTTGATCAACGCGCGCCATCTTGTTTATTCCATCTCGCTGGCACCGCTTGTGTCGCAGAGCCGTCGATGGCCCTGGCTGATGCATGGCCTGACCGATCAGGTTTTTGTTCTGGCGCACTATCGTCTGCCGCTGATGGCCGACAAGGATCGCATGCACTGGTTTACCAGCACCGCTTTAGTGGCCTGGACAGGCTGGGGCGGCGCAACGCTTCTGGGTGGTCTTGCCGGCGAGCAGCTGATCGAGCAATGGCCGTTGCTGGCCAGCGCGCTCTCCTTTTCGCTGCCGGCGCTGTTTCTGGTGCTGCTGGCGCCACGATGCACATCGATGCGCTGGTTCATTGCACTGCTGGCAAGTGCCCTTTGTGCTCTGATACTTGCCGTGCTGGACATGACCCATATCGCCGTACCACTGGCCGCCGCGCTCGGCGCACTGTGCTTTTATCTCTTGTCGAGTAAAGCGAGCGAGGCGCCATCATGAACAATGACATCTGGCTGGCCGCAGGGGTGACGGCCATCGGGACACTGCTGATTCGAGGGGTGCCGCTGTACTGGATGCAGCGGCGGCTACGCCGTGTCGCAAGCGTCGACCGCGAAGCGGCCATTCCGGCATGGCCCGGCATACTGGCACCGTTGATGATTGCAGCACTTCTGGGATTGTCGTTGATGCCTCAACCGGCTAATGTCGCCGGCTGGGCTGCCACGATGGCGGGGAGTTTCGTGACGCTTTCCATCTGGTATCGGACGCGGACACTCGGACTGCCGGTGACAGCCGGAGTGGCCGCTTATGCCCTGATGCTTTTGATCGGGTCATGAGCTCGTCCACATGACCCGACCACAGGCTCAACACTCGATGGCATTGACGGCCAGACCGTAGTTGACGGCAAGCCCGCCCAGCGAGGTTTCCTTGTACTTGCTCTGCATGTCTCGCCCCGTATCACGCATGGTACGAATAGCATGGTCCAGCGAGATGAAGTGAGTGCCATCGCCGTTGAGGGCAAACTGCGCGGCGTTGATAGCCTTGACCGAGGCAATGGCATTGCGCTCGATGCACGGCACCTGCACCAGACCGCCGACCGGGTCGCAGGTCAGACCCAGATTGTGCTCAAGGCCGATCTCGGCGGCATTTTCCACCTGCTCGGGCGTGCCGCCCATGACCTGACACAGTCCGGCCGCCGCCATGGCGCAGGCCGAGCCGACCTCACCCTGACATCCAACCTCGGCGCCCGAGATCGAAGCGTTTTTCTTGCACAGGATGCCGATGGCACCGGCTGTCAGCAAAAAGTCCACGACGCCGCGCTCACAGGCCGTTTCTTCAAACTTCATCCAGTAGCCCAGTACGGCCGGGATAATGCCGGCGGCGCCATTGGTCGGCGCGGTCACCATGCGCCCACCGGCGGCGTTTTCTTCATTAACCGCCAGAGCAAACAGATTGACCCAGTCCATCGCCGAGAACGTGGTGGCGATCAGGTTCTGCTCGGCGCGCTCCAGCCGGGCCAGCAGCCCCGAAGCGCGACGTTTGACGTTCAGTCCGCCGGGCAGCACACCGGTCTGCTCAAGCCCTTTGGCGATACAGGCCTGCATGGCCTGCCAGATCGTGAAGAGCTCCTGACGAACCTCTTCTTCACTGCGCCAGACAAGCTCGTTGGCCATCATGACCTGGGCAATGCTCTTGTTTTCGCGCTTGCAGATTCTCAGCAGCTCATCGGCACTGTCAAAATCAAACGGCAGCGCGACGCCGGGCGCGGTATCGGGCGACTCCTCATCGGCGGCGTTGATGACAAAACCGCCACCCACCGAATACCAGGTCTGCGTGATGTTGCTGCCATCACGAAGTGAGGCCACCAGCGTCATGGCGTTGGGGTGACGCGGCAGCGGATCGTTGGACCAGTAAAAGTCCCGCTCCCACAAAAACGGCACGCTGACCCGCCCCCCCAGACGCAATACCTGCGACTCCAGCAGGTCATCAATGGCAGGGTCGATAATGTCCGGGTCGATCGTGGCGGGCAGCTCCCCCATCAGACCCATGATGACGGCACGGTCAGTGCCATGGCCGACACCGGTGGCCGACAGCGAGCCGTGAAGATGGATTTCGATACCGGTCACTCGTGACGTGGCTTGCCGGGTGTCCAGCGCTTCCAGAAAGAATTTGGCCGCACGCATGGGGCCTACCGTGTGAGAGCTGGACGGGCCAATGCCGATATTGAACAATTCGAAGACGCTGATAGGCATGCTGTCACCCCATGATCGGTGTAAGGAGCGCTAAACCATTCTTGGATCTTTGCGCGATGACGTCAGCATGTATTGCCTTGGACCGCCTTTCAAAGCATAAATAGACAACCAGAGTTTAGCTCTGCTAAACCATTCAATGGACGGCTCGTTTATCGGGCCCACGCTGACGCGAGCTTTCAATGCCTTCAGCCAATACCGCCATGCATGCAGGACTACATGTTTTTGCCTGTGCGGCACGCCATCTCTCCTTTACCCGTGCAGCGGGTGAACTCAACGTGACCACCGGCGCCATCAGCCAGCAGATTCGTCTGCTGGAAGAGAGACTCGGGTTTCGACTCTTCCATCGCCATCCCAGACGGCTGTCGCTGACCGCTGAAGGCGAGCGGCTGGCCGATGCCGTCTTCAGTGCGCATGGGCGCATCGATCAGGAACTCAAGCGTCTGTCCCGCGGGCTGATGAGCGGCGAGCTGGTGCTGCGCTGCGTACCGTCGTTTCTGACCCGCTGGCTGATGCCGCGCCTGCCGCGCCTGCAGGCCCAGCTTCCGGCGCTGGATATCTATCTTCACGCCGAAGACAGTGACCGGGCACTTACGGAGGAAAACTTCGATCTGGCGATTGATCTGGGCGACGACCACTACCCGGGCATGGCGTCAACGCTATTGATGGAGGAGGTCATTTTCCCGGTCTGCGCGCCCGCCCTTTTCAGCCATCGCCCGGCGCTGAATCATCCTGACAGGCTCGCGCACTATCCGCTTTTGCATGATGTGACGGCGTGGCGAGGCAGCAGCGCGCACGGCGAGTGGCACCACTATCTCAGCGCCATCGGCGCGGATACGGCCGGCATCCAGCGGGGATACAGCTTCAACCGGCACGATTTGACCATGGAGGCCGCGCGTGCCGGCATGGGTATTGCCATCGCACGCCAGACCCTGCTGCGTGACGAGCTGAGCAGTGGCGAGCTGGTGGCGCCTTTAACCCAACGGGTTAATACGGGTCGCCATTACGCGATCGTGCACGCCTTCGGCGCACTGGACGATCCACGAATTCGTGCCGTGCACGACTGGATCTGCGCCGAATTCGAACGCGCTCCCTGAGCCGGAGTGCCCTTGCCCATAAAACGAAAAACGCCCGCTTCCGAAAGGAAGCGGGCGTGGGTACGAACAACGATGGTCGCTTATTCGTCGATGAAAGAGCGCAGGGACTCGGAGCGCGACGGATGGCGCAGCTTGCGCAGCGCCTTGGCCTCGATCTGGCGAATACGCTCACGGGTGACATCAAACTGCTTGCCCACTTCTTCAAGCGTGTGGTCCGTGTTCATGTCGATCCCGAAGCGCATGCGCAGCACCTTCGCTTCGCGAGCGGTCAGGCCGCCCAGCACGTTGCGCGTGGCTTCGATAAGTCCTTCACCGGTGGCCGAGTCGATTGGCGACACCATGGTGGAGTCCTCGATGAAATCACCCAGGTGCGAGTCATCGTCGTCACCGATGGGTGTTTCCATCGAGATCGGCTCCTTGGCGATCTTGAGGACCTTGCGCACCTTGTCTTCCGGCATCTCCAGACGCTCGCCCAGCTCTTCGGGCGTGGGCTCACGACCCATTTCCTGAAGCATCTGACGCGAGACGCGATTGAGCTTGTTGATCGTTTCGATCATGTGGACCGGAATACGGATGGTTCGCGCCTGGTCGGCAATCGAGCGTGTGATCGCCTGACGAATCCACCAGGTGGCATAGGTCGAGAACTTGTAGCCGCGACGATATTCGAACTTGTCGACGGCCTTCATCAGGCCGATGTTGCCTTCCTGAATCAAATCCAGGAACTGCAGACCGCGATTGGTATACTTCTTGGCAATCGAGATCACCAGTCGCAGGTTGGCTTCGACCATTTCCTTTTTGGCACGACGCGCCTTGGCTTCACCGATCGACAGACGACGATTGATGTCCTTGAGCTCGGAGACCGGCAGCATGGCCAGCTCTTCTTCAAAGGCAATCTTGCGCTGAGCCCGCTCGATATCGGAGCGCAGCGGCTCGATGTTGCCGGCATGCTTGCTGTTGCGAGCAATGAAATCATCGATCCAGCTCGAGTCGGATTCACGACCCGGGAAGGAAGCGATAAACGCCTTGCGGGGCACCTTGCCGCGCTTGACGCACAGCTGCATGATGGTCTTTTCCTGCTCTCGAATCTGACCGACGCTCAGACGCAGCTGACCGACCAGTCGTTCGAAATGACGCGGCACCAGCTTGATCGGCGAGAACAGCTCTGCCAGACGCGCCTGCTCGCTGCGAGCCTCGGAAGACGACAGGCCGTGTGCCTCGATCGCTGCCTTGGTCTTCTCGTTTTGCTCACGAATCTGCTCGAAGCGAACGCGTGCCAGTTCGGGGTCCGGACCGCCTTCAGAGGCTGTATCGTCCTCCTCGTCGCTGTCCTCGTCGCTGTCCTCATCGCTGTCGCTGTCTTCGGCGTCATCAGCGACGATTTCAGGTGCGGGCTCTTCAACTTCGGCCACGCCCGGAACGCCTTCGTCGGGGTCGATAAAGCCGGAGAACAGATCCGATAGACGACCCGGCGCCTCTTCATCCTGAGTGGCATCGTAGGCTTCAAGGATGGAGTCGACCGATCCCGGCAGACTGGACAGCGCCGACATGACCTCGCGTGTGCCCTCCTCGATACGCTTGGCGATCTCGATTTCGCCTTCACGCGTGAGAAGTTCCACGGTGCCCATTTCACGCATATACATGCGTACCGGATCAGTCGTGCGACCAACGTCACTTTCAACGGCCGCCAGCGCTGCGACAGCTTCTTCGGCGGCGGATTCGTCAGCAGACTGATCCGACATCATCAGCGTGTCTTCATCGGGCGCTTCTTCAACGACGTTGATACCCATGTCGTTGATCATGCTGATGATGTCTTCTACCTGATCGGGATCTGCAATATCCTCAGGCAGATGGTCGTTGACCTCGGCATAGGTAAGAAACCCCTGTTCCTTGCCTCGCGCGATCAACTCCTTCAGACGTGACTGCGGTGTATTTCCAGCCATAGAAACCTATCTCGAAGAAGAGTGAAGCGCCTGGCTCATGCCAAAAGGCATGCCAGGCAATCCAGTATAGACCAGCAGGGAGCCGACAGCAGACGGCTGACGCTTCTCACCAATCCTGTGTATTGATTCAGACGCTACAAGCGTTGCAGCGCCTCTCGTTATATCCCTACTAGATGAGGGGAATAAACACCTGTTTCAACCCCGCAACAGGGCTTTCAGCGCTTGATCTCGCAGACCAGCTGCCATAGCCGACCCGCCTCTTCACGCGTGAGTTTTTCGCCGCTGCGCTCGCGGGTCTGCAGTGCTTCAAGCTCGCGCTCCGGACTCAAGCGCTGGCGTTGCTGCTCAAAATGCGCCACCAGAACCTCTACCTCCCGATGACGCAGCGTCACGGGTATCAGCGGCTCACGCTGCAAAAGCGCCAGCAGTCGACTGCCGTGACTACTGCCATGAAAATGCGCCAGCAGCACCTGCGACGAGCGATAGCCGCCGGCACGCACCAGCCTGACGACTTCCAGCAGAAGCTGTCCGTCCTCATCGTCGGGACACCACGCTTCACCCTCCGGCAACGCCTCGACCAGTGCCGGCGAGTGCACGATCAAATGCAGGATTCGCCCGCTGGTGCTCAGGATGGCAACACCCTGTTGGCGACGGGACGCCACCTGCGAAGTCGAGCGTGCCTGCCGCGCGGTTTCATGCGGCGTTTCCTGCTG
The DNA here is from genome assembly GCF_977968315.1 of Kushneria sp. EE4. The sequence goes on from NZ_OZ386212.1 coordinate 1,761,535, forward strand.
CCGGGCCGGCTGCAACGAGTGCGAGCTCGGCTGGCCCGGTTGCCGTGAATCGCTTTCGGAAAGCTCCTCGAGCGTACCGCGCTCAAGCCCCGTGCGCTCGCTGAGTTCACGCATCAAAAGCGATCTTAAAAGCCCCTGCGGCAGGCGCTTGATCCCTTCCAGCACGGCACTGGCAAAACGCTCTCGATCCTCGATACGGCGCAGATCGCGTCCTTCGCCGGCATGATCAAAAAGATACTCCGTCAGCGAACCGGCACGCACGATGCGCTGCTCGAAGGCCTGCCGACCTTCCTGGCGAATCAACGAGTCCGGGTCCTCACCTTCCGGCAAGAACAGAAACCGCGCCTGACGGCCATCGATCATCAACGGCAGTACGGTATTGAGCGCACGATGTGCCGCCTGCCGGCCGGCTGCGTCACCATCAAAGCAGAACACCACTTCATCCACCAGGCGAAACAGGCGGCGAAGATGCTCTTCCGTGGTCGCCGTACCAAGCGTTGCCACGGCGTAATCAACCCCGTGCTGCGCCAGAGCCACCACGTCCATGTAGCCTTCCACAATGAGCATGCGCTCGGGGCGTTTTGACTGCACCCGGGTCTCGTAGAGCCCGTAGAGTTCACGCCCCTTGTGAAAGACCGGAGACTCGGGCGAGTTGAGATATTTGGGTTTTTCATCCCCCAGTACTCGACCACCGAAGCCGATGGTTCGTCCCTTCCAGTCGCGAATGGGAAAAATGACCCGGTCACGAAAGCGGTCCCAACTGCGGCCGGTCTCTTCCTTTTTGACCAACAGGCCATATTCGACCTGAACATTTTCGTCCACCCCCTTGTCACCAAGATGGCGCTTGAGCGCGTCCCAGCCGGGCGGGGCGTAGCCGATGGCGTAGCGGCTGACGATATCGTCGCTCAGACCGCGACGCGACAGGTACTCATGGGCCTGATGCGCCGTCGGTGAGGCCAGCTGCTGCTGATAAAAGCGCGTCCCCAGCTCCAGCAGATTGACAGCCTCTTCCTGACGTTTTGCCTGCACGCGCGCCTGCTGACGCTGCTCGTCACTTTCTCCTTCACGCGGCACTTCCATGCCGGCACGGCCTGCGAGTGCCTCGATTGCCTCGGGAAAGTTCAGGCGATCAAATTCCATGATAAAGCGCAGGGCGTTGCCGCTGACGCCGCATCCGAAGCAGTGATAAAACTGCTTGTCGGCACTGACGGTAAAGGAAGGAGACTTTTCCTGGTGAAACGGACAAAGCGCCGAATGATTGCGCCCTGTCTTTTTGAGCTGTACACGAGAGCCGATGACATCAACGATATCCGTTCGCGCCAGTAGATCGTCGATAAATCGTTGAGGAATTCTGCCGGCCATAATGTCCTGCACTACCTCAGGGGTCAGTGATCATGCCTGTTACAACACCGCCATCCTCTCAGTCTGGAATGGCCGGCGTATCGGGTGTCTCGTGTGGCATTGTCGGGCAAGCGCATGCGTTGGCGTAACGTTTTCGGCGGCGCCTGGCCCATCATTACCTATAAAAACGAACGGCCGCCAATGGCGGCCGTTCGGCATCCCGCTGAAGCGTTGGGCATACGCTCAGGTACGGATCAATACAACCGCTCGAAGCGCTTGCGCTCGCGCTGCAGCTTCTTCGCATGACGCTTGACAGCAGCTGCTGCCTTGCGCTTGCGTTCAGCCGTGGGCTTTTCGTAGCTCTCACGACGACGAACTTCGGAGAGCACGCCAGCCTTTTCACAGGAGCGCTTGAAACGACGCAGAGCAACGTCGAACGGTTCGTTGTCACGTACTTTGACGGAAGGCATTAAGCAATCACCACCTTAAGGAGATCAATGAGGTTTGAATGTGCTCAATGCCGTCGATGCGGCACTTAAACCGGTCATGACATGGTGATCACGATTCAGCGAAGGCGCCGCGATCAGCGGCCAGAAGCACAGCCCGGTATTACAGGGCGTGTATTATAAACGTCGCGCCCTCGGTTTGCAAAGCGCCTGACGCGGGAAGTACAAACGGGTAGACTTGCCCACCTGCCGGCTGCCACAAATATTGTCTGTTGCACGGCACCCGCCACTGAAAGACGCCCTTATCGAAATCAGGACACACCATGCGCGTACTGGGGATCGAAACCTCCTGCGATGAAACGGGGATCGCCCTGTTTGACAGCGAACACGGGCTTTTGGCCGACGCCCTGTTCAGCCAGGTTGACATGCATGTCGAGCATGGCGGCGTCGTGCCCGAACTGGCCTCGCGCGACCATGTCCGCCGCCTGCTCCCGCTCATCGATCAGGTGCTGCTTGAGGCAGACCTTGAAGCCCGCGACATCGATGCGATTGCCTATACGGCAGGCCCGGGTCTAGTCGGTGCGCTGATGGTCGGCGCTGCCACTGCCCACGGCCTGGCCTGGGCCTGGCAAGTCCCGGTACTGGGCGTTCATCATATGGAAGGGCATCTACTGGCGCCCATGCTGGAAGACGAACGTCCCGACTTTCCCTTTGTTGCCCTGCTGGTCTCCGGCGGCCACACCCAGCTGGTAGCGGTGCATGCGCTGGGCAACTATGAACTTTTGGGCGAGTCCGTCGATGACGCCGCGGGAGAAGCCTTTGACAAGGCTGCCCGCATGCTCTCGCTGCCCTACCCCGGCGGCCCGCATATTGCTCGACTGGCCGAGCAGGGTGACCCGACGCGTTTTCGCTTTCCAAGGCCCATGACGGACCGCCCGGGGCTTGATTTCAGCTTCTCGGGTCTAAAGACCCACACGCTGACTACCGTCAGGGCGCTGGAAGCTCAGGGGGAACTGAACGATCAGGCCCGCGCGGATGTGGCCCGGGCCTTTGAAGATGCGGTTGCCGATACGCTGGTAATCAAGTGTCGACGCGCACTGGAACAGACCGGCCTCAAACGCCTGGTCGTGGCGGGCGGCGTCAGCGCCAATCAGCGCCTGCGTCAGCGCCTTGATACGGCACTTGCAAAAATGGGCGCGCGCGCCTTTTATCCCAGAGGGCGGTTTTGTACCGACAACGGCGCCATGATTGCCTATGTTGGCACCCAGCGCCTGATGGCCGGCGAGCGCGATGACCAGACCATGCTGGCCACGCCGCGCTGGCCGCTCTCCGAGCTGGCCGCACCCGCTCGATGCCAGGACTGAATCAATGACCCATGACAGGAGAATCGCCATGGACACGGTGCTGATCGAAGACCTGGCGCTGGAAGCCGTGATCGGCGTGTATGAATGGGAAAAGCGTATCCATCAGCGCCTTTTGCTGACGCTGGAGCTGGGCTGCGACATCGCCCGCGCTGCCCGCAACGATGACCTGAGTGCCACGCTGGATTATGCCGCCATCAGCCAGCGCCTTCAGCAGTACTGCAGCGAGCACCGGTTTGAGCTGGTGGAAACCTTTGCCGAGCGCATTGCCCTGATTCTTCGTGAGGAGTTTGGTATTGCCTGGCTGCGCCTGACGCTGAAAAAACCCGGCGCCGTGGCGGATGCCGCCTTTGTTGGCGTGCGTATCGAGCGCGGCGAGTACCGCAGCTGATATGGCGTTCGTACTGTTCAGTCTGGGCAGTAATGCCCAGCGTCACCAACGTATCGACGCAGCACTTACGGCCCTGCATGACACCTTTGGCGAACTGCTGATCTCACGAGTCTTTGAAAGCCGCCCGGTCGGCTTTGACAGCCCGTGCAACTTCTACAACCTGGTGGTCGGGGCGTCATGCCCCTGGCCGGTGGCCCGTCTCAACCAGTGGTGCAAGCAAATCGAGCGCGACAACGGCCGGGACCACAGTGCACCGAAGTTCAGCTCACGCGCGCTGGATATCGACATTTTGTGCGTGGATGATCTGACCGGCTGCGTTGGCGGAGTGAGTCTGCCCCGCGATGAGATCACCTGGAACGCTTTTGTGCTGCGCCCGCTGGCGGAAAGTTTTGGCGACTACTGCCATCCCCTCACGGGCACGCCCTATCGGGTGCTATGGCAGGCTTTCGATGCCGACGCTCAGGAGCTCTGGCCGGTGGCCTTTGAGTGGCAGGGGAAAAAGATTTCGGCACCGGAGCCCGTTGAAGCCGTTACGCACTCGCCAGCCCATGTTCGATAGCGCGGCGGCGTTCGACATCGATCATGCGGCCCAGCTCTGCCCCCTGATACCCCTGCGCCATGAGCGACTGCGGTGACACCTGTCTCGCCCGGTCGACGGCATTGCCCAGTGCCGTGACCGGCAACCCGAAATTGCCGATGGCAAGCATCCCGAGCACGTCATCCAGCCGCGACTGTCGTCGCCAGGCGTCCATGGCCTGGGCCCATGCCAGAACCTGATCGGCATCGGGCGAGGATGACAACAGTGCCCGACTGCGCACGACCATCAGCGCGCGGTCACGCCACTCTCCCGGTACGCGGTAGCGTTCACACAGCGCTGTCAGCGCCTCTTGTGACAGGTCAGCCGTCAACAGCGCCCAGCGCGCCATGGCCATATTGACGGCGCTCATGCGGGCCAGCCCCGCCTCAAGCACGTCACTCAACGTCGGCATTAAAACGTCCAGTGCCCCGCACTGTTGTAAAAGCTCAAAAAAGGCGGACGGCGCCGCCTCGCCCAGCGTCCGCTCGACCTCCTGCCAGACCCGCTCGGCCACCAGATGGGCGACCTCGCCCTCGGCCACCATGGTCTTCATCAGCGCCATGGTTTCATCGGCCACCGTAAAGCCGCGGGGTTGAAAGCGCGCCAGAAATCGGCCGGTGCGCAGAATACGCAGCGGGTCTTCCACAAAAGCCGCGGAGACATGGCGCAGCGTGCCGGTTCGACAGTCCTCGATGCCCTGAAAGGGATCCACCCGCTGGCCCGAACTGTCCTGAGCCATGGCATTGATGGTCAGATCGCGTCGCGCCAGGTCTTCTTCCAGCGTAACGTCGGGTGCAGCATGCACCTCAAAGCCGGTGTAGCCGTGCCCGGACTTGCGCTCGGTTCGGGCCAGAGCGTACTCCTCATGAGTATGAGGATGTAAAAAAACCGGAAAGTCACGCCCCACCGGGCGAAATCCGCGCCGATGCATCTCTTCACTGGTCGAGCCCACGATCACCCAGTCGCGATCGTCGTGGTTGATACCCAGCAGATCGTCACGCACAGCGCCGCCCACGCAGTAGACCTCAAGTCCCTTTAACGGCTCATCGAGTTCAAAGCAGATCACTGTGGTTCCATACCCTCATCGCGAACTACCTGGTCAGGATGATGGTGCTGCCAGTGGGTAAAGCCGCCATCAAGACTGTACACCCTTTCATAACCCTGCCCTGCCAGCCAGAGAGCGGCCTGCTGACTGGAGTGGCCGTGGTAGCAGACCACCACTACAGCACTTTCCTGCGGCGTCTTTTCAATGAAACTGCCGACGCTGGTGTTGTCCAGATGACGGCTGCCCGGGATGTGGCCCTGACTGAAGCTCAAGGGGTCGCGAATATCCACCACTTCATGAGCGGTGTCGCTTTCCTGCCACTGTTTCAGGGTATCGTGATCAAGATGACTGAAGGACATGGGGTCTCCGTGGATAGGTGAGTTGCATCGCCCGGACGTTACTGACGCTTTTGTGACGCCACCGTCACGATCTGCTCCGTTTCGAGATTCATGGCCATCAGGGTGCCACCCCAGACACAGCCGGCATCGAGTGACCGGACGTTGGCCAGCGCGCCGGGCGCTCGGCCCTCAAGTGCCGCCCAGTGCCCGAAAATCAGACGCTCGGTGTCGCCGCGTTCAAAGCAGAACCAGGGCCTGAAGCCGGCGGGGGCGCTATCAAGACCCTCCTTGGCGCTGAAATCAAGCGTGCCGTGCGCATCGATGAAACGCATGCGGGTAAAGACGTTGATGATCGATCTCAGGCGATCGTTGCCGTGCAGCGCAGGCTCAAAGCGTGCCGGTTCATTGCCATACATGTTGGGCAGAAATTCGAAGAACTGACGCGAAGAGAGCACGGCCTCTGCTTCACGCGCGTACTGGCGCGCCCGCTCGATGGACCACTGCGGCGGCAGGCCAGCATGAGTCATGACACTTCGGTGGGTGCGGGACTCGACCATCAGGGGCTGACAACGCAGCCACTCGAGCAGTATATCGCGGTCGGGCGCCTCGAGAATGTCGATCAGCGTATCCGAAGGCTTGAGGCGTGCATGCCCGAAGGCGACTGCCAGCAGATGCAGGTCATGATTGCCCAGCACGACGCTGACATGCTCGCGCAGCGCATGAACGCGGCGCAGCGTTTGAAGCGACTGTGGCCCCCGGTTGATCAGATCGCCGGTAATCCACAGATGATCACGCCCGGGCACAAAATCAATGGCCTCGAGCAGCGTCTCGAACTCATGGCCGCAGCCATGTAAATCGCCGATGGCCCAGATCGTCATTGTCTACTCCGAAACCGTTGAATAAGGATGACCTTCGCCACTGCAGGACACTGCCCCATGGACGTCAATGCAGGTGCAACGGACAGGCCAGCCGAAAAGGGGCAATCGTGATATCAAATGTTTCTCCCAGCGCCGGCGCCATGAAGGTATAGCTGCCCTCCATCACCCCGACCCGGCTGTCGAGAATGGCCCGACTGCTGTAATTGAAGGGCAGGCCCGGCGCGATCATGGGCTGTCGGCCAACGACCCCTTCACCACGCACTTCACGCACGTCCCCGCTGCCCTGCGAAATACGCCAGTAGCGGGCCAGAAGCTGGATGGAATACGTCCACTGATTGCGGATGGCCACCCGATAGCCAAACACAAAGCGCTGCTGTGATGGGTCCGACTCCTGCGGCAGATAAAAGCTTTCCACCTCGATCACGATGTCTCGGACAGGCTCACTCATCAGGCGTTCTCAAAAAGATGATTGGCGATCGCCACGAATTCGCCAACGCTTAACGTCTCCGGGCGACGCGATGGCGTGATCCCGAGCGACTCCAGTGTCTCGGCGCTTATGACATCGCGCAGATTGTTGCGCAGCGTCTTGCGCCGCTGAGAGAAGGATCGACGCACCAGATCCGACAGCAGCGCCTCATCACGGGCCACATGAGGCCGCGTCTGCCAGGGCGTCAGACGAACGATGCTCGAGTCCACTTTTGGCTGCGGCAGAAAGGCTTCGGGCGGCACATCAAACAGAGCTTCCACCTGACAGTAGTAGCGGGTCATGACCGATAGCCGCCCCCACTGCCCTGTTCCGGGCTCTGCTGCCAGCCGGGCCACGACTTCCTTTTGCAGCATGAAGTGCATGTCACGCACGGCATCGCCGGCACCCAGCAGATGAAAGATCAGCGGCGTGGAGATGTTATAGGGCAGATTGCCGACCACGCGTAGTGCCGGGCCATCGCCGCGAAACGCCTTGAAATCAAAAGCGAGAGCGTCGCCTTCAATCATGTGAAAGTCAGGGTAGTTGAAAAAGCGGGTGCGCAGTCCGGGAATCAGGTCCCGATCCAGTTCGATGGCTTCCAGCGCCCCGTGCGTTTTCAGCAACTCCTCGGTCAGCGCCCCCTGCCCCGGGCCGATTTCGACCAGTCGATCACCCTTTTGCGGATGGACCGAGCCCACAATGCGCTCGATGACGCCATGGTCCTGGAGAAAGTTCTGCCCAAAGCGCTTGCGCGCCCGCATGGGGGCCGGTTGTCGTGACATGAAAGATTCCTGCGTCAAAGATAACTGCCTTCACCAACGAAAGGCCGCGAGGGTTGCTCGCGGCCTGTCATCAGCGCTGGCTCCCGAAAGGAGGTCTGGTCTGTTACGGCGCAGTACCGTCGCCCTGCTCCAGGCGATTGTCAACGTAGGCCGAGGCACGAATTTCCTGTGTCCACGCCTCAAGCTCCTCGTTGACCTTGCGCTGAAAGAGTGTGCGCCGGATCTGCTCGCGTTGCTGCTCGGCATTGCCGCCGCCGCGCTTGTCCAGAAGAGTAATCAGATGATAGCCACTGGGGCTGCGGATAGGCTCGCTGACCTCTCCCTCATTCAGACCGGGAACAACGTCTTCAAAGATACTGGGCATTTCGGCGCCGCTGCGCCAGCCCAGGTCCCCGCCATCCAGCGCCTGGGGACCGTCGGACTGCGCCGCAGCAACCTCCTGAAACCCTGCCTGCCCCGAAGTAATGGCCTGACGCAGCTGCTCGGCCTTTTCACGGGCAGCTTCAGCCTGCCCGGGCGTGGGCGCCTGCGGCACGGCAATCAGGATATGGGCCAGATGGTACTGAACATTGGCGTTGCTGCCGGCCTGCTTTAGATACTGATCCACTTCACGATCGGAAATATTGACCTGACCGGCCACGCTACGCTGCTGCACCTGAGTGATCAAAAGCTCACGGCGAATCTGCTCTCTGACCTGGGCGTAACTCATGCCCTCCTGCTCGACCCGGTCGGCAAACTGCTCAAGCGTCATGTTGTTGCGCTGGGCGACGCCTCGCATGGCCTGATTGAGGTCGCTGTCGCTGACGCTCAGGTTGGCACGCTCGGCCATCTGCAGCTCGATCTGTTCGGTAATCATGCGCGAGAGCACCTGCTCGCGCAGCTCTTCCTGATCCGGCATGCCGATATTGCGTGACTGCATCTGCTGACGCACCTGCGCTACGCGCCGATCCAGATCGCTGGACATGATGGCCTCATCGTTGACCACGGCAACAACACGATCCAGAGGCTGGACGGCAGCAACTGTCAGCGGTGAAACAAAAAGACTCAGCGCAAGGCCCAGAGCGGCTAGCGTGTTTGCGTTGCGTGCTTTCATGACATCTCTCTTTTCATCCATAAAACCGACGTTACGTCAGTAGTGCAGCAAGGCCATGCCTTCGCTGCGAGTTCCGGCCCGGTCACAATCAACCGTTTGGCCTTAATTGCCCACACCGGTATAGGCGCCAAAGTCATTTTCCCGAACGCCGGGAATGGCCTCGGAGAAATAGCCGTCGCTGCTGCCCTGTCCGACACCGCCAAGGCCCTTGAAGATAAAGGACAAAAAGAGGCCGTGCTTGCGATCATCGTCGTCGATTCGGGCCGTATCGTTGTCATCGATGTACTCGCGCCAGGCAAGCTGAACCCCGTAGCAGCAGTCGTTAAAGCGCACGCCTGCCAGCGTTTCGAGGGTGCGATTGTTGGTCTGATCATACAGGTAGCGACCAAGCAGTGAAATTGCCGGCGTGAGGCGATAGGCCGCCGAGATATCGTACTCTTCGCGATTGTAATCAAGGCGGTCGTCCTGGTCTCCAAACGGGTCGAAGTCCTGAACGGTCCAGCGATAGCCCAGATTGAGGATCAGGTTGTCCGTGTCCTGATAGGTCAGATAGGACGAGGTCTTCTCGGTACGATTGCGATGATCATCGTAGAAAAAGGACTGGCGCGCCGACCATCGGTCGGTAATCTGCCAGTCGGCTTCGGCGACAACCGGGGAGCGGTCGCGGGTATTGCGATAGTAAAGCTCGCTGTCTTCGTTGATGTCGCGATTGTCAAAGCGGGCATCGACGACGCGGCGATCCTCGAAATAGTGGCTCTGCCCGACCGATAGACCCAGTCGCTCGCGACCGGTATCGTCTTCCAGAAAGCGGGTGCTCACGCCATAGGACACCTTGTTGGTATCCCCTATCCGATCCGAACCGCTGAACCGATAGGGTGACCAGAGCTGCGAGTAGGACAGCGGCTGTTCGCGACTGTCAAACTGCGGCAACTCGGACTGATCCCGATGGGGAACGTAGGCATAGTAAAGGCGTGGCTCCAGGGTCTGACGCCAGTCGCTGCCGAAAATGCTGGTGTCGCGCTCAAATATGAGCCCCGAGTCCACGGAAAATACCGGCAGCACCCGGTTGGGCGAGTCATCAAAGCCGGAAGTATCGTCGCGGTCGTGCCAGTCCAGCTCATATTGAGTGGCCATGAGCTCAGCACGCGGTTCGAAGAACCCCCAGGAAGGCGAACGGCGAAAGCCCACAGCGGGCGCGACGTGAACCCGGGCACCGGTCGCGGATTCCTGCGGTCGAATCGAGCTGTCATTATAATCAACATCGCGCCAGAAATAGGTCGCGCTGGAGTTGAACTCTTCATAAAAGCCGCCGGCCTGGTCCCAGCGTGCGCTGGCCAGCAGCGCCGGCAGCTCATAAAACGGCTTGTTGCTATCGCGCAGTGGCTCATCGAGCTTTTGATAGCCGCGCGCCCGCGCCTGAAGATTCCAGGTCGTGCCGCGATAGCTCAGACGCGCCAGACGCTCGAGGTTATCAGTGTCCTGCTCTTCAAAGGTCTGGCCGAAATCATCGAAATAGTCACCGTCACTGGCCGCCCCGTAGCGCAGATTGTAGGTGGTACGCGGCGAGAAGCGGCCATCGTGGGCATAGCGCACAAACCAGCGATCCTCGTCCTTGAAATCATTATCGTCGCCGCCATTATCGTGGCCGAGATAGTTGCCCTCCAGCGTGCCGGCATCCTCGTCGAAGAGATAGCGCAGCTGCCCGCCAAGTGCCTCGCCTCGTCCGGAAATATAGCGCGGCGTGACGGTAGCGTCGTAATTGGGCGAGAGGTTGAGATAAAACGGCTGGGCGTAATCAAGTCCCGCCTCGCTGCCGTAGCTGACGGAAGGCCACAAAAAGCCGGTCAAGCGGCGGTCATCGATCGGGAAACGCAGCCAGGGCCAGTAAAATACCGGCACATCCTCGATTTCCATGCGGGCATGGGTGGCCGTACCGTAACCGCGTTCCTGATCCAGCGTAATGTCACTGCTGACCAGCCGCCACAGGCTTGACTGGGGTTCACAGGTCGTAAAGGAGGCATCCTGAAGGCGATAACGACCATCCTCCAGACGCGAGAGCTGGCCGGCATCACCGCGCAGGCGCTGCTCGTGGGCCACATAGTGGGCCTGATCAATCTCGGCGGCATCGCTGTTGAGCGCAACCTGACCCTGGTCGCCGCGCACCAGAAAGCCGGGCTGGCGATAGGCCACCGGCCCCTGCAGCGACACACTGGTGCGCGCCTGATTAAGCGTGGCGCGCCCGGCTTCCAGCTGTTGGTCGCCGCGACGCAGGACAACCTCACCATCAAGCAGGGTTTCCCCGTTACTGCCATAGCCGGCGTCGTCGGATTCGGTACGCACCTGTGACGGAGTACTGCCGGCATCAAGACGATAGTCCGGCATGATATAGCGGCCCCGACACAGCGCATTGGCGGGGCGGTCATCTCCCCAGGCCTGCCAGTCAAGTTCGCTGGCGGGCAGTGGCTGGGGCGCCGCCTGAGCCATGGTCGAGAGAAGACCGGTCAGCGAGGCGGCGGTCCAGAAGATACGCTGGCCCATGATCCTTGTTCTTCCTTGCAATGAGGCGATGTGATTGCTTTTAAAAATCGGTATGGTACGCGGCAAAAGACACCGCAGCAGCCTGAAAAAGCGACAAAAGTGTTCTGTTGCGGCCCTTGAGCGCTCAGCATGCGGTGCCGCAACCGTACCGTCAACCAGGAGTTCCCATGACAGCGCGCCTTGACGCCCTGCGCCGCTGGGCGGCATCCCATCACGGCCTTGAGGCCTCGCCACCCGAGCTCGAGATCGTGACAGATGATGCCAGCTTTCGACGCTATTTTCGCCTGTCTCTGGGCAACGGTGATTCGCGCATATTAATGGATGCCCCGCCCGAGCGCGAAAACAGCCGGCCCTTTGTCGAGATCGCGCGCCTGTGGCGCTTGCATGACATCCTGGTGCCGGCGCTTTATCACGTGGATCTGGACCAGGGCTTTATCGAGATGCAGGATCTGGGCGATGACATGCTGCGCCAGCATCTGGCCCGGTTAGACCAGCGCGAAGCCCTCATGACCCAGGCCATCTCGACGTCGGTGGCCATCGCAGCGCTGCCGACCGATGCCCTGCCGGTCTACGATACCCAATGGCTTACTGATGAACTCGACCTTTTCCCGCAGTGGTGTCTGACCCGGTGGCTCGATATCGAGCCCCCTGAAAACTGGCCGCAGGTCCGCGAGCAACTGGTGGCGGCACTGAGCGCGCAGCCTCAGGTCTGCGTCCATCGTGATTTCCACGCGCAAAACCTCATGTGTCACGACGAGCATCTCTGGGTCATCGATTTTCAGGGGGCAGTTCGTGGTCCGCTGGCCTACGACCTGGTCTCCCTGCTGCGCGATCGCAACAACGCCTGGCCCGAAAGCGACCAGATGCGCTGGATCGAGACGTGGCGCCAGAAAGCCCAGGCCGCAGGCGTCATTGCCCCCCTCGAACCGGAAACCTTCCGGCGCATGGTCGATCTGACCGGCGCGCAGCGCAGCCTTAAAGTGCTGGGCCTTTTCTGTCGTCTGGCCCTGCGTGACAACAAGCCACGCTATCTCACCCTGCTGCCGCTGTTTGTTGAACACGTGCGCCAGGGCCTGACCGGCCAGCCCGGGTTTGAAGCCTTCATGCAGTGGTTTGATACCGATTTTGTGCCGAAACTGGATGCCCGGTTGATTCAGCACCGCTGCGAACATGGCCTGTGACATGAAAGCGATGATACTCGCCGCCGGACGCGGCTCACGCATGCGCACCCTGACCGACCACTGCCCTAAACCGCTGCTCAGGGTGGGGGACCGCGCGCTGATCGAATATCATATCGAGCGGCTGTACGCGGCAGGCATCACCGACATTGTCATCAACGTCAGCTATCTTGGCGGACAGATCATGACGGCGCTTGGCGACGGGACACGCTACGGGGTTCGGCTGCGCTACAGCGTCGAGCCGACTGCGCTTGAAACGGCCGGTGGCATTCGCCATGCCCTGTCGTTACTGGGAGACGAGCCGTTCTGGCTGGTCAATGCCGATGTCTGGTGCGACATTACGCCCGACAGCCTGGGCCTGCTCGGGGACGATCTGGCGCGACTGGTCATGGTCGACCCGCCCGATCACCACCGTGAGGGCGATTTTTATCTCGATGAGACCGGCCGCCTGCATGAGCAGGGCGCGCCGCGCCTGGTTTATGCCGGCATGGCGCTCATGCATCCATCGCTGGTGGCTGATCTTGCCGATAATACGCCCTGCCCACTCAGACCCTGTCTGATCGATGCCATGCAGCAGCAGCGCCTTGGTGGCCATTACCACAAAGGACAGTGGTCGGATATCGGCACGCCCGAGCGGCTGGCCCTGCTCGAGCAGCAGCTTGCCCATCAGGGCAAGGACTGAGCTCAATTTTTTTCAATTATCTCATGAGAGGGTTCACCTCTTTATCTGCACGGAGCAAGACTCATGGAAGCCAGCATCAAATGGACCGATGGCCGACAGTTCGTGGCCGAATCCGGCAGCGGTCACGCCATCATTCTGGATGGCAATCCGGACAACGGCGGTCGCAATACCGGGCCTCGGCCAATGGAAATGGTCCTGATGGGGCTGGGCGGCTGCAGTGCCTATGACGTGATCAACATTCTTGAAAAGGCCCGCGCGAAGGTGACCGACTGTGTCACACGGCTCAAGGCTGAACGCGCCGATACCACACCGGCCGTTTTTACCGCCATTCATCTACACTTTGTGGTCACCGGCGTGGCGCTCAAGGAAGCTCAGGTCAAGCGGGCCGTGGAGCTCTCGGCCGAGAAATACTGTAGCGCCTCGCTGATGCTTGCCAACGGTGGCGTCGAGATAACCCATTCGTGGGAAATCGTCGAAGCCTGAAGGGCACAACACCCGCAGGCGACCGACGAACCGACATTGTCTGACACACTCAGACTACAATGGTGATGACATGCCCGGCGTTATGCCGGGTTTTTTGCGACTGTTACAGGATCTGACGGTCAGCACGGCTGACGTCACGTCCAGGCGGGAGAAGGTATGGAAAAACCGATTGAAAAAAGGGCGTTTGAGCTGCTGCTGGTAGGCGTCTCGGTCGCCTTCGTCTGGGTAATACTGCTGCCCTTTTTCAGCGCCATTTTCTGGGGTGTCATTCTGGCTCTGATTTTCATGCCCCTGCAAAGGCGCCTGTTGAGTCTCTACGGTGGACGACGCAATCTCGCAGCCCTTACCAACGTGCTGATCTGCTTTTTTATCGTCATTATCCCGGTGACCCTGATCGCAGGCTCCCTGGTCCAGGAGGGCACCAGCGTCTACCAGCGCATCCGTTCGGGCGATCTGGATCTCGGTGCCTATGTCGAGCAGGCCCGTCAGGCACTGCCGCCGACGGTCGACAGCTGGCTTGAAAGCACCGGTATGGGAGACCTTTCCCAGCTGCGCGAACGGGTCTCGGAAGGGGCCGCACAGGGCAGCCAGATGCTGGCCTCCAGGGCATTGAGCATTGGCCAGAACACCCTGCAGTTTTTCGTCAGCGTGGGGATCATGCTCTATCTGCTGTTTTTCCTGTTTCGCGATGGTGTTCCGCTGGGTCGACGCATTCGTCAGGCCATTCCCCTGAGCGCGCGCTACAAGTATCAGCTGCTCAACAAGTTCATCACGGTCACGCGCGCCACGGTCAAGGGCAACATTATCGTCGCCGCCACACAGGGCGGCATCGGTGGTCTGGCCTTCTGGGGACTGGGCATCGAAGCGCCGCTGCTGTGGGGCGTCATCATGGCCTTTTTGTCCCTGCTGCCGGCCATCGGTGCCGCTCTGGTGTGGGCGCCGGTCGCCGCCTATTACCTGATGACGGGCAACATCGTGGATGGCGCCATTTTGATCTTTGTCGGTGTGGTCATCATCGGTCTTGCCGACAATTTCCTGCGCCCGATTCTGGTAGGCAAGGACACCAAGCTGCCTGACTACGTGGTGCTGATCTCAACGCTGGGCGGCATGGCACTTTTCGGCATCAACGGCTTTGTCATCGGCCCGCTGATTGCCGCCCTGTTCATTGCCGCCTGGGATCTTTTCTCTCACGAAAAGGAAGAAGACGAAGCCGGCGCCATTACCGAGCTCTCACCGATCTCGACAGAGGCCCACAAGAACAGGACGGTTGAGACACAGGGCACCGAACCGGGCGATGGCGAGTCGTCAGTCGATCATGCTTCCCGCTGAGTGGTGACGCAGACGCCGCCACTCACAGACCCGTCCCCCCATCGATGACATCCAGCGCCAGCCTCCGGGCCAGCGCTGGCCACCCGCTTCAAGCGCACCGCGCGCATGACGCGTGCTGTCATCAAGCATCTGGCGAATGACAGCACGCGATTTCTCGTCAGCTGCCGGCAGTGCCGCCAACTGACGCTCCAGTGACTCCGCCTGCAGACTCTCACCCCGGTTGACCAGACCAAGCCCGCGAGCATGACTGCGACGGCTCAGCAACATCCCGGCACCCAGCGACGCCGTGTAATAAAAGGGCGTCAATCGCGATGCCCGCCCGCCCAGCTCGCGCAGCCGCGCGTCACACCAGTCCAGATGGTCAACGCCTCGAACCGACAGCTCGTCCACCGGCTGATAGCGGCTGCTGATGCCTGTGGCAAAGCGCTGACCCTGATAGATGCCCTGCCCGATGACCCGACCACGATGATGATGGCGCAAGACGTCAACGGAGTGTCGGACTTCATCGGTGGTCATGGGCTTGTCCTGCGCCCCGAGACCGGGGCGGGCACGGCTGGCGCGCGTCGCGCCCGGAACCAGAGTACGCAGCATGGTATCGAGTTGATCAACAAGGCGATCACTGCGTGTGAATTGACGGGACATGGCATGCCTCCTGAAAGCTCGCTCATGAAAATGGACCGCGGTGCCCTGACTATAGTGGCCATCACCGGGGCTGGCGATATCTGATATCAAGCGGCGCGGTGCATGGATTTCATGCACCGCGCCGCCAGCCCTCTACCGGGTTTGACACCCGGGTCGTTTTGCAAGGGCGGATCAGCTCATCTGCTCACCGCTGCGATAGCCACCCGCCGGCGCCGAGTGTCTTGTGCTCGCCTGCGCCGTTTCATCCTGCGCCTCGCTCATGGCCCCTTTCGGAAACCGCACGCTCAGCGCGGCAAACGAGATCAGGGTCACCGTGATCCCCAAAAAGAAAAGTCCCTGCTGATAGCTTATCGATTCCGAACGAAACAAAAAGCCGGCCGCCACGGCACCCACGTTGCCGCCGGCGCCGACAATGCCGGCCACGGCGCCCAGCGCCCGGCGATTGATGAAGGGCACCACGCCATAGGTTGCTCCTTCCGCCATCTGCACGAACAAACTGAACATCACCATGGTAACAATAGCGATGCCCAGCACCTGCATCTGGGAGAACAGCATCAGCGCAACGCCTTCACACAAAAGCGTCAGAAACAGCCAGCGCACGCGACCCCGAAGCCCGCCCAGGCGCGCAAAGCGGTCGGAGAAGAAACCGCCCAGCGCGCGGGCAAACAGGTTCATCAGCCCGAAAAGCCCCGCGATCAGACCGGCCGTGCCCAGCGAGAGCTCAAAATTGTCGAAATAGTAGAGCGCGGCGATATTGTTGATGGTTAGCTCGACACCGAAACAGGCCCCGTAGACCAGAAACAGCGCCCAGACGCGCACGTCCCGAATGGCCGACCCGAAGCTTGAACGCGCGCCGTACTCGTTTTTGGCCTCGACAAGTTCGCCGCGGCGACGCAGATCACTGAAGCTGCCCTCCGGAGCGTCCTGGGTGAAATGCCAGTAAGCAAGGCCGGTCAGAAACAGCACCACCCCCGGCACGACCATGGCCAGCCGCCAGCCCAGCGTTTCGCTGACACCCAGCATCAAAATGCCCGACAGCACCAGCGGCATCAGGATCTGGGTCGTCCCGCCGCCCAGATTGCCCCAGCCGGCCGTGGCCGCATTGGCCGTGCCCACCACATTGGGGGCGAACATGATCGAGGTGTGATACTGGGTGATCACAAACGACGCGCCGACAGCGCCAATCGCCAGTCGCGCCAGCAAAAAGCTTTCGAAGCTGTCGGCCAGACCGATCGACATGACCGGTAATGCCCCCAGACACAAAAGCCAGGTGTAGGTGCGCCGCGGGCCGATGCGATCACATAAAAGGCCGATAAAAAGACGAACCACGACGGTGACCGCGACCGAAGCGATCATGGTATTGCCGATCTGCGTCTTGGTCAGGTTCAGATCGTCACGCACGATGGCCATCATCGGCGCGATGCCGAACCAGCCAAAAAAACAGACGTGAAAGGCAAACCAGGACAGATGAAACGCGCGCATCTGCGGCGTTTTAAAATCGAAAAGCCGAATGCGAGTGGCCTTGTTTCTGATCTCCATGACGATGCCTCGGTAGGATGCTCGTTGCTTCTGTCCGCCCGGTGATGAACGGACAGAGCGATGACGCCGCATTCGCCCCGGCCCCTGCACCATGCAGGGGCCGAATGCAGCGCGACGGCGATTAACCGAGCAAGACACGTGCCAGCCAGGCCAAAGGCCACAGCCGGCAGCACCCTAACGCGCTTTTTTTGTATCTACCGATCACTGCGTTGCCTTGTTGCGACCCTGTCGTGCGCCATCAGGGTGACTGACGCACCACGACGGCGCGGTCGTCATGAACCCCGCCTCCCATCAAAGGCAACGACCGGACATGAAAAAGCGCCTGCGGCCATGGCGGCAGGCGCTTTTCTGCGGTGAACCGGACGGCTCAGCCGGCAGGCCAGCTCATCTGGCGCCCGCCCATCAAATGAAGATGAATGTGATAGACGCTCTGGCCGCCCTTGTCATTGCAGTTCATCACCACGCGATAGCCCTCCTCGGCAATCCCCTTGTCGCGGGCGATTTTCGCCGCTGCCAGATGCAGCCTGCCGACCACTTCGGCATCTGCATCGGTCAGGTCGTTGAGGGTAGCAATCTCGCGTTTGGGGATGATCAGAACGTGCACCGGCGCCTGGGGATTGACGTCGTTGAACGCCAGCACGTCATCGTCTTCATAAACGATATCGGCCTTGATCTCGCGATTGATGATTTTGGAAAAGATCGTGGACATGAAACCTCCCTTGTCGGAAATGGATCGTTATCATCGACGCCGGAGCGCCTATCGAAAGCGCCGCTGCGCCAGCAGCGCCTCGATCTGCGGCTCCAGAATCAACTCGATGGCCAGCGGCATCTGCGACCCGGGCACCGTCAGAGTATTGGGTCGCGTCATGAAGGCCCCCGACAGCATGGTCAGCAGGTAGGGAAAATCGGCGCTGTCGCGGTCGCGAAAGCGAATGACCACGAAGGATTCGGCGTCCGAGGGAATCGCCTGGGGCTCGAACGGGTTGGAGGTGTCCACCGTCGGCACGCGCTGAAAGTTGATATGCGTGCGGGAAAACTGCGGCACGATATAGCGCACGTAGTCCTGCATGCGCCCCAGAATCGTATCGACCACGGCCTCATGGGAATGACCGCGCATGTTGATATCGCGGTCGATCTTTTGAATCCACTCGAGATTGACCGTCGGCGTCACCCCGATCAAAAGATCAACATGCTGCGCCAGATCGTGATGAGACGACACCAGCCCGCCATGCAGTCCTTCGTAGAACAATAGATCCGTGCCGGCAGGCAGGGGCTGCCATTCGGTGAAGGTACCGACATGATAGCCGGCCTCCAGCATGCGCTTGTCTTCGGCATGAATATAGTGGCGATAGGTGCCCATGCCGTGTTCGCCGTATTCGGCAAACAAGCGCTCCAGGCGGTCGAGCAGGTTCGCCTCGACCGCAAAGTGCGACAGCTCATTTTTCCGCTCGGGCTCATCGCGAAAGATGCGCGCCAGATCTTCACGGCTATAGCGGTGAAAGGCGTCACCATCCACAAAGGCCGCCTTGATCCCCTTGCGGGAAAACATGCGCTCGAAGGCGCGCCGCACGGTAGTGGTTCCTGCGCCGGACGAGCCGGTGATGGCAATCACGGGATGCTCGCGTGACATGGCGCCTCCTGAGCTGCAGATCAGATCAAGGTGTTGTTATCGACATCGACCCGGTATCAAGGGACCCGGCGTGTGGCGCTACCGGTTGATGGCACGAGCGGCGATATCATGGCGATAAAACCCGCCTTCAAACGCCATGGCCGCCACGCCCTCATAGGCCAGATCGCGCGCCGCCTTCACGTCTTCGCCCAGCGCCGTCACACACAGCACACGCCCGCCGGACGTCACGACAGCACCGTTTTCACTTTCGCGGGTACCGGCATGAAAGACGTGACACCCAAGCGCCTGGGCTGCGTCAAATCCCGTGATGACATCGCCCTTGCGGTAGCTGTCCGGGTAGCCCTTTGCCGCCATGACCACACCGACTGCCGAGCGCGTATCCCACTGGCACTGATAATGATCAAGACTGCCATCAATGGCGGCCTCGCAAAGCTCGTACAGGTCGGACTGTAATCGCAGCATGATCGGCTGGGTTTCGGGGTCACCAAAGCGGCAGTTGTATTCGATCACGCGCGGCGCGCCCTGATCATCGATCATGAGACCCGCATAGAGAAAACCCGTATAGGCATGGCCGTCGGCCTTCATGCCCTGAATGGTCGGCATGATGATCTCGCGCATGACGCGCTGGCGCACGCTTTCAGTCACCACGGGCGCCGGCGAGTAGGCCCCCATGCCACCGGTGTTGGCACCGCTGTCGTTGTCGCCTACCCGCTTGTGGTCCTGACTGGTGGCCATTTCCAGCACGTGATGACCGTCCGCCATGACGATAAAGCTTGCCTCTTCGCCGTCGAGATACTCCTCGATGACGACCCGGGCACCGGCATCGCCAAAGGCGTTGTCTTCCAGCATGTCCTGAACGGCAGCTCGCGCCTGGGCCATGTCCATTGCCACGATCACGCCCTTGCCGGCCGCCAGGCCGTCGGCCTTGATCACGATCGGCGCCCCCTGCGACTCAAGATAGGCCAGCGCCGGCGCCACTTCCGTAAAGCTTTGATAGCGTGCGGTCGGGATATCGTGACGTGCCAGAAAATCCTTGCTGAAGGCCTTGGAGCCTTCAAGCCGTGCGGCCGCCGCGCTCGGCCCAAAGATTCTGAACCCTTCAGCCTGGAACCGGTCGACGACGCCGGCCACCAGCGGCGCTTCCGGGCCGACCACGGTGAGTGCTACCGCTTCCCGGCGCGCGATGGCCAGCAGCCCTTCGATATCGCCGCCGGCAACATCGATGTTGCGAAGACCGGGCTCACGCGCGGTGCCGGCATTGCCGGGCGCCAGTAGCACCTCATCCACCCGCGGTGACTGTACCAGTTTCCACGCCAGCGCGTGTTCGCGGCCACCGCCGCCAATCATCAGTACCTTCATGCCGAAGCTTTCCTGCATCATGGTTCAAGCCAGTTTCCCGTCTGCCCGGGCGCGTGTCGGGCGCATTATGTCAGAAAGCGAACGCCTCGTCCGCCCGGGGAAGCTGCGCTATCATCGCCGCCCTTTCGATCCGTCCGCGCCTGGAAATACGACATCATGAATCTGCTGCTGCTCACGCCTGACGACCTCGTACCCCCCGGTCGGGCCTGTATCCACGATAGTCGACGCCTGCGTCATCTTCACGAGATACATCGGGCCACGCCCGGCGAAGAATTAACGATTGGAATGACGGGTGACGGCATCGGGCGGGCACGTCTGCTTGAACTGGACAACGGCCGCGCCCTGTTCGAGGTGATCCATCTCGACGATGCCCCGCCGCCGCCGCTGCCGGTGCATCTGCTGCTGGCTCTGCCGCGCCCGCGCATGCTGGCCCGCTCGCTGGAGAACATCGCTACCATGGGGGTCAAGCGACTGACGCTTTTGCATACTGCCAGAGTCGAGAAAAGCTACTGGCAGTCGCCCGAGCTTCAGCCCGAACGTATCGAGGCGCATCTGCGCCTGGGTCTTGAGCAGGCGCGCGATACGATATTGCCGGTGGTGGATCTGCAGCCGCGTTTCAAACCCTTTATCGAAGATCAGCTGCCCGAGGCGCTTGCAGGCCACCGGGCGCTGCTGGCCCACCCCGGCATCGGCGAGAGCTGCCCGCGCGGACTGCCCATGAACCAGCCCGTGACTCTGGCCATCGGCCCCGAAGGCGGGTTTATCCCCTATGAGGTAGAGAGACTGCAGGCCATGGGCTTTGAAGGCATCCATCTCGGCCCGCGCATTCTAAGAGTCGAGACGGCGGTGGTCTCCTTGCTGTCACGTCTTTTCTAGACAGTCGATGCCGGGCCGAACGATCGAGGCATATGCGTTGCATGTCTCTCCACGGCTACTGCTGTGCGGCCCGTGGCTGACTGATACGCGCGCGCGCCAGGGCGTCCTCTCGGAGCAGATGGCGCAGCGCTTCAAAGGCCTCCGGGTCGTCACGCTCGCCGCTGTGGATTTCGTTGACCAGCGCCTGTGCGGCGGCATGGGGCGAATCGTCTTCCATCGGCAGGGAAAGCTGATCCGATAGCGTCTCCCGAACCTGCCCCCAGATGGACACCCCCTGGTACTGCTGGCGGGCAATAATCGACAGCGCATTGGCCACCATCAGGGCCGAATGCCGCGCATCCCCCTCCAGTGCGGGAATGACCTCCGATTTGAGCGTCTGGCGCGTGATTTCCATCAAGGCGCGCGCGTCCCTGTTAAGCGTCGACAGAGTCTCCCAGGCACCGGACAAGTCCTGAGCGTTGGCATCGGCCTCGCTTGAGCGCGGCAGGCGCGCCGGGTCGACCGCCTCATCCACCGGAATCAGACGCAGCAGATCGAGCTCCAGCCCGGGCAGAAGATGCGATGTCAGTGCCAGCTCCAGATCGGGCTGCACGCCGCTGTCATGACGGGCGCCCTGCTCCAGGGCAATCACGGCCCAGCGCAGCGTGGCCAGAATGATCCATTTATCGAGCCGCTCGCGATCGGGGCGTTCACCGCCGCCCCGTTCATAGCCGCGCAAAAACGCCTCGATCGAACCCAGACCGCCGGCTTCCCCTGAACCACCGAAGCGCCAGCAAGGGGCACAGAACCAGCCGATATCGGCGAAAGCGTCATTGGGCCCGGCAAACTCCCAGTCGAGGACGGCCTCAAGCCGGTCGCCGTCAACCATGAGATTGCCGGTGCGAAAATCGTTGTGTGACAGCACGGTGCGTGAGGGCGTCGGCGGATGCTGCGCCAGCCAGCGCAGCGCCCACGCCAGTACCGGCTGCGGCTGATCCAGACGGGCCAGTCGAGCCTGATAGTCCGCCAGCTGGCGGGTTACTTCATCGGCATTGCCCTGCTGATGGGCCGCCTGGTCAGGCAGTGGCAGGGCATGAATACGCGCCAGCTCCGCGCCCAGCGTTTCTACCAGCGGTTCAAGCGCGCCGTCGTCGGCCCGGGCCACCAGCTCCCGCGGGGAAGCAGCGCCTGCAACATGACGCATGATCATGAAAGGCCGACCCAGAACGCGCTCGTCGTGACACATCCATAACGGTTCGGGGACACGAACCCCATGACGCCAGGCGTGCTCGAACAGCGCAAACTCCTCCTCACGACTGGCACTGATGGCCAGCGGTGCGCTGGCATCGCTGCGCAGCACCCAGCGTTGCTCTCCCGCCATGCTCCCCCCGGTCACCATGACGTCCAGCAAACGGTTATCCTGCACGGCGCCGCCGCCCAGGCGCCGCTGGGCCCTGATGACCACATTTTCGGCGCTGCTTTGCTGCGCAAGCCAGTCACTCAGGGCCGAATCGGTATCATTCACCGGCCACCTCCCACTGCCAGAAGTCGTTGCCCTCGCTGCGCAGCATGCGCGCCAGCAGCATCTGATGAACCTCGGTGGCGCCGTCCACGATGCGGGCCTGACGGGCGTAGCGATAGATCCATTCAAGCACCGTGTCCTGGGAGTAACCCTTGGCACCATGCACCTGAATGGCCACATCCACCGCCTTGTTGAGCACGTTGGAAACCGCGACCTTGGCCATGCTGACTTCCTTGCGGGCAAAACTGCCCTGATCCAGCGCCCAGGCGGCCTTCATGACCAGCGTCCGGCCTACTTCGATCTCCATGGCCACTTCACCCAGCATTGTCTGGATGCTCTGGTTATCGGCCAGCGCGGCACCGAAGGCCTGGCGCATCTCGACATGACCCAGCGCCTCTTCCATGGCCCGCTGGGCCAGCCCCAGCCAGCGCATGCAGTGGGTCAGACGCGCCGGGCCCAAACGGATCTGGGCGACCTTCATGCCCTCGCCGACCCCGAGCACCACCTGATCGTCGGGAATTTCCAGCCCGTCAAAGACCAGTTCACAGTGACCGCCATGCTCTTCGGGGCCCATGATCGGGATACGACGCTTGATCTCCCAGCCGGGCTGGTCACGATGAAACAAAAAGACCGTCAGGCCCTTGCGCGCATCGTCGCTGGTTCGCGCCACCAGCATGAAATGCTCGGCGAGCCCGGCACCGGTAATGAACCACTTGTGGCCGTTGATGACCCAGCGGTCACCGCGACGCTCGGCGCGGGTCTGCATCATGCCGGCCATGTCGGAGCCGGAGCCCGGATGCGGCTCGGTCAGGGCAAAGGCACTGCGGACGCGACCATCGACGATCGGCTGGAGCCAGCGCGTTTTCTGTTCGTCGGTCCCCACCTTTTCAAGCACCATCATGTTGCCGTCATCGGGTGCCACGGCGTTAAAGCAGACCGGACCGAAGATGGAGCGATTCATGGCCTCATAGCAGGCCGCCATCCCCACCATGGAAAGCCCCATGCCGCCGCGGTAACGGGGCATCTGCGGCGACCAGAGTCCGGCCTCTTTTACTTCGCCGCGTAGGCGCTGAAGGTGATGATCAACGATGTTTTCGTGCTCATCATAATTGGCGCGGTCCTTCTCCAGCGGCATGATGCGCTCTTCAACGAAGGCGGCGATGCGCTGGCGGTACTGTTCAATGTCCCGGGGGAGTGAAAAATCCATGTGATATCCAGACAGGTAGGGAAACAGGCGTTAAAGCGAGCTGACCATGTGGCCGCCGTCGACCGTGAGCACGCTGCCGGTCATGTAGCTGCCGGCATCGCTGCATAAAAGTAAAAGAGGGCCGTCCAGCGACTCGGGGGCGCCCAGACGCCGCTGGGGGATGCGTCGAATCAACTGCTGGCCCTGTTCACTTTGAAAAAAGTCATGGTTCAACGGCGTGTCGATATAGCCCGGCGCCAGTGCGTTGACCCGAATGCCGTGGCGCGCCCACTCAAGTGCCAGACTTTTGGTGAGCTGGATCAATCCGGCCTTGCTGGCGCTGTAGGCCGCCACGTGCCCGGCCACTCGCAGCCCGAGAATAGAGGCCACGTTGACGATCGCACCGCGCCGACCCTGCGACTGCATGTTCGTGGCAACGGCCCTTGATACGCGCATGGCGCCGTTGAGATTGGTATCGATGATGTCGGTCCAGGCGTCCATATCGCGCGCAAGCGCCGCCGTGGTATCGGTAATGCCGGCGTTGTTAATCACGATATCCGGGCCCTGCCCTGCCTCCTGCGAAAGCGTTGCCAGCGCACGCTGTACATCCTCGTCATCGCGAATGTCCATGGCGCACACCCATACACGGACGCCCCGATGACGCAGCTCGGCGGCCTGCGCCTCGAGCGGCTCGCGACGGCGACCGGTCAGCATCAATGATGCGCCGGCGTGGCCCAGTACCTGGCTGAAATGTGCCCCCAACCCGCTGGCGGCGCCCGTGACCAGCGCCACCTGACCTTCCAGGCGCAGCCGCCTTTCAATATCGACTGTCATCACGACTCCAGCATCAAACCTGCAAAATAACTTATAAATAACGAAGCATCGTTATATTCAATATTAAACATAAACGATGCATGCGCTCGAAAAAAAGATAACAAATAACAACACTCAACCTACGACGTATTATCCCATTGAAATGTGCCGTATCGACCATGTTGTTTGTACAAAATAAAAATTCACCGAGTCCGTGTTTATATTGTAGGACTGAAAACATGAGCTTGTTAATTCAAACTTAATTTGTTTAACACGCCATCATTATCGGCCGTATTAAATACTGAACTGCATTTTCGAGACTGTCATACCCGACACCTCTTATTTGATTTAAAACTCATTAAAAAAATAAAAAAGTATACTTATGGTCTCGTGGAGATATGGCATTGAATAATTCTTGCGCAACACCGTCATCGTCATGCCCGCCTGGCGGGGAAAGCAATCACGTCCCTCTCTCACCCACCAGTTTTCTGGAACGTGCCGTTCGGGTTCATCCGGACCGGCCAGCGGTTGTAGAAGGCGACGTGACGCTCACCTACCAGGCGTTTTATCGGCGCAGTCTAAAACTTGGCGGCGCGCTTCAAACGCTGGGGGTCGCCCCGGGAGATGTGGTCTCGACCCTTGGCATGAATTCAAGGGTCATGCTGGAGGCCCATTATGGGGTGCCGATGGCCGGCGGCATTCTCAACGCCATCAATGCCCGACTCGATGGCGCCTCCATTGCCTTCATCATGGCGCATGCCGAAACGCGCGTACTGATCTTTGACCAGAGCCTTCGCAGGACGGTCGCCAGGGCGCTATCGCTTCTGACCTCCCCCGCACCGGTACTGATCGAGATCGATGAAGGCAGTGACGATGCCCCGGCCTGGGAGCAGCCGACCCTTCATGACTATGAATCGCTGGTGGCAGCCGCCACGGCGTGTACCCCCGTGCCGGTCGGTGACGAACGCGACTGCATCGCGCTGAACTACACCTCGGGCACCACGGGCAATCCCAAGGGCGTGATCTACAGTCATCGCGGCGCCTATCTCAACGCCCTGTCCAATACGCTGACGCTGAAGATGGATGAGCGCACGGTCTATCTCTGGACCCTGCCCATGTTCCACTGCAACGGCTGGACCCACACCTGGGCCGTTACGGCCGCCGGGGGCACGCATGTCTGCATGCGCCGGGTCGAACCGGCCCGGGTACTGGAGATGATTCATACCCGCGGCATCACGCACATGGCCGCTGCCCCCATCATCATGACCATGCTGCTCGACCGCCCCGAAGCCGCTACACCACTGCCCCATCCGGTCATGCTGGCCACCGGCGGCGCCCCGCCCAATGCCACAACGATTGCCCGCATGAGTGCGCTGGGCTTTAACGTGCTGCATCTTTATGGCATGACCGAAACCTATGGCCCCTCGCTGGTCTGTCAGTTTCAGCCCGAGTGGTCATCACTGACACCTGACGCGCGCGCCCGGCTTCAGATCCGTCAGGGTGTGGGCACCTTCGCCATCGAACGGGTTGCTCTGAAGGACCCGGTGACCCACGAAGATGTCCCCGCCGATGGCCGGTCGCTTGGACACCTCATGCTGCGCGGCAACACCATCATGCAGGGCTATATCAAAAATCCCGATGCCACGCGCGAAGCCATTGGCCGGGGCTGGCTCGACACCGGGGATATCGCCGTCATGCACGAAGACGGCTATATCGAGATTCGCGACCGTGCCAAGGACATCATCATCTCGGGCGGCGAGTCGATCTCGTCGATCGAAATCGAGGAGATCATGATGGGTCACCCCGCCGTGCGTGAAGTCGCCGTGATCG
Source organism: Kushneria sp. EE4 (assembly GCF_977968315.1). The sequence goes on from NZ_OZ386212.1 coordinate 1,787,839, forward strand.
CCAGACCGCATGATTTCTGGGGGGAGACACCACACGCCTTCGTGGTGCCGATATCCGATACCGACAGGCCCAGTGACGCCGAACTGTTGAGTTGGTGTCGTGAGCACATGGCGCATTTCAAGGTGCCAAGGCATGTCACGTTTCAGGCGTCGCTGCCAAGAACCTCGACCGGCAAGCTTCAAAAGTATGCGCTGCGCGAGCATCAAAAAACGCAGATGGCGACGGCCTGATCCGGTACTGACAAGGCCCCTGAACCCAGCAGGCTTCAGGGGCCTTTAGTGTCGGCTCTGCGACCCTGTCAGGCGCGGTCCGTCGAGCGACGCCGTCGCTGATACTGATGACGCATCGCCATCAGACGGCTTGCCAGCCGAGGGGTGCGACGCAGCGCAAACAGCAGCCGCTGAGGCGTGGAGATGGCCTGCTGATGCATGCTTGAGGCAATCGCATCACGAAAGCCGCGATAGCGACCCGCCTGAAGATATTCTACCGAGGCGTAATACCAGCGCCGCGCCATGGCAAGCGTTATGGCCGGTGTGTGGGAGGCGTCGAGCTGATTGGCCAGATACCCCATACATTCGGCATGACGGGCCATGAAGTCCTGATGACGGGCATAGCGTTGATCGTCTTCCAGCTGACGCTGCTGCTGGGACCATGACCCCTGGGCCTGAGTGCGATAGACGGCCATGACATGCGGCAGATAAAGCGCCCCGGCCGGCCGGGCAGCCAGCACCTGAAGGTAAAAATCCCCCACCGGCGCCGTGGTATAAAACCATTCGGGCAGGCGCTCCAGCACACCTCGATGCAGCATCAGCGAGGGTGAGGGGCAATAGTCGCCGGTGTGGACCAGCAGCTCGTCGAGCGATACCACGCGTTCGTGGTTGCGATTGTCCTGCGCCTCGATATGCAGGCTCTCCTGATCGGGACCACGACGCATCACGTTGTGATAGCTGATCGCGATGTCCGGTCTGGCCTGCATGGCCCGATACTGGCGGGCAAGCTTTTGTTCATCGCACCAGAAGTCATCACCCTCACACAGCGCCAGATACTCGCCTCGGGCAAAGCCTGCCGCCAGCGGCATGATGCGACGCCCTTTCTGATACTGGTTTTCATCACGCAATACGGCCCGGATAACCCGCGGATACTGTTTTGCATACTCGTCAACGATCGCGGCGGTGCCATCGGTGGAGGCATCATCGTGGATGATGATTTCAAAGCAGAAATCCGTTTTCTGTTGCAGAAAGCCTTCGATGGCCTCCCGGATATAGCCTGCCTGATTGAAGGTTGTGCAGATGACGCTGACCTCCGGCGTCTGTGCACCGACAGGCCACTGCCGGACAAGCATCTCTTCAGTGGGTAGCGCGGTCATGCTTTCTCTCCTGCAAACGGCGAATGATCATGTCCCTTCCTACCGAGGAGACGACGGCATTGACCAGCAGGATGGCGATACCCATGGCCATCAGACTGACAAATATCCAGGGTCTGGGCAGCGACCAGAGCGCCAGATCAAGCCACTGATACAACAGCAGCATCAGCGCCGTGGCGACCGCACAGGGTAGAATGTCCCGGGTCATCCACTGACCATGAATGCCCGGTGCGAACCTTGAATGTACAAAGGGCGTCCATGACACAAACGAGAGCAGGCGAAAGGCAAACCATGCCACGGCCACGCCGATCGCCTGCCACTGCCAGGCCGCCACCACGACCACCGGCACCACGATCAGTACCGACACCGTGTTATAGATGACATGCAGTCGCAGCTGACCGTGCGCGTACTGGAGGTAATACTGAAAGGCACCGATGGCGAGCAGGCCGTTGCCCAGCGCATACCACAGAAGGATGGGAGCACCCCACTGCGCCGCTTCCATGTTGCCGGTCCAGGCATACAGCAGCTGGCCGCCGTACAGGGCCACCATACCAGCCACCGGCAGCAGCGTGGCCGCGATGAACTGGGAGGCACGCCGGTAGAGACGTAGCATCTGCGCCTCCTCCTGACTGGCCAGAAGCCCGGTCATGCGCGGCATCAGGGCGCGACTGATCGGCATGGTCAGCGTCATGATCGCATTGGCCACGACCACGACCAGGGTGAAGTAGCCATATTCCGACAGCGGTAGAAACGACGAGAGCAACAGCTTGTCGAGCTGCGTCATCAGTATCCAGATACCGGCGGTGTAGGCAACGCCGCCGGCAAAGGGCAGCACCGGACGGAGCACGGCCCATGAAAACCCCTGCCACCGTTCGCGCCCGCCCAGCAGACGATAGAACATGACGCCCATCACCAGAAGCTCCAGCAGCGCAATGGCGATCTGGTATTCGAAATAGGCGCTGGGCTGTGTACTGACGAACTGCAAAATCATCAATACGCCAACGAACTTGAACGTAGCGATCACGACGTTGGCCACGTTCAGCGACACCTGGCGCTCCAGTCCCTGAATGCCGCTTCGATACAGCGAGGCCAGCCAGCGCATACCGATCATGAAACCCATCAGCACGATGCACCAGGCCACCTCCTCGCGTGACAGCGTGTCGACCTCGAGCCAGTGATTGGCAATCCAGTCGCTGCCCAGCGTGATTGACACGACCATGGCGACCGCCAGTCCCAGAAAAACGATTTCAAGGCTTCGCACCAGCCCGCGCAGCTGTTGCCACTGCTCGCCCTGATGCGTGGCCGCCCTCGCCGTTTCACGGGCCAGGGTGGGCGACATGCCCATATCCAGCAGATTGAGCCAGGCCTGCAATACGATAAAAAAGCCCACCAGACCGTAGGCTTCCTCGCCCATCCAGGCCAGATAGAAGGGATAAACGATAATACCGATCAGCGTGGTGTAAAGCTGACCGGCATAGTTGGCAAGCGCATTGGCCTTGACCGACACGACGTACTCCTGTCAAACGAAACCGCGGGTCATGTGGATCAAACGTTTTTTTCGGGCTCGGGCGCCTGCATGGGGACCAGCGCCTTGAGCCCGAAGGTCCCGATGCGGGCCGTGGCAGGTGCCGCCGGCTCTCCCCGGGCCAGGCGCACCAGCATTTCAGGGTAGTTGGCCCCGGCCAGATGCGAGAAGGGATAGCCGCCGCCAAAGCGGGCGTTGAACTCGATCACGGCCAGACGGTCGCCGCTGACCATGACATCGACATCCAGATTACCCACATGCCCGAGCTGGCGCCCCAGGCGCTCGCCCAGCTTCGTCAGTGCCGGCATGTCCACCACCTCGGCCACATCGGTTTCACCCGAGCGCATTCGCACCTTGCGCTTGACGGTGGTGATCACGTGGCGGCGCTCAAAATCGTTGAAGATATCGAGCCCGTACTCCTGCCCGGCAATGCCTTCCTGAATCAACACGTCGCCGCGGCCATCCTTTTCAATAACGCGATCTTCCATCAGCGTGAGATAGCTGCGGGCAATGGCGCGGCGGGTATGTTCATGAAAAAAGCTCAGCTCCTGAGCATCACGAGCCACCTGAACCCCGATGGACCCCATGCCCCAGCGAGGCTTCACAAACAGCGGCCAGCGTACCTCACCGGCGTTGACAGCCTCCAGCGCCGATGAAAGTGACGCCCAGGTGCGCGGGCCATCAAAGCCGTGTTCCTGCAAAAATATCTGGGTACGCCATTTGTCATTGGCGATATCCACGACCGCCTCATCCGGGACAGCAACCCGAATGCCGCGCGCGGCAAATCGATCCCGGGCGGCGCTGAGAAAAGGCAGATCGATATCGAAAAGCGACACCACCAGCTCAACCTTTTCCTTCTGCGCAATATCAAGCAGCGCGTCGATATAGCCTGCATCGTTGACGCCGGGCACCTCATAGGCCCGATCGGCACGCCACATGCCATCGGTCAGGGGATCACTATTGGCTGCGATAACACGCCCCTGCCCGGCGAGCGCCTCGCGGAAATAGTCCACCAGATAGCCTCGCCGGCCAACGCAGGACAGCAGTACGTTCATGAATTCTCCCTGTGAAAGTCGCCGTCGTTACGGTGCATGATGCGAGCCGGCGTTGTCGGGTCGATTCCCGAGCGCCATGATCAGCTGCAGCGACTCGACGCCCCACTCATTGGTTTCCACCCGATCGATCACGAACCCCATGTCCTCATAGAAGGCCAGGATTTTGCCGCGATGCCAGGTCCTGGCTCTCAGGTCGTGCATGCCGGCCTGCCGACAGGATTCGATCCCCTTCGACAGCAGCGGCCTGGCGATGCCGCTGCCGCGATAGTCCGGCAGCACACCAAAGAAGGTGGCATAGGCCTGATAGTGCTCATGGTCATTGGCATAGCAGGCGATGGCCGCCACGACTTTGTCACCATCGAGCACGTAATCGATCTCGGCCAGACGCAACAGCTTGTCAGCGTAGTCAGGCAGATGATGTTGCTCTGACAGGGGCGGCTCAAATTCTTTCTCGACCTGCTCGATAAAGCGTAAAAACGCCTCCGGCGACAGCGCACGGTCGCGGTGGCGATGAAAGGCAAGTTCGGGGGCATCCTGACTCATGCGGTCTCCAGTAGCAGGGCATCTTCGAGATGGCGCATGACCCGTTCGGCATCCTCACCGGTCATGGCCACGAAATTGGGCAGGCAAAGAACCCTTGAGGCGATATCTTCGGCTACGGGCATGTCGACCACAGCGTTATCCGACGTTGCGATACGATTAAGCGCGGGATGGAAATAGCGGCGCGGATGGACCTCCTGCTCGGCCATGTAGGCCACAACCCTCTCCAGCTGCGCCTCACTGCGCAGCAGTACGGGGTAATAGGCATGGTTGATCCCGGCACCGTCGGGCAGGGTCGGCCGTGAGACCGCCAGGTCGCGCCCGTCGATCCAGCGATTGTAGACCCCGGCAATGCTGGCTCGACTTTCAAGAATGTGATCAAGCCATGGCCACAGCGCCAGCCCCATGGCGGCGTGGGCCTCGGAGCCCTTGGCATTGATGCCGGCACCGCCCACCTGCCCGAAGGCACGCAGCGAGGCAATGCGCTCGCTCAGTTCACCGTCGCGGGTAAACAGCGCACCCCCCTCGATGGTGTGAAAGAGCTTGGTGGCGTGGAAACTGGTGATACTGATGTCGCCATAATCCAGCAGACTGCGGCCGAGATGCGTCGATCCAAAGGCATGCGCGCCGTCGTAGATCACCTTCAGCCCATGGCGGCGGGCAATGGCCTCGATGGCTTCTACATCACAGGGATGGCCATAGATGTGCGTGGCCAGAATGGCCGAAGTGTCGGGCGTGATCGCCGCCTCGATCCGCGCCGGGTCAAGGGTCAGCGTCTGTGGATCGATATCGGCAAATACCGGCGTCAGCCCCTCCCACAGCAGCGCATTGAGCGTCGCCACAAAGGAGAACGGTGTCGTGATGACCTCGCCTTTCAGCGCCAGCGCCTTGAAAGCCAGCTGCAGCGCGAGCGTACCGTTGGCCACAAAGTGACAGTGCTCGATATCCAAAAACGTCTGCAGATGCTGCTCGAAAGACTGCACGAGTGGCCCGTGATTGGTGAGCCACTGGCGCGAAAACATGTCGTTGATGTAATGCTGGTAGTCCGCTTCCGGTGGCAGGAAGGGCCGCGTAAAGGGAATCATGTCGGCTCCAGCAGCGAAATCAGATACTGTCCATAGCCGTTTTTCTCCAGCGCCCTGCCCTGCGCCATCAGGGCGTCACTGTCGATCCAGCCGTTACGCCAGGCAATCTCCTCGAGACAGGCCACCTTGTAGCCCTGACGCTTTTCGATGGTTTCAACGAACTGCGCGGCTTCCAGCAGGCTTTCATGCGTGCCGGTATCGAGCCAGGCAAAACCGCGACCCAGCAGTTCGACATTGAGATCGCCCCGCTCCAGATAGGCCTGGTTAACGCTGGTGATTTCAAGCTCGCCTCGCTGAGAAGGCTTGACGCCACGGGCAATGTCCACGACATCGTTGTCGTAGAAGTAGAGACCGGTCACGGCGTAGCGCGACTTAGGCTGGCTGGGTTTTTCCTCCAGCGACAGCACACGCTGCTCACTGTCGAACTCCACCACGCCGAAGCGTTCGGGGTCACGCACCTGATAACCAAAGATCGTGGCACCGGTACCGCGTTCGACGGCACGCTTGAGCCGCGGAACGACCCCGTGGCCGTAGAAGATGTTGTCGCCCAGAATCAGGCAGACACTGTCGTTGCCGATAAACGACTCACCGATAATAAACGCCTGCGCCAGGCCATCGGGGCTGGGCTGCGCGGCGTATTCGATCGATATTCCAAAGCGCTCGCCATTGCCCAGAAGGCGCTGGAACAGACACTGTTCATCGGGCGTGGTAATGATCAGCACTTCCCGGATACCGGCCAGCATCAGAATCGACAGCGGATAGTAGATCATCGGCTTGTCGTGAATGGGCAGAAGCTGTTTCGAGACCCCAAGCGTCAGCGGATACAGCCGGGTACCGCTGCCACCTGCCAGAATAATGCCTTTCATGCGGTTGCCCTCAGCCCCTGACGCTGGCGGGTCTGGTCGTTTTCAACGCCCTGACACCAGTCGCCGTGGTTCAAAAACCATTGCACGGTCTTTTCGATACCGCTTTCGAAGCTCTCCTGCGGACGCCAGCCAAGCTCGCGCTCGATGTGAGAGGCATCGATGGCGTAGCGGCGGTCATGACCGGGGCGGTCGGCCACGTGTGTGATCAGATCATGGAAGCGACTTACACCTTCCGGATGCGGCACGCCCAGACGCTCGAGCACATCACAGATGGTCGTAACGACATCGATATTGCGACGCTCTTCGTGACCGCCGATGTTGTAGCTGGTCCCGATTTTGCCCTGCGTCATGACCAGATGAAGCGCGCGGGCGTGATCCTCGACAAACAGCCAGTCACGGATCTGATGGCCTTCCCCGTAAACCGGGATATCACGCCCCTGCATGGCATTGAGAATCACCAGCGGAATCAGCTTTTCCGGGAAATGCCACGGACCGTAGTTGTTCGAGCAGTTCGTGATCAGAGTGGGCAGATCATAGGTACGCTGCCATGCGCGCACCAGATGGTCGGCACTGGCCTTGCTGGCCGCGTAGGGAGAGCTGGGCGCGTAGGAAGAGGTCTCACTGAAGGGCGCGGCCTCCGGTGAGAGATCACCAAACACTTCATCCGTTGAAACATGGTGAAAGCGAAAGCGTTCGCGCTGTTCGCCTTCAAGCCCTTCATACCAGCTGCGCGCGGCCTCCAGCAGGTTGAAGACACCCACGATATTGGTATCGATAAAAACAGCCGGGCCGTCGATGGAGCGGTCGACGTGAGACTCCGCCGCCAGATGGATTACGACATCCGGCTGGTACTGTGAAAACAGCCGGTCAAGCGCCGGACGATCACGAATATCCACCTGCTCCAGGCAGTAGCGAGGGTCCTGATCGATATCGCGCAGCGTGGCGGTATGCCCGGCATAGGTCAGACAGTCGACGTTGATGACACGACACGTGTCGTTGGCGATCAGATGACGTATCAGTGCGGAGCCGATAAAACCGGCCCCCCCGGTGACAATAACTGTCTGCATGATTGCTTATCCCTTGATCCCGTACACTCGACCCATGGTGCTATATAAAAACGGCCGCGGCTTGAGGGAATATTTGTCTTCGGTGACCGGTCCGACACTTCTGGTAATTAATATAAAAACGATATTAGTTACCATGATTTCTCGACGGCATTTATTGCGTTGTGCAACCGAGAATAGACAAATGAAACGATCATATGTTGTGCCGAAACAGCCATGATTTTTCACTACACGGCAAGCTCGCCAAAGAGTGTCAGCCAAAGAAAATAAAAGAATGAGATGTTGTAGGAAGGGCCATACAAAAAGCGCCTCTCATTATTAAATGGAGGCGCCTGCTTTCATACAGAACCAATTAAACACAGTATCGGTATTAAACCTGCCGAATTCATTTCAGCTTGATTTAAGACATATTGTTACAACAGCGTATCAATCAGTGCTGCCGGCCTGTTTGGAAATCACGTCAGCGTCATCAGCAACACGATGGACAAATGCGCCACCACCACCACAACCGTCAGCAGGGTGCGCAGTGACGTATACCATGGCGGCAGCCGCTCGACACTGTCGGATTGCGCTTCATACAGGCGAATCAGTAAAAACCCCGTCATCAACGCCAGCAGCGCAAAGCGGGGCGCGAGCATTAGCGCCGGCCAGGCCAGCAACGAAGGTGCCATGGCCACCAACATCCGAGAACTGAAGTGATGGCTGCCTTCATGGTCCACACTCATCGCCACGCCCCAGTGCACCCCGCCCAGAAATGACAGTATGACCGCGCTGTAATAGAGAAAGGCCTGAAGCGCGAAAGCCTGCCATCCGGGTACGGCAAGCAGGACGACCGCTGCCAGACCGATAAAGGGCACCAGGCCGGCGATACCCAAAAGCCAGGGCAGTGTTGCCAGTTTTTTTCCAGACAGCATGACGGCTTCAATATTCAGAAAATGATGGCAACAGCATAACAACGCCCGGCGTGTGAGGATATATCAGCCTCTGGTGTCGGAGTCGCCCTTGCCCCCCTCGCTTTTGCCGTCATGCTGCACGTTGGTGTTGTCGGCCCCTTTCGTGGTCTTTTTCAAACCGCTGTGCAGCCGATGGCTCAACGGATTGTAGTTGGGTCGCAGCTCATCCTTGACCGTGCCCTTCCAGAGTTCGATGCCGACAAAGTAACCGGCACGACCGATGGCGTGCGCGGCCACCGGCGCCGTCAACAGTACAAAAAAGGTGATGGCGATCGTTCGAGCGAACACGACCTCTTCCAGAAAATGCAGCGCCACTGCCGCCATCAGCAGCATGACCCCAAGCGATGCGCCCTTGGTAGAGGCGTGCATGCGGGTCAAAAGATCCGGCAGTCGTGCAATGCCAAGCGCGGCAATCAGCATGAAAAGAGAGCCTACCAGGAGCAAAAAGCCCTGCAATAATTCAATCATCCCGGCGGCCTCCACGTTCCAGAAAGCGGGCAAATCCGACAGCCGCCAGAAAGGACATCAATGCCACCACGATGGCCACATCCAGAAAGCTGGCTTCATCGCTTTGAAGCGCGTGTGTCCCGATGATCCCGACGATGATCATCGACAAAAGCTCCAGTGCCACGACGCGATCCGGCAGGCTGGGACCGATCACCAGGCGCACGAAGCAGAGCACCATGGAGATGGCCAGAATGGCAAAACTCAAATGGATCAGTATCTGCATGTGTCCCTCATCACGTTTTTGATCATCGCGGTCATCGCAGCACCGCCAGCGCACGGCGCTCCATTTCCTGAAGATCCTTTCTCAATGCCTGCTCGTCATCGAGGAACATGGCATGAATGAACAGCACTTCACGATCATCTGAAATATCCAGACTCAGCGTCCCCGGCGTCAGCGAAAACAGATTGGCCACAAACGCGATTTCAAGATCGGTTTTCGCCTCCAGCTCAAAGGCGATAACGCCCGGTTTCATGTGCCAGGGCGGCGTGACAACATCAAAGGCGACCTTGAAGTTGGCCATGAACAGCTCGCGTAGAAAATAAAAGACAAAGGACACGATTCTCGGCAGGCGGGTGCCATAGCCCTTGAGGCCCGGCAGCTGATTTTGCAGCAGCAAAATGACCAGGTAGCCAAAGGCCAGCCCCGTCAGCATGCCACCCATGCTGAAATCACCACTCAGCGCAATCCAGGCCGTCGCCAGTAACAGATTGGTTAAAAGCCCCGTCATGGCTGCTCTCCCAGTACGGCATTGATATAGCCCTGAGGATTCAGAAGCTGCGCAGCCGACGCTTCTGCGACGTCGTAAAGAAGCTGCCCGTTGAGCCCGATGAACACCGTACAGGCCGCCAGTCCCACGACCGGCAGAATCATCAGCCAGAGATGGCGCTGTGAGACCGGGCCCACCCCTTTCTCGGCATCCTCATCGGGCGCCTTTTTCCAGAACACCTCGGCCCAGATCTTGGTCATTGAATAGAGCGTCAGCAGTCCGACGACCAGGGCAATCACCGTAATGGCGATCTCACCGGCTTCAATACTGGCGCGGATCAGAACAAACTTGGCAAAAAAGCCTGACAGGGGCGGAACACCGGCCAGCGACAGCGCCGGAATCAAAAAGAGCACGCCCAGCAGCGGCCAGGCCTTGTAGACCCCGCCCAGCTTTTTAAGATCATGGGTGCCCTTCAATCGATAAACGATGCCGCTGATCAAAAACAGATTGGTCTTCACGATGATGTGGTGAAGGATGTAGAACACCCCGCCAACCAGCGCCAGCGGTGTAAAAAGCGCCAGCCCCATTAGCATGTAGCCGATCTGACTGACAATGTGAAAGGACAGAATCCGCCGGAACTCGAACTGTGCCGCCGCCCCCAACACACCGGTCAGCATGGTCAACGCCGCCCCCCACAGCAGGATTTCATGGGTAAAGTCCACCGACTGATTAAATATCAGGGTAAAGACACGAAACAGTGCGTAGACCCCTACCTTGGTCAACAGTCCGGCAAACAGCGCCGATACTGCCACCGGTGGTGTGTGATAGGCCGCCGGCAGCCAGAAAAACAGCGGGAACGCCGCCGCCTTGATGCCAAACGAGATCATGAACATGACCGCGACCACATCGATCAGCGTGTTGTCCTCGACCAGGGCAACGCGACGGGCGATATCGGCCATGTTAAGCGTCCCCAGCAGGCCGTAAAGCAGCCCGATGGCGCTGAGAAAGATGACTGATGACAACAGGTTGAGGGTGACGTACTTGATCGCCCCTTCCATCTGCGCGCGCTCGCCACCCAGAATCAGCAGGGCAAAGGAGGCCAGCAGCATCACTTCAAACCAGACATACAGATTAAAGATGTCGCCGGTCAGAAAGGCACCCGCCACACCGGCCAGCAACAGATGCAAAAGCGGGTAGTAGCCAAAGGTTTCGTGACCGCGCCCGATGGTCGGCAGTGAGTAGACCGCTACGGCAAAGCCGATGATGCCGGTCAGCACGATCATGATGGCACTCAAAAGATCCGCCACCAGCGTAATGCCAAAGGGCGCTTCCCAGCCGCCGGCATGCATGACCACATGGCCCTGAGCCTGCACACTGACAAACAGCCAGATGCTGACGACCAGCAGCATCGCCGTACCGACAACACCGATCAGCCGCTGCATCATGCGTGAGCGCCAGAAAGCCATCGACAGCGCGCCCGCCGTCAGGGGAATCAGTATGGGGAGGGCTACTTCCGGGCTCACGTGTCGGTATCCTTCATCTGGTCCATATCATCAACCTTGACGATCTGGTAGGCACGGCGAATCAGTACCACGGCGAACGACAGCACACCGAACGCGATCACGATGGCCGTCAGGACCAGTGCCTGGGGCAGCGGGTCGGCCACGATGTCGCCCAGCGGATCACCGTTCATGGGAATCAGTGGCGGTGCATCGCGCGTCATGCCGGCCACTGTGAAGATCAGCAGATTGGCCGCGTTCGAAATCAGAATCAGTCCAATGACCAGCTTGACGATCGATCGCCGCAGCATCATGTAGATGGCAGAGGCGTAAATCACGCCGATGACCACCGCCATTATGGGTTCCATGGAGCGCCCTCCCTTGATGATACGCGCGTGTCATGCCTCATCCTTGTCGACCTCCGTCAGCGTGATCACCGCTGTCAATACTGACCCCAGCACGACCAGGTAAACGCCGATATCGAAAATCAACGGCGTCGAGAGCTTGAGTCCCAGAACGTCCCACCACTGTGCGGTCAGAAACGCCTCTCCCTGCCACCAGGCCGGAAAGGCCGAGCCGACGCCCAACAGCAGACCGATACCAATGCAGTCGCGCGGGTCGACACGCAGCAGTCGCCGGGTCGCTTCCGGGCCGTTGACAAACTGATGCAGTGCAAACGCCCCCGCAACCACCAGACCGGCGATGAACCCGCCACCGGGTTCATCGTGGCCGCGCAGTAAAAGAAAAAGGGAGAACAGAATCTGTAGCGGCACCAGGGTCTGGGCGGCTACTGTCAGAATCAAAGTGCCTGTTTTCATGATGCCTTCTTCTCTTTCGCCTGCAGTCTGAGCATGGCCAGCACACCGATTGCCGCCAGCGACAGTACAAAGATCTCACCCAGGGTATCGAGGGCGCGGAAGTCGACCAGGATCACGTTAACGATGTTATGGCCATGTCCGAGCGGTTCACTGTTTTCGATCATGTACTCGGAAATGGAGGTAAACAGATCCTGTGCCAGTACGGTCAGAATCAGGAGTGTCATCAGCACACCTGTCGCAATGGCCACCACCATGTCACGCACGCGATCCATGGGCGTCGACAGGCTTGAAAACTTCGGCATGCGAAACAGCACCAGAATCAGCAGAATCACGGTCAGGGTTTCGATGAGAAGCTGTGTAATGGCCAGATCCGGCGCACTGAACAGCAAAAAGATCAGGGCGATACCAAAGCCCATGACGCCCGCGGCCGCCACGGCCGCCAGCCGCGAACGCATCATGCAGGCAACGACAGCGCTGGCACCCGTGACAAGTGCAACCACTACTTCCTGCAAACGCACATCAAATTCGATATCAAAGACCGGGCCGTGACGTATCAGCAGCGTATAGCCGGTCAATCCGATAAAGGTGAGCAGCGTCAGAATCAGGTAGTTGCGCATGTAGCCGCTTTGCAGCAGACGGGTCTGCCACTCGGCCAGACGCACCAGCAGATCCATCAGCTTCCAGTACACGGCCTCCGGCCCCCGATCAAGCACCGGGCTGAACCGATGGATGACACTTCGCACACTCTGCCAGCGCCAGCACACCAGCAGGCCGACACACAGGCTGAACATCGACATCATCAGCGCCGTATTGATGCCGTGCCAGAGATACAGTGAGGCATCGACGCTCTCCCCCCTGACCGCGCTGGCGGCAGCGTTCAAGAGGCCGTCGCCCACAAGCCAGGGCGCAAAGCCCAGTACCAGCGACAGGCCTGCCAGTACACAGGGGCCGGCCAGCATGGACAGCGGCGCCTCGTGCGGCGTCTTTGGCGTGGTCTTGAGCGCGCCGAAAAAGGGCCGCAGCGCCACGATCCCGGCCGCAGCCACCACCAGCACGGAGGCCAGCAGGCTCATGCCGATCAAAAAGCCGGTAAAGCGTGGTGCATCGAGCACCGCTTCAAACATCAGCTCCTTGGCCACGAAACCAAAAAGCGGAATCACACCGCCCAGCGACATGGCCGCCACGAAAGCACACAGGGCCGTAACCGGCATGGCACGACGCAGCCCGCCCATTTCATCGATGTCCTTGGTACCCGTTTCGTGATCAAGGGCCCCGGCCACCATGAACAGCGCGCCCTTGTAGAGGGAGTGCGCGGCCAGAAAGGTCACAAAGGCAATCATCGCCGCCTCGCCGCCGATCCCCAGCAGCATGGTTAGCGTGCCCAGTGCCATGACGGTGGAATAGGCCAGTACCTTCTTGATACCGGGATGGCGGATGGCCAGAAAGGCGCCCACGACCATGGTGATGGCACCGACAACGCACAGGATGGTCATCCAGGCCTCGGTGCCCCCGAGCCCGGGCTGCAGACGCGCCATCAGATAGATGCCGGCCTTGACCATGGTGGCTGAGTGCAGATAGGCCGAGACCGGCGTGGGCGCGGCCATGGCGTTGGGCAGCCAGAAGTGAAACGGAAACTGGGCGGACTTGGTAAAGGCACCGCCCAGAAGACACAGCAGCATCGGCAGATACAGCGCGTGCTCGCGCAGGGCGTCACCATCGCTGAGCAGTGTCTGAAGCGACCAGCTACCGCCCACCACATTAAGCAGAATCAGACCGCTCATGAGCGCCAGGCCACCGGTAAACGTGACCAATAGCCCCTGAAGCGCGGACTTGCGCGCCGCGGCGTCCTCGTGATTGAAGCCGATCAGCAGGTAGGAGGTAATGCTGGTCAGCTCCCAGAAGACGAAAAGCGTCATCAGCCCATCCGCCATGACCACACCCAGCATGGAAGACATGAAAGACAGGATCAGCACATAAAAACGGGCAAGCTGTGGGTGACCGTGGAGATAGCCACTGGCATAAATGATGATCAACGTACCGATACCGCTGATCAAAAGACCGAACAAAAGCGACAGGCCATCCAGCCAGAAACTCAGGCTCAACCCGAGGCTGGGCGCCCAGGCCTGCTCAAAATAGATACCGCCCGAGCTCAGCACTTCCGGTGCCAGCGACACCAGCCAGACAGCGATGGCGGCTGGATAAAGCGCCAGCACCATTCCGGTACGGCTACCGCAACAGCGAGACAGAAGAGGAACGAGGATGGCCAGGACAAATCCGGTCAACACGGCAATCTGCATGATGCGTTCTCTCTCCTTGTGCTACCTGATGTTACGACCTGACGGTCTGCAAACGGCGGGTAATCACCGTTCGACATCCTTGCCTGTTTATGGAAGAAGGCAGCAAATCGGGCATGATGTGCTATCGTAGGTTCGCATTACAGCGGCAATGGTGTGCTCTTTTCAATCATTTAACCTTAAGATTAAGGTTTGACAGCGAAAAGCACTCCCACACATGGCAGGGGGTATTGCCAGCGCGCCATCTGCAAGGGAGAATCGCCTAACTGCTTGATGTCATTGCATAGCGCAACATTCTGCAAATTATTAATAACAAGGGCCGGCCCCTCACGGGAGACGGCTTCCCGCCCCTGGCGGGTTTCTGTTCGATACCTCTGACCGGCCCTGCAAGGAATCAACTGACGCATGCTGCACCGCGGGATTTGCTCGCTGTGTCGTCTATTCATGATGCCCGTCATCCGGTCTGCTTCAGCGCCTGCGCTGTTGGCCACCGACCCTCGTGGCATGTCGAATAGTCAGTACACTGGAAGCCTTTCATCAGGAAACAAGCATTCATGACCCTGCCCTGGATCCCTCTGCTGACCTTTCTGGGCGTTTTCGTCCCTGCGCTTGCCATACGCGGCGGCAGAACCGTCTGTGCCTTGGCAACCGCCGTCGCACCGGCCATCGCGCTTGGCCTTGTCCTTTATTTTTATCTGGGGCATGCCGGCGAAGAGGTCATGCGCACTTCATTACAGTGGCTGCCTGCAATGGGCCTTGAGCTGGCCTTTCGGCTGGATGGTCTGTCGCTGCTGTTTTTGCTGCTGATCCTCGGCATCGGGCTGTTGATCATCCTTTATACCCGCTATTACCTGTCCGAAAAGGACTCGATGTCGCGGTTCTATGCCTTTTTGATGCTGTTCATGACCGCCATGGTCGGCATTGTCATGTCGGACAATCTATTGCTGCTATGGGGATTCTGGGAACTGACCAGTATCTCTTCCTTTTTGCTAATCAGTTTCTGGTCCCATGAGACAACAGCGCGCAAGGGCGCGCGCATGGCGATGACGGTGACCGGTGCCGGAGGGCTGGCGCTGCTGGCAGGCGTTTTGCTGATCGGCAGGGTCACGGGCACCTATGACATGGGCGTGGTACTCGACAGCCATGATCTGATCACGGCAAGCCCGCTCTACCCGGCCATTCTCGTACTGGTGCTGCTGGGGGCCTTTACCAAATCGGCCCAGTTTCCGTTCCATTTCTGGCTGCCCCATGCCATGGCCGCACCCACGCCGGTCTCGGCCTATCTACACTCGGCCACCATGGTCAAGGCCGGCATCTTTTTGATGCTGCGCCTGCATCCGGCGCTTTCCGGCACCGAACTGTGGACAGTCATCGTCACCCTGACCGGTCTGGTGACTCTGGTGTACGGGGCATGGTTTGCCTTTTTGAAAACCGATCTCAAGGGGATTCTGGCCTTTTCCACCATCAGTCACCTGGGCCTGATCACCTCGCTTCTGGGACTTGGCAATTCACAGGCACTGCTGGCCGCCCTTTTTCACATCATCAATCACGCCCTGTTCAAGGCGTCGCTGTTCATGGCCGCCGGCATCGTGGATCACGAAACCGGCACTCGTGATGTGCGAAAGCTTGGCGGTCTTTACAGGCTCATGCCGATTACGACGGTGCTTACCTGTATTGCCACGGTCTCGATGGCGGGACTGCCGCCGCTGAATGGCTTCATCTCCAAGGAGATGTTTTTCACCGAGGTGCTGTCTTCAAGAGAGTTCGGCGGTCTGGCATGGATCGTGCCCCTGCTGGCGGCGCTGGGCGGCCTGCTGTCCGTGGCCTACTCCCTGCGTCTGGCCTATGCCACCTTTTTCCGCCGCCCTCGTCAGGAGCCGCCCAAAACGCCGCATGAGCCACCGTGGCCGATGCGCTTTCCGGTCGAGCTGCTGGTGGCGCTGTGTATCATCGTGGGACTGGTACCTACCCTGCCCCAGTCGCCGATACTTGAAGACGCTGTACGCGCGACCGTGTCCGGCGAGATGCCCGAATTTCACCTGGCGCTCTGGCACGGCATCAATCCGGCGCTGCTGCTGAGCATGGCCGTGATTGTCGGCGGCATCGTGTTGCACCTGCTTCATCGCCATCTGATGCGCTTCAACCGCCAGTTCCGTCCGCAGGACGCCCGCTATATTTTTGAAGCCTTCGTTCAGCGTCTGGTAGGCCTGTGTCAGCGCCTGATCGATCGATTGGAAAACGGCTCGCTGCAGCGCTACATGTTCTGGCTGATGGGCGTTTCCGTGCTGGCCATGGGGCTTGGCCTGGCGGATCTGGACATGCTGGCCGGTAATCTGGAACAGCAGGCGCTGGATCCGATCGTCGTACTGGGCGCCGCACTTTTGATCATGGGCGGCGTGCTGACAGCCGCGCTGCACCGCTATCGCCTGATTTCCCTTTTGATGCTCTCCGTGGTGGGGCTGGTGGTCGCTCTGACCTTTGCCCGTTTCTCGGCGCCCGATCTGGCCCTGACCCAGCTGTCGGTCGAAGTCGTGACCATGATCCTTTTGATGCTGGCACTCTTTTTCCTGCCGCAGAAAACGCCCAAGGAGTCCGGTGGCGCTCGCGTGGTCCGCGACATCCTGATTGCTACAGGCTTTGGTGGCGCAGTGGCGAGTCTCAACTTTGCCGTCCTGACGCGGGATCTCAACAGCATTTCGGAGTTTTTCATCAACCAGAGCGTACCTGGCGGCGGCGGACACAACGTCGTTAACGTCATTCTGGTGGATTTCCGCGGTTTCGATACGCTGGGCGAAATCACGGTGCTGGCCATTGCCGGTCTGGCCATTTTCAAGCTGTTGAACCGTCTTCGTCTGTTCATGCCGGCCACCGATATGGAAGGTCGCCTGTGGTCCGACGACCGCCACCCGACACTGTTGATGGTGGTCTCCCAGACCCTGCTGCCGCTGGCTCTGCTGGTCTCGTTTTTCATCTTCCTGCGCGGTCACAACCAGCCAGGCGGTGGCTTCATTGCCGGTCTGATTACGGCGGTGGCTCTGATTCTTTTGTACATGTCACGCGGGGTGGAGTGGGCACAGCAGCGACTGGATTTCCAGTTCCAGCCCATCGCCATTGCCGGTGTGGCCCTGTCGACCGTCACCGGGCTATGCAGCTGGCTGTTTGGCTATCCGTTTTTGACCTCGACCTTTGATCATTTTCACTTGCCCCTGATCGGTGATATCGAGCTGGCCAGCGCCCTGATCTTTGATGGTGGCATTTATCTGGCCGTCGTTGGCGCCACGCTCATGATTCTGGCCAATCTGGGCAAGCTCACGACCGCCCACCGACCCAACAAGGACACACCCTGATGGAAGCACTCTACGCCATCACCACCGGTATCCTGACGGCCAGCGGCGTCTATCTGACCCTGCGCGGACGTACCTTTCCGGTCGTCGTCGGACTGACGCTGCTCTCCTATGCCGTCAATCTGTTTTTGTTCTCCATGGGCGGGCTGACCACACACGGGGCGGCACTGGTCGGCACCAATGACAACTACGCCGACCCGCTACCGCAGGCACTGGTACTGACCGCCATCGTCATCGGCTTTGCCATGACCGCCTTTGCCATCATTCTGGCGATGCGCGCCAGAGGCGATCTGGGCAGCGACAGCGTCGATGGCAGCCGTACCGATCGTGACGACCCGCGGGAGAACAAGGCGTGATGCAGCATCTGCCCATTCTCCCGGTTCTGTTGCCCCTGATAACGGCCATCATCCTGCTGCGAAAGCGTGAAGGGGCCGATCCGGTCAGGCGCACCATCTCCATTACCGCCACGGCGCTGCTGGTCGCAGTAGGCTTCTGGCTGGTCAGCCAGGTCGCCGGCGGCGACACGCTGGTCTATCGCCTGGGCAACTGGCAGGCCCCCTATGGCATCGTGGTGGTGGCCGATCGCCTGTCGACCATGATGATACTGCTGACCGCTTTGCTGGCACTGGGAAGCGTCATCCACGCCAGCGGTGGCGAAGACAATCAGGGCTCCAACTTCCACGGGCTCTTTCACCTGCAGCTCATGGGCATCAACGGTGCGTTTTTGACCGGCGATCTGTTCAACCTGTTTGTGTTTTTCGAGGTGCTGCTGCTGGCCTCCTATGCGCTGTTAATGCATGGCGGGGGCAAGTCACGCGTGCAGGCGGGCGTGCACTACGTGGTGCTGAACCTGGCAGGCTCGTCCCTGTTTCTGATCGCGCTGGGCGTTTTGTATGGCACCATCGGCACGCTCAACATGGCCGATATGGCCGAACGCGTCAGTCAGCTGCCGGCCGATCGACAGGGCCTTGTCCGGGCCGGCGCGCTGCTGCTGTTGGTGGTCTTTGGCCTCAAGGCCGCCATTCTGCCGCTCTATTTCTGGCTGCCACGCGCCTACAGTTCGGCGCCGGCGCCAATCGCGGCGCTGTTCTCCATCATGACCAAGGTGGGGATCTACGCCATCTTTCGTGTCTATACACTGATTTTCGGGGAACAGGCTGGTGACCTCTCGAACCTGGCGCAGCCCTGGCTGTGGTGGGGCGGGCTGGCCACCCTTGCCATGGCGACGATCGCCGTGCTGGCCGCGCGCGATCTGCGCATGCAGATCTCTTATTTCACGCTGATCTCGGTCGGCACCCTGTTGTGCGGACTGGGCATGGACAGCACGGCCTCGCGCGGCGCCATGCTGTTCTATCTGATCCATACCACCCTGATCAACGGCGGGCTTTTCCTGCTGGCCGATTTGATCGCCGATCAGCGCGGCAAGGTGGGTACACGTATCGTGCGCAGCAGAAAGTTCAAGTACGCCACCCTGTTCAGCGCCCTTTACATGATCGGCGCTGTCAGTTCGGCCGGGCTTCCGCCGCTGTCGGGAGCACTTGCCAAGGCGTGGCTGATGTCGACGGCCACCCTGTCGGAAGGCCTCTGGCTGTGGCCGCTGCTGCTGCTGTCCAGCCTGGCAGGCGTTGTGGCCGCCTCGCGTGCCGGCTCGACCGTCTTCTGGCGCTACAATAACGGCGACCGGGTCAGTGAGCGTCTCTCGCGAGGCAAGATGGTTGGAACGGTTGTACTGCTGTCGGCGGCGCCGCTGCTGGTCGTACTGGCAGGCCCCATCGGCGGTTATACCCACGCCACGGCCGAACAGGTGGCCGATACCGCCCAGTATCGCAGCGCCGTGCTGGGCGATACCTCTTCAGTTGCGTCAGGAGCGTCTGTCAATGCTGATTAAACGCTGCCTTCCAAGGCCTATCCTCTCCCTGATCCTGACGCTGGTCTGGATCATGTTGTCTGACGTCATTACCTATGGCTCCGTGATCATGGGCGCCATCCTGGGCATCGCCATTCCGCTCATGACGCAGCGCTTCTGGGATGCCCAGCCGGTGGTCAAAAAACCGCTGCTGCTGCTGCGATACACCCTGCGCGTCATGGTGGATATCCTGCTGGCCAATCTGGAAGTGGCCTGGCTGATCGCCCGCCCCTGGCGGCGCCCTCGCCCGGCCTTCGTTGAGTACCCGCTGACGCTCAAGCGCGATTTCAGCATCACGCTTTTGGCCAGCACCATCAGTCTGACGCCGGGCACCATTTCGGCGAACCTGCGACTCGACGGGCGCAGCCTGCTGATTCACGTGCTGGATACCGACGATGAACAGGCCGTCATCGACGAGATATACAACCGCTACGAGCGACCGCTCATGGAGATTTACGAATGATCGGTATTGCGCTGTGGATCAGCTTTTTTCTGGTCGCCATGGCCATCGTTCTCAACGCCTACCGGCTGCTGGTGGGGCCTTCCCTGCCGGATCGCATCATTGCGCTCGATACCATGTACGTGAACAGCATTGCCCTGATCATCCTGTACACGATCTGGCTGAGTACCCGGGTCTATTTTGAAGGGGCCCTGCTGATCGCCATGCTGGGATTTATCAGTACCGTTGCCGTATGCAAGTACCTGCTGCGCGGCGACATTATCGAATAGGAGGCCATCATGGCGTGGTTGGACAAGGCATGGATCGATACGGCGCTCGAAGCGCTGACGGCCTTTTTTCTGATCGCCGGCGGGCTGATTACCTTCATCAGCTCGTTTGGCATGGTGCATCTGCGTGACTTTTATCTACGCATGCATGGCCCGGCCAAGGCCACAACGCTGGGCGTCGGACTGATTCTGGTCGCCTGCATGCTGTATTTTGTATTAATCGAGCGCACCTTTCACATTCAGCTGCTTCTGGTCACCATCTTTTTGCTGATCACGGCCCCCATCAGTGCCCACCTGCTGGCCAAAGTGGCACTGCATCAAAAGCTGCCCAGCGACTCCTCGACAACCGGGGCGCCCAGCGAGCTTCGCGAAGAGGATGTGGCCCAGGAGCCGGATACGCCGCATCCGGAAGACCCGGGCAGCGGTCAGCGCCCCTGAGGCGCTGACCGCCCGCCAGCCCGATTTCAGCGCCAGTTGCGCGTGTTTCTCTCGACCAGCCCTGCCAGCGCCTCAATGTGACTTTCGCGGTCGTTGAGCGCCGGTACGTAGGTATAGTCTTCACCACCGGCTTCAACGAAGTATTCGCGGTTTTCTTCCTGAATCTCTTCCAGCGTTTCCAGACAGTCGGCTGCAAAGCCCGGACAGATGACATCAATGCCGGGGGTGGTCTTCACATCCCAGTTCTTGAGCGTCTCGTCGGTGTAGGGCTTGAGCCACTCTTCGCGCCCGAAACGGGACTGAAAGGTCATGGTCCACTCGCTGTCCTCAAGCCCCAGCTCCCGAGCCAGTGCCTCACTGGTCGCCCGACAGTGTTTCGGGTAGGGGTCGCCTTCCTGGGCATAGCGTTTGGGAATGCCGTGCCAGGAGATCAGCAGATGATTTTGTTTGCCGCGTGTGGCCCAGTGCTCGCGAACGCTTTCGGCCAGCGCCGAGATGTAGCCGCTGTCGTCATGATAGTCGCGGATAAAATGCATCTCGGGAATATCCGGACACGGCTTGAGCGCATCGGCCAGGCGGTCGAAGACGGCCGCTGTGGTGGTGCGTGAATACTGCGGGTAGAGCGGCAGCACCACGATGCGATTGACCCCGGCACGACGAAAGGTGAGACCGGCACTTTCCATGGTCGGTCGGCCGTAGGTCATGCCAAGTTCGACCGGGATATCACAGCCGTACTGCGCGTCCAGATGCGCCTTGAGCGCACGCTGCTGTCGACGGCCGATGGCCAGCAGCGGCGAGCCTTCCTCCTCCCAAACGCTGGCATAGGCCTCGGCCACTCGCTTGGGGCGCGTTCGAAGGACAATGGCGTTGAGAATGAACCACCACAGCGGGCGGGAAACATCGATGACTCGCCGATCCCACAAAAATTCACCCAGATAGCGGCGCACGGCGGCAGGGGTGGGTTCATCCGGGGTGCCAAGATTGGCCAGCAGTACGCCGAAGGGGGCCTGCGCCATGTCTATACTCCTTGCAGTGACCAGAGGGTCTTGATTATGCCAGCCCTCAAAAAAGAACGACCTTAATGAAATTATTCTATCAGCGCTGCCTGAACAGTGTTGATGAAATGTCCCTATTTGCTACATGCAGGAAGTGTAAATGTCTTGCCCCCTGATCGTAATCCTGGGTGATCAATTGACCGATGATCTCCCCGTTTTGACAGGCGCCCCCGCCGACGCTGTGGTCGCTTTGTTCGAGGTCGAGGAAGAGGGACGCTATGTCCCGCACCATCCACAAAAGATTGCCTTTCTTTTTTCTGCCATGCGTCATTTTGCCGAGACGCTTCGTGGCCAGGGTCGGCAGGTACATTACACCTGCCTGGATGATGGCGATAATACCCACGACCTGATCGATGAGGCCGAGCGTGTTGCCCGGCTTTATGACTGTGACGAAATTCGAGTGACCTATCCCGGTGAATGGCGTCTTTTTGATCGCATTCAGAAAAGACGCCACGGCGTCCTGGCCTGGCACATGGTTCACGACGACCGCTTTTTCTGCACCCGGGAAAGCTTTCATCAATGGGCGCAGGGCCGCCAGCGATTTCGCATGGAACACTTTTATCGCTGGATGCGTCGCGAGACCGGCCTTTTGATGGATGAAAACGGCAAGCCGCAGGGCGATCAGTGGAATTTCGATCATGACAACCGCAAACCCCTGCCCGATCACATCGATTTTCCGGCGACGCCACAGCACAAGCCGGACGCCATCACCCGCAAGGTTCTGGCGCTGGTCGAGACACACTTCGGCCAGCACTTCGGCTCGCTTGAGGGCTTCAACTGGCCCGTCACGCGACGCCAGGCGCTTAACGACCTTACCCATTTCATCGAGCACGCTCTGCCCTTTTTCGGCGATTATCAGGACGCCATCAGCGACCGGCATCCCTTTTTGTACCATGCCCGACTGTCAGGGGCGCTCAACGCCGGGCTGCTCAGACCGCTGGAGGTTTGTCAGGCCGCCGAAAAAGCCTGGCAGGACGGTAGCGTTCCCCTTAACTGTGCGGAAGGGTTCATACGCCAGATTCTGGGATGGCGTGAATACGTGCGCGGCATCTACTGGCTGAACATGCCGGAGTACAAGCAGCGCAATGCTTTAAAGGCCGACAGGGATCTCCCCGCCTTCTACTGGAGCGGCGACACCGATATGCGCTGCATAAGGCGCGCCATCGAGATGACCCGGGATAACGCCTACGCCCATCACATTCAGCGACTGATGGTCACCGGCAATTTCGCCCTGCTGTGCGGCGTGCGCCCGGAGGCGCTGTGTGACTGGTATCTGGCCGTCTATATCGATGCCTATGAATGGGTGGAGCTGCCCAATACGCTGGGCATGGTGCTCTACGCCGATGGTGGCTATCTCGGCTCCAAACCCTACTGCGCCTCGGGCAAATACATCGATCGCATGTCGGATCACTGTCAGCACTGCCGCTATGACGTCAAAAAAAGCCTTGGTGAGGACGCCTGCCCTTTCAACAGCCTCTACTGGTACTTTCTGGAACGCCATGAAAAGCAGCTGGCCGGCAATCAGCGCATGAAGCTCATCTATGGCTCGCTGAACAAAATGGCCGACGACAAGCGTCAGGCGCTGCGGGAACAGGCCATTCGCTTTCTGGATCAGCTGGATTATGAGCCCGCCTACGGACAGGGCGATCATCTGGCCGGATATGGCCAGCGTACCGGCACAGGCAGTGATTGAGACGAACCATCCAAAAAAAAGCGCCGGCAAGGGCCGGCGCGGAGTCATTTCATTTTATATGTCATGTACTGGTGTTTTTAGTGGCATGCGCCGCTATCAAATTCGTGGTCGTTAAACTCAGACGGCAATGGCAAGCTCGGGTACGTGACCCAGCTGGACCAGACGACGTGAGCTGTCGCTGCCATCCTCTTCGCTTTGACGAACGATCCAGGCGTGGCTGATGCCCACCCCCAGCAGCTGATCGATGGCTTCATCGATCGAGCGAAACAGACAGGGCTTGCCCCGGCGACTGAGCTTTTGGCGCTCGCCGCTGCTCGTTTCACATTCAATCTGGTAGATGTGGCTTAACGTATTGCGTACAACGCGTACTTCCATTTCACGATGGTGGGAAGCGGCTTGTTTTAGTTGCTGTAATTCCATGTAACCCTCCCTGGGCTATCTTTTCTCATCGCACTCTCGGCGATGGATATCTCTATGTCGTTTCTATCAGTCGTTAAAACGGTAACAGTGCCGGATGACTATTCCGTGTCAGTGCCAGCACTGTTTTTCCGATAATGGTCTTTCGGGACTACATTGCCGGGTCGTCATGATCGAGGGCGATATGACGTGCCAGACAGGCTTCAAAAATGGCCCGCTGCGGCGCAGTCATCATTTTGCGGGCACGCATGAGGTGTTGCTCACCCAGTCGCTGCAGTCGAGCCACAACCGTGTCAAGCCGGGTCGTGTCGGCAAACAGGGCATCGGGTAGCGCAATCCGGCGCTCGAGCACACCGAGATACCAGATATGGTCGATCATGGCAGGGCCGTCCGAGAGCTCGGAAGCGGCGGGTATCATCAGACCATTATGAAGTACATCCTCCAGGCGTTGATCGCTTGAAAAGACGCCCTTTTCCTCATGATAGGGGTGAATCAATTCGATCACCCCTGGGTAGCGCTTAACAAGGCGCTCGGCCAGCGGCGCGTATCGCGCACCGGGCAGAGCGCAATGCGTGAGATGACGCAGCCCGAACACCAGTATGGCGCGACGACCTTTATCAAGCACCTCCCGCTCGACACGTTCAGCGTAAGCCTTCTCACGCTGTTCGTGCCAGAGGGCAAACGTCTCGCTGTCGAGTGTTTCCCAGTCAATGCGCGGTTCGGCCAACACGATGCGAACGCGACGCGCTGGAAGCCGCTGCAGATTGATGGCACGGATACGCCTGAAGAAGTCGGCATAAACGGGCGGACTCCACAGCAGAAAATAGAGCGTGTCCTGCCGGACCGCCTCAAGCCCCGTCTCACCGACGTTCTCACCGCTGATGTAGCGGTCAAGCCATGCCTGGTGACGCTCGCTGCCAAATTCGACAACGATATCGTCAAACGTTCCCTCCAGCGCCGGATTTTCCAGCAGCGTGGTAATCGCGGCCATCACCTCCGGACACCAGTGAATCTCCCCAAGCCCCACCAGAGGACAGCGTTTGAGGATTCCGGCGATGAGCGTTTCAGGCTGGCTTGCTCTCATGGCGCCATATCGAAACAGACAGGCTGCGATTCGAGCACGCGCATCAGACGCTGCGCGATCGTTGCCAGATGCCTTTGGTGCATGAGTTCCGGGTGGGTGGCCGGCAGATCAAGATTGACGATGTCGCCGCCCACATAGGGCTGCCAAGCGCGTCGATCCAGCCAGTCTTCTTCCCGGGGCGTGGCCGCCGTAAAGAAATGCATGTCGCCGCCATACACCAGATGATGGGTATCGCGTACCAGCCGGCTATTGTTGATTACCACGTCCACCAGGCCGTCCAGCGTTGATGATGACAGCTGTCCCAGTGCACTGCCTTCACGCTGTAGCAGCGCAATGACCTGTGCCCGGCGCGATCCGGTATCTTCTGTCAGCGCCATATCGGCAAGCCCGGCAATACGCAAAAGCGCCTCAAGCGCCATGCCTTCATCCGGTGGCGTCATGTCGCGCCAGAGGTCCGCCGGGTAGGCATCCAGCAGCGCCAGCATGCCAACCTCCTCGCCTTCCCGCTCCAGCAGGGCAGCCATGGTATGCGCGATCATGCCGCCAACCGACCAGCCCAGCAGATAATAGGGCCCGTGAGGCTGGCGTCGACGCATCTGTTCGATGTAGTCATGCGCCATCGCCTCCATGGTCTCCGGCAGTCGACTCTCCGGCAGCAGTCCGCGTGCCTGCAGGCCATACAAGGGATAGCGGGACGACAGCGTGCGTGCAAGCCCCGCATAGCACCAGGCCAGACCGCCCGCCGGATGGATGCAAAAAACGGGCGATGCCTCGCCACCTTCGCGCAGCGGCAGTACCACATCCAGCCCGCCGGCCGCAGCGCCCGCCAAATCGAGCGCATCAAGTGCCTCGATGGTCGGTGCTTCAAACAGCGTGGCAATGGTCAGACTTGATCCCAGCGCCTCGTTGAGACGTCGCATCAGCTGCAGCGCGTTCAGCGAATTGCCACCCAGATCGAAGAAGTTGTCCCGGATACCGACGCGCTCAAGGCCGAGGACTTCTGCAAATAGATCGGCCATGATCTGCTGACGGGGCGTCGCCGGTGCAACGCGTTCCTCACCGGCCTCCGGGGCCGGCAGGGCCCGACGATCGAGCTTGCCATTGGGGCTCAGCGGCAGCGCCTCAAGCATCATGATCGTCCCGGGAACCATATAGTCCGGCAGAGTACGAGCCAGATGGCGCTTGAGCGTATCCAGCTCAAGGGTCCGAGCATCCCGGGGCACGACATAGCCGACCAGCCGGGCACTGTTGCCGCTACCGTGAACGCTGACCACGGCGTGCGCCACCTCATCATGGGAGAGCATGACGGACTCGATCTCTCCCAGCTCCAGGCGCTGCCCACGCAGCTTGATCTGATGGTCGATGCGCCCCAGATATTCGAGCACGCCGTCAAAACGCCAGCGCGCCAGATCACCGGTGCGATAGAGCTTCGAGTCGGGCTCAAGCGTCGGACAATCGATAAAGCGTTCGGCCGTCAGCGCCGGCTGGCCCAGATAGCCGCGTGCCAGATTGCGCCCGGCAATGTAGAGCTCGCCCGACATTCCCGGCGGCACCGGCTGCAAACCGGCATCAAGCACATGAAGGTGGGTATTCCAGATCGGTGCGCCAATGGGCACACTGCTGCCTGTATCGCTGGCATCACACTGCCAGGCACTGACGTCTACCGCCGCCTCGGTCGGGCCATACAGATTGTGCAGGGCCACACCGGGCAGACGGGTCAAAAAGCGCCTCTCCAGCTCGCGGGAGAGCGCCTCGCCGCTGACAAAGACCTGGCGCAGGGCGTGCAGGCGCTCAATGTCCCGGTCATTCAATTCATCGAGCAGGATATCGAGCATCGAGGGCACAAAGTGCAGCGTGGTGATCGCCTCACCGATCATGGTGTCGATCAGATAGCGCGGGTCGCGGTGTCCGCCCTCCTTCGCCATGACCAGCGCTGCGCCGCTGACCATGGGCCAGAGGAATTCCCATACCGAGACATCGAACCCGTTGGGCGTTTTCTGCAGCACCCGGTCCTTTTCTCCCAGTGCATAGCGCCCCTGCATCCAGAGGATGCGGTTGACGATGGCGTGATGCTCGACCAGTACCCCCTTGGGCGTGCCGGTCGACCCGGAGGTAAACAGAATATAGGCGCCCAGTGCGACGTTACGCTGCCCTGCACTGCCGGGCACCAGTGCTCGAGCCCCGGAACTGTCCGCCAGCGCCGGATTCACGACCGGAGTGCGGGCAAAGCGCTCGCGCTGCGACTCAAAGCTCAGGATCAGACGCGGTGCGGCGCGCGTGACGATATCGTCGAGGCGCGCATCCGGGTATTCCAGCGGCAGCGGCAGCCAGGCGGCCCCCACATGATGGATGGCCAGCAGCGCCACCTGCATTTCCAGCGAACGCGGCAGCGCCACACCCACTGAGTCACCCGGGCAGACGCCCTGCCCGGTCAGGGTATCGGCCAGCGCCTGAACCTGACGTCCCAGCGCCTGGTAATCCAGAGTATGGCCTTGCGCCACCAGCGCCGGCGCATCCGGCGTTTCACTGACCTGACGCTCGAAAAGCGTGGCCATGTGTGTCTTTTCCACCGGGTGGTCGGTGGCATTAAAGCGTGCCAGCGCCTCACGATCCTCGGGAGTGGCCAGCATCAGCTCTTCCACCGGCGCTTCAGGTGCGGCCATGAAATTGACAAGCCACTGCGCCAGGCGCGCGAGATGACACTCAAGCTCGGCCTTGTCATACAGTGCGGGGTTGCCATCGAGCGCCAGGCGCATGGCCTCGCTGTCACCGCCGAGATAGACCGAAAAGACCAGATCATCGACCGGGCCCGCCACGAGATGATGCCGGTATACCCGGCTTTGCGGCCACTGACCGCTTGAATCAAACGGCAGAACGTTGACGTGCATGCCCAGAAGCGGACGCCTGCCGGGACGGCGCCCCAGGTCCCGCAGCAGCCACTCGTGGCGGTAACGCTGATGACGGCGCAGGCTGGCCAGCGACTCGGCCGCCGACCGGCACCACTGCAGCGGCGTGGCACTGAAGTCGTTTTGCAACCGCAGCGGCAGCATATTGACCTGAGTCATGGGGGCACGCAGCGCTGCCCCCTGCATGCGCCCCATCATGGGCACGCCCAGCGTCACGTCACTGCGCTGACACATGCGCGCATACCAGGCCCCGCTGGCCGCCAGAATGGCTTCGGCAAGCCCCTGCTGCTGTGCCCGGCACTGTTCATGAAATTGCTGACTCTCATGATGACCCAGCGCCATCTCGCAGCGCAGTGCATGGGGCTGCGCCGGGGCAAACCGTCCCGACGGTGACACGGGTTCGGGATCATCGGCGAACAGGGCGTGCCAGTGGGCACGGTCTTTGGCCAGCGCCGGACCGGCCAGATAGCCCTGCTCCTCCTCGATGACGCGATCAATGCTGCCATACCAGCCGGCTCTGGCGTTTTCTCCCTTGCCCAGCGCGATATAGTGCTCGGCGGCGCGCTGCTGTATCAGCCCATAGGCCCAGGCATCCGCCGCCACGTGGTGCATGTTGAGCCACCAGAGGATGTGGCCGTCTGCCAGGCGCCAGAGAGCCTGGCGATACAGCGGTCCTTTTTCCAGCGCAAAGGGGGCTTCCCGACGAGCGGCCATCTGATGCCATGCCAGCTCGCGGGCATAAGGATTATCGCGCAAATCGATGATCTCCGGCACGACGGCCCGGCCGGTGCCACTGCCCGCAGTCCTTGCCGGTCCGTTGTCAGTGGCCACAAAGCCCTCAAACAGCCCGTCGGCCTCGCTCACGGCCATCGACGCTGCCAGTGCCAGCCGGTCGATATCGATGGCACCCGTGAACTCAAGGCACTGTGCGGTGGAATATCCTCCCTGACAGGTACTGCTTTGCTGGCCGTACCAGATACCGGCCTGCGCGCCGCTGACGGGAAGAAAATCGGCCTGACTCATGAGATCACCATCTTCTGCAATACCACCCCTTTGCGGGTCTTGATGACAGTACACCGGTCGAAAGGAAAAACGCTTCCCGACCGCAATGCTGTGAACGGATAGACGCCTGAATTTAAATAATAATGGTTCTCATTTCAAATAAAGCGCCCGATATTTCTTTTCACCGACGTGAGCGCATGCAAAACGGGACCGAATGTTGCCATCCGGTCCCGTTCGTTATCTGCTCAAAGCCTGCCGGGGCCTGATGCCTACTCGCGATTGAAGGTGGCCGGATCAATGGCCACACCCAGCGAGCGGCGATCGATCCAGCGCCCCGCCTTGGTTTCCTTGTAGCGAAATACAACGTAGTCGCCTATCGACACATCAAGCTGGGCTTCTTCAACCTGATAGGAGTAGACCTCACCGTTAACGGTCAGGGTGTGCCGGTAGAGATCCGGCATGCCCAGCCACTCCTTGAAGGGGCCCTCGGTTTCGACGCTTTCAAGCGTGCCACGTGCTTCCAGTTTGGGTTGACGACGTCCGCCGCGACGGTATCCAGCCGGCATGTTGACTCCTGTCAGGCTTATCAGGAAAAAGGAAATGGCGCCCGGGGCGCCGTATTTGATCGATCAGAACACGCACTCGGTGCGGTTTACTCTTCGTACTGGCCGTAACTGCCCGGCGCAAGATCCTCAAACCGGGTGTACCTGCCGATAAAGGCCATGTGCACAGTGCCGATGGGCCCGTTACGCTGCTTGCCGATAATCAGCTCGGCCAGCCCCTTGTTGTCGGGGTTGTCCTTGTTGTAGACCTCGTCACGATAAACGAAGGCGATGACGTCAGCATCCTGCTCAATGGCGCCGGACTCGCGCAGATCCGACATGACCGGTCGCTTGTTGGGACGCTGCTCGAGCGAACGGTTAAGCTGCGACAGTGCCACGACCGGGCAGTTGAATTCCCGGGCCAGCCCCTTGAGCGCACGCGAAATTTCCGAAATTTCCGCGGTACGATTTTCCGACATGCCCGGCACCTGCATCAGCTGCAGATAGTCGATCATGATCATGCCGATACCGCCGGCATCTCGCGCGATACGCCGGCTTCGCGAGCGCATCTCATTGGGCGAGAGTGCCGCGGTATCATCCACGTAAAGCTTTTTGTCCTTGAGCAGATTGACCGCCGAGGTCAGCCGCGGCCAGTCCTCATCCTCGAGCTGTCCGTTACGCACCCGAGTCTGGTCGATGCGCCCCAGCGAGGAGATCATGCGCAGCATCAGCGACTCGGCCGGCATCTCCATCGAAAAAACCACGACCGCCTTGTCGCTGCTGACCACGGCGTGCTCGACCAAGTTCATGGCAAAGGTGGTCTTGCCCATCGAGGGGCGCCCCGCCACGATCACTAGATCGGAAGGCTGGAGGCCGGAGGTCATGTCATCCAGGTCGCGAAAACCGGTCGACAGCCCCGTCATCTGTCCCTTGAGATTGAACAGCTCATCGATGCGATCCACTGCCTTGCTCAGCAGATCGCTCATGCCGATGGCGCCACCGCTTTTGGGACGCGATTCCGATATCTGAAAGACCAGTCGCTCGGCTTCATTGACAAGCTCGTCGGCCGAACGCCCCTGAGGGTTAAAGGCGCCTTCGGCGATCTGGTTGGCGGCGGTAATCAGTTTTCGAAGCGCGGCACGCTCACGCACGATATCGGCGTAGGCGCGGATGTTACTGGCAGATGGCGTATTGCGGGCAAGCTCGGCCAGATAGGAGAGTCCGCCTACCCGATCGAGAAGGTCGTGGGACTCAAGCTCTTCGGAAAGCGTCACCACATCCAGAGGTCGGCTTTGTTCTGCCAGACGCCCCATGGCCTTGAAGACATCACGATGCTCGATACGGTAGAAGTCATCGCTGACCAGACGGTCGGCAATCTCATCCCAGGCCTGATTGTCCAGCATCAGACCACCCAGAACGGATTGCTCGGCTTCAAGCGAGTGCGGCGGCACCTTGAGCGCAGCGGTTTCCCGATCGTATTCGATCACTTCACTCATGACGACGATTAACCATATTACGACTTACCCGGGAGAGTGATTCAGCGCAGGGTCATAGCCTACGCCCGCAGGAAGAACATGTCATGATCTCTTCCGTGCGTGAGCAGTCATTAAAAAAAGGGGCACACAAGGTGCCCCTTCTCGTGGCATATCATCGATATGCACAGCGCCATCACGATGGCTTATTCAGCAACAACGACCACGCGAACGCTGGCGGTAACATCGGAGTGCAGACGCAGCTCGATGTCGTATTCGCCGGTCTGGCGAATCGGACCTGTCGGCATGCGCACTTCGCTGCGTGCCACATCGATACCGGCCTGAGCGATGGCATCAGCCAGATCGCGCGGACCGATGGAACCGAACAGCTTGCCTTCCTCGCCGGCGCGAGCGACGAGCGACAGCTCGATCTCGGACAGCTCTTCGGCGCGACGCTCTGCTTCGGCCTGACGCTCTGCGGCGTTGGACTCGAGCTCGGCGCGACGTGTTTCGAAGGCTTCGACGTTGGCTTTGGTTGCCGGAACGGCCAGGCCGTAGGGCACCAGGTAGTTACGACCGTAACCCGGCTTGACGCTGACCTGGTCGCCCAGTTCTCCCAGCTTGCCGAGCTTGTCGAGCAGAATGACTTCCATCTCGTGGACCTCTTAACGTTGACTGCCGATCAGACGCGTGCGGAAATCCGCAAAAGTATCTATCAGCGCCAGCAGCAGCACTATCACTAACGTGGGCCAGGTGGTCAGCAGCAGTGCATAAAAGCCGACCAGCCAGAACCCTCTCATGGACTTTACACCTACCACACCGTGTACCAGGGCAATGCCCGCTACCAGTAGAGGCACCCAGGCCATCAATACAGCGCCTGGAAACGCACCCAGAATGCCAATCGCGGTCATGGCGACCACGCCGGCGAGCTCCAGCTTCGACAGGCGAAAGCCATGGAACTCCTCACGGAAACCGCCAGGGTTATACAGACCGGCCTGCCAGCTGCGCGCCAGCGCAAGGCAGGCGGTCGCGGCCAGCATGACCATCAGCCCGGTAACGGCCGAGATCATCAACAGTGCCAGTCGTTCAACCGGCACACCCTGACTTGCGTACTGTCGAAGCAGTTCGTCAATTTCCGGTGCCTGAGCGCGGACTTCCTCTATCAGCTGCGAGGCATCAGGCGGCGCGAAGATCCCGATCTGGATCAACACGGCCACCACAACAGCCCCTGCCAGCAGGGTTTCACCCCAGCGAAATCGCTCTCGAAGGATAATGGCCATGGCTGTAACCAGCAGAATACTGGCCAGCGGAATGGCGTCCCCCTGCATCCACCACCAGCCTGCCGGCAGCGCAGCTGCCAGTACGACCGGTGACGCCGGGCCAAGACCGCGGCGTAGTGTCACCAGAGCACTGATGGCAGCAGAGAGCCAAAAAAGCCATGGAACCAGCGAGCCCAGCAGCGCCACGCCAATCGCGCGCGGCGTACTCTGCATTACCCAGCGAGCGAAACCCTGCATGGCGTAGGCAGCTTATTGGTGGCTGTCGGTATAGGGCAGCAGGGCCAGATAGCGAGCGCGCTTGATCGCGGTAGCCAGCTGACGCTGATAACGGGCACGCGTACCGGTAATACGGCTCGGGACGATCTTGCCGGTCTCGGTCACGTAGGCCTTCAGCGTGTCGAGGTCCTTGTAATCAATGTACTTCACGCCTTCAGCGGTGAAGCGGCAAAACTTGCGACGACGGAAAAAACGGGCCATGTCAGTCTCTCCAGTAGGTGGATTCAGGCCAGAGCATCAGCTCAGGAGGCAGCTTCGGTCGACTCATCAGAGCGTTCGCGCGGGCGATCGTCATCAGAATCAGAACGGTCGCGCGGGCGATCGTCATCGGAGCGTTCACGACGGCGTCCCTTTTCATCAGCCGCTTTCATCATCGGCGATGCTTCGGTGACGGCTTCAGTGCAACGCACGACCATATTGCGAATGATGGCATCGTTGAAACGGAAGATGTTTTCCAGTTCAGCCAGCGTTTCGCCGCTGCATTCAACGTTCATCAGAACGTAGTGAGCCTTGTGGATCTTGTTGATCGGGTAGGCCAGATGACGGCGGCCCCAGTCTTCAAGACGATGAACCGTGCCGCCGTTTTCAGTCACAAGCCCTGTATAGCGCTCGATCATGGCAGGCACCTGCTCGCTCTGGTCCGGGTGGACCATGACCACGATTTCGTAATGACGCATGGTGTCTCCTTTCGGTTTGACAGCTTCTCGATGACAGACACAGCCGCCATGGGAAGCAAGGAGTTGATAGAAGGGTATTTTTCGTTACAAGGGCAGGATCGAAGCCATTGTCTCGTGTCCTGCAAATGCATTCGGCGGCCGTAGCCGCCGCGAAACCGCACAATTGTAGGGAGATGGCCCGCCGCTTGCAAGCAAAAGGATCAGGACGTACGCCGCTGGCGCACCGCTTCAAACAGACAGATGCCGGTGGCCACCGACACGTTGAGACTCGATACCTGACCGGCCATGGGCAGCTTGACCAGCTGATCACAGTGCTCGCGCGTCAGACGCCGCAGCCCCTTGCCTTCGGCGCCCATGACCAGCGCGGTGGGCCCGCGCATATCGACATCGTGAACGAAGGCCTCGGCCTCTCCTGCAGCACCCAGCACCTGCATGCCGACGTCCTTGAGCTTTGCCAGAGCCCTTGCCAGGTTGGTGACCTGATAGACCGGTACGCTTTCCGCGCCGCCGCAGGAGATTTTGCGCACCGTGGCATTGAGTGGCGCCGAGCGGTCCCTGGCGACCATGACGCCGATCACGCCGGCCGCATCGGCCGAGCGCAGACAGGCGCCAAAATTGTGCACATCGGTCACCCCGTCGAGTACCAGCAGCAGCGGCGCCTGATCGGTTCGGGCCTCGAGCTGCCAGAAAAGAGAGGCTTCATTGTCGGCCACCAGCGGCTCACAAAAGGCGATAACGCCCTGATGCGCGCCTTCGGCAATCTGATCAAGCACCTCACGGGGCTGAAGCACAAGGCGCGCGCCCAGGCTGGCTGCCTGCTGCTGAATATCGGTCAGGCGCTTTTCCGCCTGACCTTCCTGTATCCAGAGCTCTGATGGCACCTGCTGGCGTGCCAGCAGGGTTTCAACGGCGTGTACGCCATGAACGGCATCCAGGCCGCGAGGCGCCGGAGATTTTACACTTGAACCGTCCCGACGCTTGCCGCGGTTCGTGTCACTCTGGCGCCTTTGCTCCTGCGGCCTGCCGCCGCCTTTTTTGCCGCCGCGCTGACTATCGCCCTTCATGACTTCTGACGACCCTTTTCAGCATCACGCTTGCCTTTTTCGCCACCGTTTTTGCTCTTGCCCTTTTCGGCGCTGCCCTTGCCTTTGGCGGCGCCGCTCTTGCGCTTGTCGGATTTGCCGTCTTCAGCGCTGGCTGACTTGTCGCTGCGCTTGCGAGGCTTTCGCGCCGCTGCGTCTTCTTCAGCCCTTAACGTATCCGTTGCCTTTGTCGCGCCGCTTTCAGCCCCTTTTTCTTCACGACGACGCAGACGCTCCTTCTTGCCCGGACGGGACTTGCGACGCTTTTTGCTCGGCGCTTCTGCTTCGGCAGGTGCTTCACTGTCACCGGTCGCTGCGTCACTGCCCGGCTTTCTTATGCGCCGGCGCGACTGGGGCTTGGCATCGGTCAGCATGAAATCGATCTTGCGATCATCAAGGTCAACGCGCGCCACCTGAACAGTGACGCCATCGCCCAGGCGATAGGTGACGCCCGTGCGATCGCCCTTGAGCTGATGCCGCTCGGCTTCGAACTGGTAGTAGTCGGAAGGCAGGTTGGTGATATGCACCAGCCCTTCGACGAAGTGCTCATTGAGTCGCACAAACAGGCCAAACTGGGTCACCGAGGCGATGGCGCCCTCAAAAACGTCCCCCACCTTGTCGGCCATGAACTCACACTTGAGCCAGTCCTCGACATCGCGCGTGGCCTCATCGGCGCGCCGCTCGGTCATCGAGCAATGCTCGCCCATGGTGACCATCTGCTCGAAGCTGTACGGGCACCAGCGCTGCGGCTCGTTGTCGGCCGCCCCTTCCACACGCTCTACGTTGGTCGAGTCACGCTGACTGCGAATCACCGAGCGAATGGCGCGGTGTACCAGCAGATCGGGATAGCGACGAATCGGCGATGTGAAGTGAGCGTAGGCGGCGTAGGCCAGACCAAAGTGGCCGTCATTTTGCGGCGAGTAGACGGCCTGGTTCATGCTGCGCAGCATGACCGTCTGGATGATATCGGCGTCCGGCCGACCATTGATAACCTCACGCAGATTCTGGAAATCCTGCGGCGTGGACTTGCCCTTTTCGCCGCTGGCGCCCAGCGTCAGACCCAGCTCGCCGAGAAAGGCGCGCAGCGTGGCCAGCTTTTCGTCCGAGGGCGAGGCATGAACGCGATAAAGTGCCGGCAGCTTGTGCTTTTCCAGAAAGCGTGCGGTCGCCACGTTGGCGGCCAGCATGCACTCCTCGATCAGCTTGTGGGCATCGTTGCGGGTGCGCGGTACGATGCGATCGATCTTGCGCTGGTCGTTGAAAACGATCTGCGTCTCGGTCGTTTCAAAGTCGATGGCACCGCGCACGGTACGCGCCTGACGCAGCGTTTTATAAAGCCCGTGCAGCGCTTCCAGCGGCTTGACGACGTGGGCGTACTCACTTCGTAGCGCCTGCCCTTCCTCGCTGTCGGCGTCTTCCAGCATGGTGCCGACCTTGTTGTAGGTTAGCCGCGCATGCGAGCGCATCACGCCTTCATAGAACTTGTAACGACTGATCTCGCCACGCTGCGAAATGTTCATTTCGCAGACCATGCAGAGCCTGTCGACGTCCGGGTTGATCGAGCACAGCCCGTTGGACAAAAGCTCCGGCAGCATGGGCACGACCTGGCCGGGGAAGTAGACCGAGTTGCCCCGCTGCCAGGCTTCCTGATCCAGCGGCGAGTCGACCTCGACATAATGCGAAACGTCGGCGATGGCAACGATCAGCTTCCAGCCGCCGGATTTCGTCTTCCAGGCATAAACCGCGTCGTCAAAATCCTTGGCATCTTCACCGTCGATGGTGACCAGCGGCCAGTCACGCAGATCGACGCGGTGACGCTTGTCTTCCTCGAGCACCTCATCGCTCATGTCACGAATCTGATCGTGCACCTCGGAGGGAAACTCGGCCGGGATATCGTGTTCACGAATGGCGATATCGATTTCCATGCCGGGGTCCATGCGCTCACCCAGCACCTCGGTCACTTCCCCGATGGGCTGCTGACGCAGGCCGGGCTGCGTGGTAATGCGCACCTCGACCACCTGACCATCTTCGGCGCCGTTGGCTGACCCTTCCTCGATGATAATTTCATGAGCGATGCGGCTGTTTTCGGGCACGACCACGGCAATATCGCTGCCGCGCTTGCGGTAAAGCCCGATCAGGCTGGGCGTATTGCGTTCAAGGATTTCGTTGACGCCGGCCTCTTCACGGCCGCGTCGATCCTTGCCACTGACGCGAACGCGAACGCGGTCACCGTCAAAAAGACGACGCATCTGACGCGGCGGAATGACCAGATCCGGCTTTTGCTTGTCATCGCGCACAAAAAAGCCGATGCCGTCGCGGTGGCCGACGACGCGCCCATCCAGCAACAGCTCGGGGTCGATGATTTCGAAAGCGCCGCTTTTGTGGCGCAGGATCTGCCCGTCGCGCTCCATGGCAGACAGGCGTCGTCGAACCGCTTCCAGGCGGTCCTCATCCTCGATGCCCAGCCGCTGGCTGACCTCTTCATGGGTGATGGGCTTGCCGTGCTCGGTCAGAATCTGCAGCAGGTATTCACGACTGGGGACCGGGTTGTCATATTGACTGGCCTCACGTTCCGCCTGCGGATCGTCGGCTGGCGTCCATTGACTCATAGATTGCTTCCCTGAAATGGTTGTCTTGTGATACCGGGCAAGATGGCGAGCAGCGGGCGCGGGATAATGTAATCTCTTTTCTTCATGACTTGGATTATAGCGGTCTCGACAGGACGACCCAAAACCCTTTATTGCCCCGAAAAGGTTGCAGGGTGTAAAAAATTGGCCTCTAACGATGCTCACCTCTTGCATCACTGAAAAAATTGCGTATTATTTCGGCCCACCTGCCCGGATGGCGGAATTGGTAGACGCGCTAGCTTCAGGTGCTAGTGACCGTATGGTCGTGGAGGTTCAAGTCCTCTTCCGGGCACCATCTCGAATCAGATATTATCGAGACGGTGAAAACTCAAGACAGAAAACCTGTCGATTTCAGGTAGTTGCAGTATCGGTTAATCAACGCCCGGATGGCGGAATTGGTAGACGCGCTAGCTTCAGGTGCTAGTGACCGTATGGTCGTGGAGGTTCAAGTCCTCTTCCGGGCACCAGTTGATTACCCATCGCTTTCATCACGGTCTTCGGACTGCTGACACCCTGCCCGGGTGGCGGAATTGGTAGACGCGCTAGCTTCAGGTGCTAGTGACCGTATGGTCGTGAAGGTTCAAGTCCTTTCCCGGGCACCATGTATTCCCCCTGCATTGTTTCCTCCTAGACTATTTCAGCCGGTCGCGTTTGATCGCTGTTTCCCGCTGCTGTTTCGATAACTTTTTTATCCTTCAGACGCACCGATATTTTCGGCAGCGCTGCACTTTTTAATATTGCCATGACACCGACACTGGTCGGCATCATGATATGAAAGGCTTCAATAGCGCGCAGGCTGGTTTGCCACACTTTCAAGCCCCCATCCCCGTGTATCCACGCCTGACTCCAGCAGCTCGCCCACGCCCTGTGGCAGCTCGCTGAAGAAATTAAAGCCCGTGCGCGTCTCGATGTCATTGACGCTGACAACAAAGCGATCAAGCGGCTCATCACCACGAACGTCCTGCGGCACGATAAAGGCAATCATTTTCGGCGGTGTATCGGCACTTCCCGGTGCGACAACGATCTTGTAAAAGGCATCCGGAATTTCGATCAACGATGACATGCGCCTGATGTCGTCATCGAAGATGGGGCCGGTAGTGACCCAGACGGTG
Source organism: Kushneria sp. EE4 (assembly GCF_977968315.1). Next base: position 1,825,754 of record NZ_OZ386212.1, read on the forward strand.
CCGAACCGAGCCGCAAAACGATCGATGACCACCTCCTCCAGCCGCTGCCACACGCGCCGGTTGAGATCAGGCCTTTGGGGCGAGATATTGCTCATCTGAAAGGTATCAAGCTGCGCCTGACGGCCGTGAACGGCGGCAATGGCATAGTTGGGGGCCTGGTGACCACGGTCAAAGCCGCTACCGGTATAATCATCAGAGCTCACCGGCCAGAGGGTACGCCAGTCATCACTGAAAGACCCCGGACGTGCGCCGATGGCAGGGCGATCCACTCGGTCCAGCCGATAGACGGTCCAGAGCGGATTGGCGCGCAGATCCGACCAGCCGGTCAGAAAGCCATCATTGCGCAGCGTCCGATTGAGCGTTTTCCAGTCATACCAGGTTTGCGCCTGAGGCGTGCCCATCCAGCTCATCTGCTCCCAGTATGTACGCTCCTGGTAGTACCAGAGCCCGTAGAGCACCGCTGTTGTCATGAGTCCGGCACCACTCAGGCGCCTGAAACGCTTTAAAAATCCCGGGCGTCGCCGCGCCATATCCATTCCCTGACACTGTTTTTAAAATGACTGCACTGTCGAAAGACACCCTTTCAGGCGGCGGCGAGTATACCTCAGTCAATGACAGGCTGCTGATATGGCTTAAAAAAACGGGCCCCGGGGCCCGTTGCGCATGACGCGGTATTTGTTGTGGCGCCCGGCTATTCGGGAACCTGTGGCCAGCGATGGGTATCCACGATTTCGCCATCCTCGACCACTTCCAGCACGATGGGAAACCCCCATAGCTGATGTAAATGGTGCATGACCGGTGACAACGAATCGTCCAGCACTCGCCGCTGTGTTCGTTCATGTCGCAGTACCAGCGAGCGGTCGCCGTGAATCCTGGCGGCCCAGACCTGGATATCCGGCTCCCGATGCCCAAGGGAATACTGCAGTGACAGTGCCTCTCGAATTCGCTTGTAGCCGCGATCGTCATGAATGGCCGAAATTTCGACCATGTCGTCCTGATCGTCATCGAGCAGCGCAAAAAGCTTCATGTCGCGCATCACCTTCGGCGACAGAAACTGCTGGATGAAGGACTCGTCCTTGAAGTTGTGCATCGCAAAATGGACCGTCTCGAGCCAGTCGCTGCCGGCCATCTCCGGAAACCACGCCCGGTCCTCCTCGGTCGGCGCGGTGCAGATGCGCTGTATATCGCTGAACATGGCAAATCCCAGTGCATAGGGATTGATGCCGTTATACCAGGGGCTGTCAAAGCCCGGCTGCGCCACTACGGCGGTGTGCGATTGAAGAAATTCCAGCATCACGCCTTCATCGATCAGCTTCTCATCGTAAAGACGATGCATGATGTTGTAGTGCCAGAAGGTGGCCCATCCTTCGTTCATGACCTGAGTCTGGCGCTGCGGATAGAAATACTGCGCGAGCTTTCGCACGATGCGCACGATCTCGCGCTGCCAGGGCTCCAGCAACGGCGCATTCTTTTCAATGAAATAGAGCAGGTTTTCCTGCGGCTCCGACGGGTAACGCGGGCGCTGATGCGCCCCTGCGACACCTCCCTGCCCGTTCGGGTCATCGGCGGCGCGCAGCTGCGGGATGGTGCTCCAGAGCGTATTGATCTGCTGCTGCAGATAGCCCTCACGCTCCTGCTGACGACGCGCTTCCTCTTCGGCCGAAATGGCAGACGGCCGCTTGTAGCGATCCACGCCCTGATTTTGCAGGGCGTGACAGGCATCGAGCAGCTGCTCGACCGCCTCGATACCGTGGCGCTCCTCGCACTCGCTGACATAGCGCCGGGCAAAGACCAGGTAATCCACGATGGCGGAAGCATCGGTCCAGGCACGGAAGAGATAGTTGCCCTTGAAAAACGAGTTATGGCCCTGGCAGGCGTGCGCCATGACCAGAATCTGCATCATCAGGGTATTTTCTTCCATCAAATAGGCGATGCAGGGATCGGAATTGATCACCAGCTCGTAGGCCAGCCCCATCTGCCCGCGCCGGTAGGCCTGCTCAACGGACAGGAACTGCTTGCCGAACGACCAGTGACTGTAACCCACCGGCATGCCAATGCTGGAATAGGCATCCATCATCTGCTCGGAAGTGATGATCTCGATCTGGTTGGGATAGGTGTCCAGGCGAAATTCGCCGGCAATGCGGGCAATCTCTCGCTCGTAGTGTTCCAGATCACTAAAGGACCAGTCCGACCCCTGCCCCAGAAAGTCCTCGTCGTGGATCGGCTTGTAGGATGTGCTCATGAGCGCGCCTCCTGACCGCTCTGGCGGCGTTTGAAGAGTTCACGAAAGACCGGATAGATATCGCCGGCCTGCACAATCTGGCGCATGGCAAACCGCTCCGGGTAGCTGTCCTGTACCCGCGTGTATTCCTCCCAGAGCGCCTGATGGGCATGGGGGGTAATCTCGACATAGGCGTAATACTGAAGCCTGGGCATCAGGGCATCCGAGAGGATCTGACGACACTGCACGGAATCGTCATCCCAGTTGTCACCATCGCTTGCCTGGGCCACATAGAGATTCCACTGGGACGGCGGATAGCGCGCCTCGATGACTTCATCGAGCAGATGCAGCGCACTGGACACGATGGTGCCGCCGGTTTCCCGCGAGTAAAAAAAGGCTTCCTCATCGACCTCACGCGCCGAAGTGTGATGGCGAATGAACACCAGTTCGACACGTTCATAATCGCGCTCGAGAAAGAGATACAACAGCAGAAAAAAGCGCTTGGCGATGTCCTTGTGGTTCTGGGTCATGGAGCCCGAGACATCCATCACACAGAACATGACCGCCTTGTTGGAGGGCTGGGGCTGGTCGGTCAGATGGTTATAGCGAAGATCATAGGTATCGATGAAGGGCACGGCTTCCAGACGCCTTTCCAGCCGCTCTATCTCGTCTCTGAGCTCGCGAAGCCGGCCGGGGTGGCGCAGGACCGGATCCTTGCGCTCCTCCTCTTCAAGTGCCTTTTGTGCATCACACAGCGCTCGCCTGATCGGTGCGCGCATGGCGATGCGACGTGCCTGGGCCTCGCGCATCGAACGCACGATGTTCATGCGGGCAGGCACCCCCTGACGGGAAAGGCCGGCGCGTACGGGCCGGCGCTCTTCCATGTCGGCAATCTGCTTGCGCTCAAGGTGAGGCAGTTCCAGCCCGTCGAAAATAAAGCTTAAAAACTCGTCCCGGGAGAGCGTAAAGGCAAACTCGTCAACACCTTCACCCTGATTGGAAGCCGACCCTTCGCCACTGCCACCACCGCCCCCGCCGCCATGGGGGCGACGCATCCGATCGCCTTCGGCGAACTCGCGGTTGCCGGGGCTGACCACGGTGCGTCGCCCGCCCTTTGCGTGGCGAAAGACGGGCTCGGAAATGTCCCGCCCCGGGATGCTGATTTTCTCGCCACGCTCCATGTCGGTAATCGAGCGTCGATTGACCGACTCCTCCACGGCGCGCTTGATATGCTTTTGATAGCGTTTCAAAAAGCGCTGTCGGTTGACGGCACTCTTGTGACGGGCGTTGCTGCGCCGATCGATGAAATAGCTCACGTCACCACCTCCTGCAGACCGATCCAACAGGCTGCCCTGCATCAGGGCGGGCATGGGCGCCGGAATGCCGGCGCCGGCCGCTTACTGGGACTTGCGCACGCGCAGATACCACTCCGAGAGCAGGCGCACCTGCTTTTCGGTGTAGCCCCGCGCGACCATGCGATCGACGAAGTCGTCATGTTTTCGCCGATCATCGTTGGAGGCTTTGGCATTGAACGAGATGACCGGCAAAAGCTCTTCGGTGTTGGCAAACATCTTGTGCTCGATCACCCCCTTGAGCTTTTCATAGGACTGCCAGCCCGGGTTGAGCCCGTCATTTTGCGCCCGGGCTCGCAGCACGAAGTTGACCACCTCATGGCGGAAATCCTTCGGATTGGAGATACCGGCCGGCTTTTCGATCTTTTCGAGCTCCTCATTGAGCGCCTGACGGTCCAGCAGCTCGCCGGTTTCCGGGTCACGAAACTCCTGATCCTGAATCCAGAAATCGGCGTAGGTCACGTAGCGGTCAAAAATGTTCTGACCGTACTCGCTGTAGGATTCCAGATAGGCGGTCTGAATCTCCTTGCCGATAAAATCGACATAGCGCGGCGCCAGATACTCCTTGATAAAGCGCAGATAGCGGTCGTGAACCTCACGCGGCAGCTGCTCCTGCTCCAGACGCTGCTCGAGCACATACAGCAGATGCACCGGATTGGCGGCCACTTCGCTGGAATCGAAATTGAATACCCGGGAGAGAATCTTGAAGGCGAAACGGGTCGATAGCCCCTCCATGCCCTCATCGACCCCGGCGGCGTCGCGATACTCCTGAATCGAGCGCGCGCGCGGGTCGGTATCCTTCAGGTTCTGCCCGTCATAGATGCGCATCTTGGAATAGACACTGGAGTTTTCCGGCTCCTTGAGCCGTGACAGCACCGAAAACTGCGCCAGCATCCGCAGCGTGTCCGGCGCACACGGGGCGTGTGACAACGAAGAGTGCTGTAAAAGCTTTTCGTAGATTTTCATCTCCTCGGAGACACGCAGCGAGTAAGGCACCTTGACGATATAGACCCGGTCCAGAAAGGCTTCATTGTTGCGATTGTTGCGAAACTGCTGCCACTCGCTTTCGTTGGAGTGCGCCAGAATCACGCCGTCAAAGGGGATGGCGCCCATACCCTCGGTGGGGTTGTAGTTGCCCTCCTGGGTGGCGGTCAAAAGCGGGTGCAATACCTTGATGGGCGCCTTGAACATCTCGACGAACTCCATCAGCCCCTGATTGGCGCGACACAGCCCGCCGGAGAAGCTGTAGGCGTCAGGGTCATCCTGTGAAAAGAGTTCGAGCTTTCGAATATCGACCTTGCCGACCAGCGAGGAGATGTCCTGGTTGTTCTCATCGCCCGGCTCGGTCTTGGAAACCGCGATCTGATTGAGTCGTGAGGGATAGATCTTGACGACTCGAAAGCGGGAAATGTCGCCGCCATACTCACGCAGACGCTTGGCCGCCCAGGGCGACATGACACTGCGCATGTAGCGCCCGGGAATGCCGTAGTCACTTTCCAGCGTGTCTCCGTCCTCTTCGGCGCTGAAAAGCCCCAGCGGTGACTCGTGCACCGGCGAGTCCTTGATGGCGTAGAAGGGAATCTGCTCCATCAGCGCCTTGAGCCGCTCGGCAATCGAGGACTTGCCGCCCCCGACCGGCCCGAGCAGATAGAGAATCTGCTTGCGCTCCTCAAGGCCCTGCGCGGCATGGCGGAAATAGGCGACGATCTGCTCGATGGCGTCTTCCATGCCATGAAATTCGGCAAAGGCGGGATAACGACGGATCAGCTTGTTGGAGAAAATCCGGGAAAGGCGAGGGTTTTTGGCCGTATCGATGACTTCCGGCTCACCGATGGCTTCTAGCATGCGCTCGGAAGCGGTGGCATAGGCCGTGGGATCTCTGCGACAGAGCTCAAGATACTCCTGAAGACTCATCTCTTCCTGGAGGGTGCGCTCAAAGCGATGCTGCACATGATCAAAAATGCTCATGAACTTCTCCCTGAGTGGCGACGGTGTGCCCTGCCGTACGCACGCTCGTCGTTTCCATGAAAATCAATCAGTCACTGCGACACTCCCGCTCATCGAAGGGTCTCTTTATTGTGGAAAGTACTATCAGGCGTTGAAATGAAGGTGGTCAGCCATATCGAACCGGCAGAATACCGGCCGACACCTTGATCGAATCAGAAGACGCGCCGCCGGGGCGGCCACGCCGATATCAGGAAAGATGCCTTATCAATATCACTGTTGATCGTGTTGTGCCAGTGCCTGACGAAGGTCGCCCACCAGCGCATCGATCAGTGCTTCAGACGTATTCCAGCTACACACGAAGCGGACACCGCCCTCGCCTATAAAGGTATAAAACGTCCATCCACATTCGCGCAAGTACTGTTGCGCCGAGACGGGCACCTCGAGAAAGACACTGTTGGCCTGCACCGGAAACATCACGTTGACGCCGGGAATGTCGTTGACACCGCTTACCAGACGCTGCGCCATGGCATTGGCATGACGGGCATTGGCAAGCCAGACATCGTTTTCCAAAAGCCCCAGCCAGGGCGCACTGACAAAGCGCATCTTGGAGGCCAGCTGGCCGGCCTGCTTGCAGCGATATTCGAAATCGCGCGCCAGCTCGTGGTCAAAAAAAACAATGGCTTCGCCAAAGGCCAGCCCGTTTTTAGTGCCCGAGAAGCAGAGCACATCCACGCCTGCCTTCCAGGTCATTTCCGCCGGCGTCACGTCCAGTGAGGCGCAGGCGTTGGCAAAGCGGGCGCCATCCATGTGGATCTTGAGATCGTGCTGGTCGGCCACCTCACGAATGGCCTGGAGCTCATCGAGCGTGTAGAGCGTGCCCACTTCCGTGGCCTGAGTGATGGAGACCACTCTGGGTCGCGGGTAGTGAATATCGTTGCGCCGTGTCACAACGCGCGCGACCCCTTCGGGCGTCAGCTTTGCCATGGGCGTGTCCACCGGCAAAAGCTTTGACCCGTTGGAAAAGAATTCCGGGCCACCGCACTCGTCTGTCTCGATGTGGGCCAATTGATGGCAGATCACACCGTGATAGGACTGGCAAAGCGAAGCCAGTGCCAGCGAATTGGCCGCGGTCCCGTTGAAGACAAAAAATATTTCGCAGTTTGTTTCGAAAAGCGTTCTGAATCGGCTTGCAGCGCGCTCGGTCCAGACATCATTACCGTAGGCCAGATCATCCTGCTCATTGGCCTGTAGTAGATAATGCATGGCCTCGGGACAGATGCCAGACGTATTGTCGCTGGCCAGAAAACGCGGGGAAGCAATGGCAATATCGCTGTTGAAGACAGTATTGCTGAAACCAGGGGTAGTCATGTTGAGATTATCCTGCAGCTTGTTATTGGCTTGCCGGTCGAGGATCACTCGATCAAGGGCATGACAGATCAAGCATGCAGTGCGCAACAAGGACTGGCAAGCAGGTAACGACAGCGAGGCGCTGCACCAACAACACGATATCAAACAGGCATGAAAAACATCACGCGGGAAAGACGTGCTGATACACAGAAAAGACTACAAGAGGAAAACAGCTATCAGGAAGGAGCAATGCACGTTTAAGCAGATGGCGGACTGGACGGGACTTGAACCCGCGACCTCCGGCGTGACAGGCCGGCATTCTAACCAACTGAACTACCAGTCCGCATACAGCTTGCAACGTTAAATCATCTTGGGAAGATGATGGTGGGTGGTACTGGGCTCGAACCAGTGACCCCCAGCTTGTAAGGCTGGTGCTCTTCCAACTGAGCTAACCACCCGATAGTACGATTATTTCGATGGCGGACTGGACGGGACTTGAACCCGCGACCTCCGGCGTGACAGGCCGGCATTCTAACCAACTGAACTACCAGTCCAACTTGTATCGAAATATTACTGCTGACCAGAGATATGGCGGACTGGACGGGACTTGAACCCGCGACCTCCGGCGTGACAGGCCGGCATTCTAACCAACTGAACTACCAGTCCGCAACCCTGATTACCGCAACATGACCTTATCAAAATGATGGTGGGTGGTACTGGGCTCGAACCAGTGACCCCCAGCTTGTAAGGCTGGTGCTCTTCCAACTGAGCTAACCACCCGGGTCATGTGGCGCTGCATTCTACCAATCATTGCTGGAAAGTCAAACACTTCTGAGCAAAAAGCGATAAATTCATGACAGCGACGTATCAGCGTCACGCGCCATCAGGTTCACCGTATCGATGCGGTCACGCTTCATCAGGCGCTGCTTCTCTTCGAGCCCATGAAAATCAAACAGGTCACGGTCCGCCAGCTGAGAAGGCGCCACGTTGGTCAGTGCCTTGAACATGGTCTCGACGCGTCCAGGGTGCTTGCGCTCCCAGTCGGCGAGCATCTCCTTCACAACCTGGCGCTGCAGATTTTCCTGACTGCCACACAGATTGCACGGAATGATGGGAAAGGCCCTGGCTTCGGAATAACGCGCAATATCGGCTTCCGCGCAGTAGGCCATCGGCCGGATCACGATATTGTTGCCATCATCAGAGAGCAGCTTGGGCGGCATTGACTTGAGTGAACCGCCAAAGAACATGTTGAGAAAAAGCGTTTCCAGCATGTCGTCGCGGTGATGGCCCAGGGCGATCTTGTTGGCCCCGATCTCTTCGGCAAAGCCGTAAAGTGTGCCGCGACGCAACCGCGAGCACAGCCCGCAGGTCGTTTTGCCCTCGGGCACCTTCTCTTTCACGATCGAGTAGGTATCGCGCTCCACGATGTGATACTCGACGCCCTGCTCGGCCAGATACGCCGGCAGCACATGCTCTGGAAAGCCGGGCTGTTTCTGGTCCATGTTGACGGCCACCAGTTCGAAATTCACCGGTGCATTGCGCTGAAGATTGCGCAGGATATCAAGCATGGTATAGGAGTCCTTGCCACCGGAAAGGCACACCATCACCCTATCGCCCTCATTGATCATGGCGTAGTCGATAATGGCGTTGCCGACATTGCGGCGCAGGCGCTTGTGAAGCTTGTCGAACTCCCGCTTGTCGGGGGTATTCACGGACTGATCAGGTTCTTGCATGGAGATGACTTCAGATTAATGCGACATTGGCGCTACTTTACCATCGCCGCCAGGCGCAGGCGAAGACCCGACAGTGTGTGCGGGGTTTGAGGGGGCGATAACGCATCGGTACACACCGGGTCGTTATCGGTATTTCAAGGCTGTCACCATGAAGCAGCCGTTACGCGGGTCAGGCAAGGATTTTCACGATGTTTCAGGGCTGGTTACTGCTCACCATCTCGCTTTTATACATTGCCACCCTCTTTGGCATTGCCTGGCGTGGCGACCAGCGGGCACGACGACTGGGGCCGGCAAAGCGCCGACCGCTGGTCTACAGCCTGGCGCTGGCGGTTTACTGCACTTCCTGGACCTTCTATGGCAGCGTCGGTCAGGTGGCCGATTCGGGGTTGCAGTATCTCAGCGTGTTTCTGGGCCCGATTCTCGCCTTTTTACTGTTCTGGCCGATCCTGACCAAGATGATTCGCGTCGCCAAGCGACAAAATATCACCTCGATCGCCGATTTTATTGCCTCACGCTACGGCAAGACCCAGGCGCTGGCCGCGCTGGCCAGCCTGGTCGCCCTGCTGGGCACCCTTCCCTATCTGGCTCTGCAGCTCAAGGCCATGGCGGCAAGCTTTATGGTGCTCACCGCCAACAACGACATCGTACGCTCCCCGATCCTCGGGGATACCGCGTTTTATGTCGCCGCTCTCATGGCCCTTTTTGCCATTTTGTTCGGCACACGCCACACCGATGCCACCGAACACCACGAGGGATTGATCCAGGCCATCGCCTTTGAATCGGTGGTCAAGCTGGGCGCCTTCGTGCTGCTGGGCGCCCTGATTACCTGGGGGGTATTTGACGGGCTGGGCGAACTCTCCAGCCGCGCGGTAAGTGATCTTTCCGCCGGCAGCCATTTCAGCAGCGCCAGTTTCGGACAGGGGTTCTGGACACAGACACTACTGGCCATGCTGGCCGTGTTCTGCATACCGCGACAGTTCCACGTCACCGTGGTCGAAAATACCAGTACCGATGATACGGCCCGGGCCCGCTGGCTTTTCCCGCTTTATCTGGTGGCCGCCGGCTTTTTCGTGCTCCCGCTGGCCGTAGCAGCCATGACGCTGTTTGAAGGTCGCGGTCTGGACCCGGACACCTGGGTGCTGCATCTGGCCATGGTGGCCGACCAGCCCTGGCTTGTCATGATCACCTTCATCGGGGGCTTCGCCGCCGCCAGCGGCATGGTCATCATGGCCGCCGTGACGCTGTCGATCATGATCTCCAACGAAGTCGTTATCCCCTTGCTTTTACGCTTCAAGGGATTCGATGCCCGTCACGGTGACTATGCCCGGTGGGTACTGCGCATTCGCCGCCTGATTATCGTGCTGACGCTGGCGCTGGCGTATGGCTTTTACCAGCTCACCGCAGCGTCAAGCTCGCTGGCAAGCCTTGGGGTGCTGTCGCTGGCAGCCCTGGCCCAGCTGGCTCCGGCGCTGATCGGCGGCCTCTACTGGAAGCGGGGCAATCGCCTGGGGGTCAGTCTGGGGCTGGGGCTTGGTTTTCTGATCTGGGGCTACACCCTGCTGCTGCCCACGCTGGTACGCGCCGGGCTGTTCGCCTTCCCCATCGATACCGGCCCGATGGGGATCGAGCTGCTCAGCCCTTCCAATCTGCTCGGGCTATCGCTGAACGACCCCATCACCCAGGGCGTGCTGCTGTCGCTGGGCGTGAATCTGTTCTGCTATATCTTTTTCTCCCAGGTCACGCAGCAGCGCGTGGTCGAGCGCATTCAGGCCTCGCTGTTCGTCGACAGCGTGGCCTCTCATCAGACCCTGATCAATCGCCCCTGGGGCGGCACCACCTCGGTGAGCGATCTCAAGGCGCTGTCCCGACGCTTTCTCAACGAGGATCAGGTCGAGCGCGCCTTCAGCGATTACGGCTGGCGCCATCAGCAGCGCCTGGACCCGGGCATGCGTGCCTCGATCGATCTGATCGGCTTCACCGAGCGTCTGCTGGCCTCGGCCATTGGCGCCTCCTCAGCGCGTATCGTGGTGAACTCGGCGCTCTCCGGCCGGGACGTGTCGATCTCTGATGTGGTCTCCATTGTTGACGAGGCCTCGCAGGTGCTCGAGTTCAATCGATCGCTTTTGCAGGCCACCATCGAGAACATCAATCAGGGCGTCATGGTGGTAGATCACAAGCTGCGCATCGTGGTCTGGAACCAGCGCTATCTGGAACTGTTTCGCTTTCCCGACCACCTGATCCATGTCGGCGAACCCATCGAGCGCATCTTTTTATACAACGCCGAGCACGGCGAATACGGTCCCGGCGACCCGAAAGAGCACGTGCGGCTGCTGATGGACAACATTCGAAGCGGTCATGCCCATCACTATCAGCGCTATCGACAGGATGACAGCGTGCTCGACATTCATGGCAACCCCATGGTGGGCGGCGGTTTTGTCTATACCTATCAGGATGTGACCGATCAAAAGCGCACCGAAGAGGCGCTGATCCGCTCGGAAAACAACATCCGTATCTATACCGACAACGTGCCGGCGCTGATCGCCTATTTTGATCGCGACTGTCACTACCTCTTTACCAATCGCGCCTATGAAACCGCCATGGAAGTGGATCGTCTTCAGGCCATCGGCAAGCGCGCCGAAGAGGTCATGACGCCAGGCATGTGGCGCCTGCGCGCACCCTGGATGTCGCGTGCGCTCAACGGCGAGCGTGTTTCGTGGGAGCTCTCCCAGCCCGACCGTGAAGGCGGCACCCGCTATATGCTGGCCACCTACACGCCGCATTTTGGCGAGGGCGGTCGCGTACTGGGCTTTTTCGCGCTCTATCAGGACATTACCGAGCGTCGGCTGGCCGAGATTGCACTCAAGGAGACCAACGAAAATCTGGAAGAGCGCGTTCGTGAACGTACCCACGAGCTTTCCGAGGTCAACAGCGCCCTGCGCCAGGAAAACCGGGTGCGCTCTGAAGCCGAGCTGGCGCTGCGTCAGGCCAAGCAGGTTGCCGAAACCGCCAACGCCTCGAAAACGCGTTTTCTGGCCGCGGCAAGCCACGACCTGCTTCAGCCGCTCAACGCTGCAAGACTGTTCACCTCGGCGCTCACCCAGCGCCTGGAAGAGAGCGAGCATCACGACACTCTGGTCCACATCGACAACTCGCTGCAGGCTGCAGAAGAGCTTCTGGGCACACTGCTGGACATCTCAAAGCTGGATGCCGGCGCCCTGACCCCCCGACGTCAGGTCTTTGCGCTCAATGAGATCCTGCGCCCGCTGTATGCCGAGTTTTCGGTCATGGCTCAGGATCGCGGGCTGGATCTGGACATGGTCGAAACGGGCGCTGTCATTGACAGCGACCCCCAGATGCTCAGACGCATCATCCAGAACTTCCTTTCCAACGCCCTGCGCTATACCCAGCACGGCCGGGCACTGCTGGGCTGTCGCCGCCGGGGCGAGCAGCTGTCGATCGAGGTCTGGGATACCGGCCCCGGTATTCCGGAGTCCCGCCAGGCCGAAATCTTTCAGGAGTTTCGTCGTCTGGATCAGAAATCGCGCCATCGCGAGAGTGAAAAGGGGCTGGGACTGGGGCTTTCCATCGCTGATCGCATGGCGCGCGTACTGGATCACCCGATCACCATTCGCTCAAGAGAAGGTCATGGCACGGTGTTCGGGCTGACCGTGCCGCTCAAGCATGGCGCCACGCTCACCCGCGAGGAAACGCAGACGGCACAGAAAAGCGCCGGCAACCGTATCCGCGGCGCGCGCGTGATCTGTATCGACAACGAAACCATGACGCTGGAAGGCATGAAAGCCATGCTGGAAGGCTGGGAATGCGAGGTTTTCACGGCCACCTCGATCGGCGGCGCCCGCTCGGTGGTGCGCAACATGACCGGCGAACCCGATATCATTCTGGCCGACTACCATCTCGATAACGAGGTCACTGGATTGATGGCACTGGAGTCGCTCGCCGAGCGCTTTACCGGTGACGTCCCGGGTATCGTGATCACCGCCGATCGCACCGAAGAGGTCGCTGATCTGATTCGTCGCACCGGCTATCATCTGCTCAATAAGCCGGTTCGTCCGGCAGCGCTAAGGGCGCTTTTGACCCGAACCCTTCAGGCCAATCGGCGTCTGCACTGACATGATGGCAGACACAAAAAATCCCGGTCCATGCCGGGATTTTTTAACGCCTGAACCTGACTTTAGTTCTCGACGCGTGATGGCTCTACTTCAAGCTTCTGGGCTGCGATGACGGCCTGAGTACGCGAGTGCACACCCAGCTTGCGCAAAATGGCCGTGACGTGCGCCTTGATGGTCGCCTCGGAAACATTGAGATCGTAGGCGATCTGCTTGTTCAAAAGCCCCTCTGTGAGCATGTTGAGCACGCGAAACTGCTGCGGCGTCAGTGAGGCGATGGCCGCGGCAAACTTGGCTTCCTCCTCGTCACCGTCTCCCAAGTAGTCGGCCATTTCCGGCGGGAGCCAGATTTCACCATCCAGAATCGCACTGATGCCTCCAGCGATCGTGTCCAGCGACGCCGACTTGGGAATGAAACCCGAGGCACCGTAATCAAGCGAGCGGCGAACCACCTGCGGCTCTTCACTGCCGGAGATAACCGCCACAGGGATGTCGGGCATTTGTCCCCGCAGCTGTATCAGGCCTGAAAAGCCGTGTGCTCCGGGCATACGCAGATCCAGAAGAATCAGGTCGGCGTCGGGATGACGCGTGACGACCTCGATGGTGGCTTCCATGGTATCGGCTTCAACAATCTCGGCATTGGCCGCTACCTGACGCAGGGACTGCGTCAGTGCCGCACGAAACAAGGGGTGATCGTCTGCCACGATAAACTTCTGGGCAAAGGCCATGCGGTTTCCTCCAGGATTCCCCGTATCATTCAGGACGGCCAGGCCCCGGTCAAAACGCGGTCAGCCACGTCATCAGCAGTGCAAGGCCACGCGTCGTCATGCCACCTGCCGATCAGACTAGTGTAACCAGCAATGTCGGCATGTTATCCCATGATTTTTTTATTTCCAAAATAAAACGTTGGCAACCGTTTTGCGGTGCCAACGTTCATTATGCGACAAGATGACGCGCTTGTCGTGATACAGAAGCAGATGAGCATATTCGCTAGTGGTTAACTCGCTCCCTGATCAGGGCTTCCACGACGTCAGGGTCTGACAGGGTGCTGATATCGCCCAGACCATCGACCTCATTGGCTGCGATCTTGCGAAGGATGCGACGCATGATCTTGCCCGAACGCGTCTTGGGCAATCCCGGCGCCCACTGGATGGCATCGAGTTTGGCGATCGCGCCGATATCCCGACGCACTACGTCATTGAGCTCCGTTCGCAACGCATCACTGGGTTCGGCGCCCTGCATCAAAGTGATATAGGCATAGATGCCCTGCCCCTTCATGTCATGAGGAAAGCCCACAATGGCGGCTTCGGCCACGGCCGGATGCGCTACCAGCGCCGATTCGATTTCCGCCGTTCCCATTCGATGGCCGGAAACGTTGAGCACGTCATCGATGCGACCGGTGATCCAGTAATCGCCGTCGGCATCACGATGCGCGCCGTCCCCGGTAAAGTAGGCGCCGGGGTGCGTGCTGAAATAGGTTTCCTCAAAGCGCTCGTGGTTGCCCCAGATGGTGCGCGCCTGACCCGGCCAGCTGCCCTCGATCACGAGACTGCCCTCGCCCTCGCCTTCGATACGCTTGCCCTCGGCATCCATCAGGGCCGGGCGAATGCCGAAAAAGGGCCGCATGGCCGCGCCAGGCTTGACGCTTTCGACGTCGGTGAGCGGCGCCATCATGTGGCCGCCGGTCTCGGTCTGCCACCAGGTATCCATGATGGGACAGCGCCCGTTACCGATAACCTGATGACTGAAATGCCAGGCCTGCGGATTAATGGGCTCGCCGACCGTGCCGATCAGGCGCAGTGAGTCGCGCCGACTGCTGTCCATGACGTGATCACCGTGACCCATCATGGCGCGGATAGCCGTCGGTGACGTATAAAAAATCGTAATATTGTGCCGGTCGATCACTTCACCCACCCGGCCGTAATCCGGATAGCTCGGCACGCCTTCAAACATGACCGTGGTGGCTCCATTGGCCAGCGGGCCATACACCACATAGGAGTGGCCGGTGACCCAGCCCACATCGGCGGCACACCAGTAGACATCGTCCTCACGCAGATCAAAGATCTGCTCATGGGTCATGGCCGTATAGAGCAGATAGCCACCCGTGGTATGCATCAACCCCTTGGGCGTACCGGTCGAGCCCGAGGTGTAGAGAATGAACAGCGGATCTTCGGCGCCCATCTCCTCGGGATCACACTCCATCGACTGCTCACGCATCATCGCGCAGGCATCGATATCGCGTGACTGCCAGTCGATGGGGTCCTCGCCACAGGGAACGACCAGCACGTGCTCGACGCAGTCGGTCCCCTTGATGGCCAGCGCCTCATCAACGTTTTTCTTGAGCGCTACCTGCTTGCCGCCGCGACGCGAGATATCGGCGGTAATCACCACGCGAGAGGCGCAGTCCGATATGCGCCCGGCCAGCGCCTCCGGAGAGAAGCCGCCAAATACCACCGAGTGCACGGCACCGATGCGGGCACATGCCAGCATGGCAATGGCCGCCTCGGGAATCATCGGCATGTACAGGGTAACGGTGTCCCCGCGCCCTACGCCGAGCGCCTTGAGCATGTTGGCAAACTGCCCCGTCTGGCAGTGCAGCTCGCGGTAGGTAATGATTCGCTGATGATCGGGGTTGTCGCCTTCCCAGATAATGGCCGGCTTGTCGCCGCGGCTGTCAAGATGACGATCAATGCAGTTGACCGAGGCATTGAGCGTGCCGTCCTCGAACCACTTGATGCGGGAGTGATTGTCGCCGAAATGGCCGTCGAGCGTTTTTTCCGGCGTGCGCATCCAGTCAAGACGCTGCATCTCTTCGCGCCAGAAGGCTTCAGGAGATTCGATCGAATAACGATAGCGCTCGCGATAGTCCTGCTCGCTGATCGGACCAGGCAGCTTTTGTGCGGCACCTGCCATGTCCCGGGCAGTCTGGCTCATGTCGCCTCTCCTCGATCTGATGAGGCAAGGACCCCATCATGGATAGTGTGACCCTTAGATTAGCGTTATGCAGGGGCTGACTGACCATTAGACCATGGTCACTGTTCGACCAATCTCCCTGTGTCCGGATCGGCGACGACGCCTTCAAGACGCAGCGTGTGGCCGCAGTGACGACAGCGATAGCGACTGCCTCGACGCTCGTTGTTATGGCGTCGACGGGTAAAATAGTGATGGCGACAGCCACAGGCGTAGCGATAGGGAGCAGGGCTGGCACGTGAGACATCAAAGCGATGGGTGACGCTGGGCGCTCGATCAAAGATGTCGTTCATGACCTGCTGCCACTGCACGCCATGCGGGCGCACCCGCCCGGGAAAGGCATGATGAACGACCCAGTGGGCCATCTCGTGAGGCACGACTTCCGACAAAAAGGCCTCGGGCTGCTCACCGTAGAGCGTCATGTTAAAGCGCAGCCCGCCTCGACCGTAATGGGCCTGGCCGGCACTGCGCCCGCGCAGGTCACACCATACCCGGGGAGCAGGCAGATCGGGATAGTGGGCTCGCGCGCGACGCAGACACCCTGCCACGCAGGCTTCAAGCCGTGCCTGACTGGCCTCCCCCGAGGGAAAGTCATCGATGTCGCTGGCGGGAAAATCGGTCATGGATGGTAAACTGTCAGCTCTCAACCCGGCGGTTCGACTGCCGCGCAACGCGCCGCTTACTGTATGGATACTGCTCAATGAATGATATCACGGCCGATACGCCTCAACCGGTAGCGCTTCTGGAAGACGACCGCCTCGACGCGCTGTTCGAGTTTCTCGATTCCGAGCGCGTCAGCGAAGAAGCCCTCGATCTGTTCGGAGCGCACGGCCTGTTGACGGCGCTGGCCATCTCGACCGTATCTCATGACCGCGATGAGCGACATGCCCTGATCTTTGACACAACGCCCGAGTTTGACGGCGACCAGCAGCGTCAGGAGACACTCGACGCACTGGATGCCCTGTTGAGCAACGCCGTCGACGCCTTTGAAAACGGCAACATCCCCGATCTGCCCTTCGATCTCGAATTCGAAGACAGCGGCGAAGACAACGAGGAACATCCCGTACGACTCTGGTGCGCCGGCTTCATGGAAGGCGTCTTTCTGGATGAGCAGGCCTGGTTCGGCGCCCAAGAGGAGGCCGCCGCCGAGCTGCTGCTGCCCTTCATGACCCTGTCCGGACTCTTTGACGAGGAAGACCCGGAGCTTGCCGCACTCGGCCAACAGCCGAGCGAAGCAACGCGCCTGGCAGGCCAGCTGGCCGAGCTGACGCTGGATCTTTACCTGCTGCAGCGCGCCCCGGTCGAAAAGCCGGCGCCGTCAAAGGCCGGCAAGGGAGCAAAGAACAGGTCCGGCGGCAACAACCGGGGCGGCCGGGGTCCGGGAAAGGGCCGGTAACAGGCGTTGAGGCAAAACGCCTTCAGCGCAGGCGGGTAATCAGGGCATCCATGACGCCATAGCCCCACTCACGCAGCCGCTGGCCTCGCGAGCGAGACGCCCAGTGGGCTGCGCTGATTTCGTGGCACTGGTCAAAGCAGTGCTCAAACAGCCCGCCCAGCTCGGTGGCGAAATCGGGATCATCGATCTCCTGGTTGGCCTCGAGATTCCACTGCAGGCTCCAGTGATCGAAGTTGCAGGACCCGATGGTCGCCCAGCCGTCGCACAGGCTGAACTTGGCATGAATAAAGCGTGGCTGAAACTCGAAGATGCGCACCCCCGAGCGTAAAAGTCGGGTAAAAAAGCGCTGCCCGGCGTAGCGCACGCTGGGATGGTCATGATCGCGCGCCGCCAGCAGCAGCCGGACATCCACGCCACGACGTGCCGCTCTTCGCAGCTGGCGCCGCAGGGTTCGGGTGGGCACGAAATAGGGCGTACAGATCCATATCCGCTCACGGGCACTGCCAACCTGATGCTGTAGCGAACGGCGGATGGCCTGATAGCGATAGCCCTGCCCCCAGACCACGCGGCCGACCATGCTCCCCTCCCCGTGCGCCGTCTCCGACGTCGCCGCCGCGCTGCTCCGTCGCCGAGCCCCGGTTGCAAAATCGCGCGTCCGGCGCGAACGCCATACCCGATTGAACAATTGAATCCAGTCCTCGACGCAAGGCCCGGTAATACGCACGGCCACTTCGAACCATGAGCTGAGAAACTGATCGTTGACGCCAAAGCCGCCCGTGAAAGCGGTGTGACCGTCGATGACGACCAGCTTGCGGTGGTCGCGCGAAATGAAGCGCCCCACATGCCGGAGCGAGAGGACATTGAATTCACGCAGCGACACGCCTGCTCTCACCAGACGCTGCTTGCTCTCATCAGACAGCGACCACGAACCGCAGGCATCGATCAGAAGCCGCACGTCAACGCCGCGCGCGACAGCCCGTATCAGGGCTGCAAAAAACCGCTCGCCCATCTCGCCGTCCTCGACGAGATAGAGCTCGATCAGAATCGAGATGTGTGCATGGTCGATGGCCTCAAGCAGTGCGGGCACGAAACACTCCGCCGTCGGCAACAGGGCAAAATGGTTGCCGTCACGCCACTGCTCTCTCATGTTGCTTCCCCTGCCTTGCCCGGTGGGCCATGTCGATTCAGCCAGCGCTATACTATAGTGCCATGTCATCGGATCGGTGCAGATCTCCCTTTCAGGTTATCAGAACCTTCCGCGTCCCCGATTCAGCGAGCGAACAATGGCCATGTCTGAAACGTCTTCCCAGGGATTCTGGCAGCGACTGGGTTGTCGGCTGCTCGGTGGCTGGCTGCACTTTCGCAGTGTCGACCCCGAACGTCCCGAATCCCTTGTTACCGACAGCACACGCCCGGTGATCTACGTGCTGCCGGTCTCGGCCCTTTCCGATCGCATGGCGCTGTCCATTTTCTGTCAGCGCCACAATATGCCCTCTCCGGAAGACAGCGTCTGCCTGGCCCATGGCCATCGCTTTCCCGCACGCCTGGCCCTTTTCGACGCCGCCCATTATCGCCATCACCGGGGCCATGTGGACCGGTCGACCTCGCTGGATCATCTGATCACGGCGCTGGAGCAGCATCCCGACAGCGACGTGGATCTCGTCCCGGTCACTCTTTTCTGGGGGCGCGCGCCACAGCGCGAACGCGTGGGCCTGCGCCATCTGCTGACCGCCGATGGCTGGTCGCTGGTAGGCCGTCTTCAGCGTCTGGCCGGCATGATCATCAATGGCCGCTCGCTCGAGATTCGCCTGGGCACGCCGGTATCGCTGCGCACGCTGATGGCGCACGGCGATGTGGATAAGCAGTTCAACCGAATCCGCATCACCCGCTTTCTACGACGCTACTTCCGCCGCGTGCGGCTGCAGGCCATCGGCCCGGACCTGTCCCATCGTCGTACGCTTATTCGGCGCGTACTGCGCCAGCCGGCCGTACGAAATGCCGCCCATCAAAGCGCCCAGGAACGGGGTGAATCGGATGACCGGGCCCTGCAGCGCGCCGAGCGCTACGGGTTCGAAATCGCCGCCAACATGTCCGCGCCGGTACTGCGGTTTCTCTACCAGGTGCTGGGACGACTGTGGAACCGGCTCTACGATGGCGTCGATGTCCACGGTATCGAGGATGTTGAAGCCCTGGCCGGGACGCACGAGTTGGTCTATGTACCCTGTCATCGCAGTCATATCGACTATCTGCTGCTCTCCTATGTGCTTTATCAACAGGGGCTGATGCCGCCGCACATCGCCGCCGGTCGCAACCTCGACATGCCCGTGATCGGTCCGATGCTGCGGCGTGCCGGCGCCTTTTTCATGCGCCGCAGCTTTCGGGGCAATCGGCTCTACGCCGCCGTGTTCAACGAATACCTTCACCAGCTGCTCTCCCAGGGCCATCCGGTCGAATATTTCATCGAGGGGGGACGCTCGCGCACCGGGCGCATGCTCTCGCCGCGCCCCGGCATGCTGTCGATGACCCTGCGCTCCCATGCCCGCGCGCCCAACCGCGAGCTGGCCTTCGTGCCGATCTATATCGGCTATGAAAAGGTTATCGAGTCCAACGCCTACATCCGCGAGCTGCGCACGGGCGAAAAACGCAAGGAAAGTCCGCTGGGGCTTTTACGCGTACTGCGCCATCTGCGCCAGCCGTTCGGGCGTGTGCAGGTCAGTGTGGGAGAGCCCCTGGTGCTGGGCCGCTATCTGGATCAGCGCTTTCCCGACTGGCGTTCGCAAAAAGACGGTGCCGAGGCCGACTGGCTGCGTGAGGCAGTCCCGGATCTAAGCCAGGAGATTGCCACGCGCATCAATCATGCCGCCGCGCTGACGCCCATTTCAATGGTGGCCCTGACAATGCTGGCCACCCCCCACCGCACCATCGAGATCGATCTGCTGTTGCGCCAGCTCAAGACGCTGTACGCGCTGCAGGCGCAGCTGCCGGGCGGCAAACGCGTTCGCCTGCCGGAGCAGGGCCCCCACGAGTGGGTCGAGCGCAGCGAATATCTGGGCATGGTGAGCCGTATCGAGCACTCGCTGGGCGATCTGATCACGGTCAGTGACGAGCGTGCGCCGCTGTTGACCTGGTATCGCAACAACGTGTTGCACCTGTTTGCCCTTCATGCCCTGGTGGCCTTCGCCTTTCGCAACAACGCCCGCCTTGACTTCGAAACGCTCGACAGCCTGCTGGCCCCCATCTGGCCGGCACTGCGTCAGGAGTACTTCATCGAAGAGGACAACACGGCGTTCACCGAACATCTCAACGATGTGCTGGATGTTTTCGTGGCACTGGGCCTTTTAAAACAAAAGGGCGAATACTGGCAGCGCCCCGAGACGGGAGACGAGGCGCGTGAAAGGCTTTACCTGCTGGGCCGGGCGATTCAGCCGACGCTTGAACGCGGCTTTATCCTGTTCTCGACGCTGATGCACTATCCCAGTGGCACTATCAGTCGGGAAATGCTCGAAGACCAGAGTCAGCTGCTGGCGGAGCGGTTGACCCGCCTGCAGGGGCTCAACGCCCCGGAATTCTTTGACCGTCGTCTGTTTGCCGGGCTGCTGGACAGCCTGGAGCGCGACGGCTGGCTATGGCAATCACAGGAAAGGCTCAATTTCGATGCTCGCCTGCCCGAGGCGCTGCTTAAAAGCCGAACGCTTTTTGACCCGACCCTGCGCCATCGCCTGACGGAACTGACCGCCGGGCGAGCGCATACCGAAGCCTCAGCGTGACGGCTTCAGCGAGCGGTGCACGTAAAGGTCATAGCGGCTGTTTTTGGAGACGATGTCATGGCTGGGGGGCGGCCCTTCGATGGGTGGGGCGCCCTTGGGCCGCTTGACCACCACCCGATGCGTGGCGGTATCGAGCGCCTGAGTCAGAAGCTGCGCCGTGTCCACATCGTCTCCGACCAGACGACGGAAAAGACGCATCTCCTTTTTCACCAGCGCCGACTTGTCCTGATGCGGGTACATGGGATCCAGATGAATGACCTGCGGGGTAACCCCCGAGGCCTCTACCAGCGCTGACAGCGTCTGGCTGCTGTCGCCCTGAGCAAACCGAAGCCGCTGCGTCAGCGATTGCAATGCCTCGATGGCGCCGGCCCGCTCCAGCGCGTCCAGCAAAAGCGCGGCAACCACGGGGTGACGCTCGATCATCAACACCGGCGAGCCCAGCGATGCCAGTACCGCGCTGTCGCGCCCAAGCCCTGCCGTGGCGTCAATGATCTCCGGTGACACACCCTGTTTCAGTCCGCAGGCACGGGCGATGAGCTGACCACGCCCGCCACCGAACTGACGCCGGTGCGCCACGCCTCCACCGACCAGATCGGCACGTATCGGCGCCCCGAACTGACGCCTGTCACCGCCAAGCTCCAGCCCCTGCTCGCCGTAGCGCAGCCACAGATCGTCGCTGCCCGGCGTTTCCACCACGACCAGCCCCAGCCGATCGGCCAGAGCATGGCTTTGGGCGTCATCGCCCAGCACCACGGGCGGCGTGACAACATCCAACGGAGTCATGCCAGAAAGATAAACAGCATGACGCCCAGAATCATGCGATAGATGACAAAGGGCAGCATGCCGATACGATCCAGCGCGGCCAGAAAGAGCTTGATGCAGGCAAGCGCTGACAAAAAGGACAGCACGACCCCGCCCAGTATGGGCAGCCAGTGCGCGTCGGCCCCGGTCTCGGCAAGCTCGACGGCCTTGAAGGTGCCCGCCGCCAGAATCAGCGGAATCGACATCAGAAACGAAAAGCGCGCCGCCGTCTGACGGGTATAGCCCAGAAGCAACGCCGCCGTGATGGTAATGCCCGAACGCGACGTGCCCGGAATCAGCGCCAGTGCTTGTGCAAACCCCAGTAGCAGCGCGTTTTTCAGCGTCATCTGTGACATGACAAGCTTTCTGATGCCCTTGACATCGGCCCACCACAGCAGCAAGCCAAAGACGATGGTGGTGGTGGCGATCACCAGTCCGGAACGGGCATAGCTGCTGATCAGGTCGTCACCGAGAAAGCCGATGATGCCGGCCGGCAGGGTGGCAATAATGACCGCCCAGCCAATACGCCCTTCCTCGTTCGGGCACTGCCTGAACACCTGAGCGCACCAGCCCTGAATGATGGCGACAACATCCTTGCGAAAAGCGATGACAACGGCCAGAAGCGTACCGACATGAACGGCAACATCGAATGCCAGCCCCTGGTCGGGCCAGCCAAACAGCTGTGATGGCAGAATCAAATGTGCCGATGATGATACCGGCAAAAATTCGGAGATCCCCTGAATAAGGGAGAGCACCACCACATGTAACCAATCCATAAAAGGCATCCTTAACGCTTGCTGGAAACAACCTGATCACGCAGATAGATGGGAAGGGCCTGCTGAGGGCTGGTGATCAGCCCCGAGGCAAAATCAATGGCGGCCAGTTGTACGATGTCACGCGCCTCGGGCTCGCGACCTTCAAGCGTTGTACCCACACATTCCCGAACCCCGGGGGACAGTCTGTCCGACAGGGCCACGCCGCTGCCGATCAGGGTAATCGACCCGGGCTGACACAAGGGCAGCGCCAGCGCCTCGGGCGCCATGACCGCATCGGCCATGACAACATCCAGCTGTCCCTGCCCGCCCTGATACAGTGCGACATAGAGCTCTCCCAGCCGCGCATCCAGTGCCGGCATGACCAGCTCGGCGCCATCACGCTGCCAGGCCCCGTGGGCCAGTGCCCGCAGCGTGGAAATGCCCAGCAGCGGGCACGCCAGACCATAGGCAATGCCCTGGGCTGCCCCTGCTGCAATGCGAATGCCGGTAAAGGCGCCGGGACCATGGCCGTAGGCGATCGCATCCAGCGCGCTTCGGGCAATCCCGGCTTCATCGAGCAGCGCATCGATCATGGGCATTAGACGGCGGGTATGACCACGCGGGGCATGCTCTACCCTGCTGATCACATTACCGTCCATCCAGAGGGCCACGGAGCAGGCAGAAGAAGAAGCATCAAGGGCCAGCAGGCTAGTCATGGTCTCGTTACGTCTGAGTCGAAAATGAGGCGGCATTATACGTGGGTATTAACACTCGTCCAAAACGCTTTTACTGCCGTCTTTCAAGGGCAACACATGACAACACAAATGACCGCGGCCCATGGAAGCAGCGCATCATGACACCGCCGTTAAAGAGACACCATGCGCGGTCAACCATTCCGCAACGTTTGGTAAAAACAGGCGTAACTGCACAGTTATAAAGAAAAATTCGGACACAAAAAAAACCGCATGCCCTGGGGCATGCGGTTTTTTCAAGCCTTGTCACGATGTCGCCTCAGGCGGTGAGCGCTTCAACGACTCGAGCGCGAATATCTTCGACACTGCCGACACCCTCGATCCGATGAAACGCCGGTGCCTGTTGCGGCGCCTGCTGCTGCAGCTTTTGATAATAGGCGATCAGCGGTTCGGTCTGGTCATGATAGACCTCCAGACGATGGCGCACGGTCTCTTCGCGATCATCTTCGCGCTGAATCAGCGCCTCGCCGGTTTCGTTGTCGATATCAACCGTCAATGGCGGATGGTTATCGATATGATAAACACGGCCCGAGCCCGGATGAACACGGCGCCCGGAAAGCCGGCTGATGATCTCTTCATCGGCCACGTGGATTTCAAGCACATGGTCCAGATCGATGCCGGCCTCCTTGAGCGCATCGGCCTGTACGATCGTTCGGGGGAAGCCATCAAACAAAAAGCCATTGGCGCAATCGGGTTGAGCGATACGCTCTCTGACCAGCTCAATGATCAGATCGTCGGAGACGAGTTGACCGGCGGACATGACCTCCTTGACCCTCTGGCCCAGTTCATTGCCTTCCTTGACGGCCGCCCGCAGCATATCGCCGGTCGAAATCTGGACGATATCGAAGCGTTCACAGATGAATCGGGCCTGCGTCCCCTTACCCGCACCAGGGGCGCCCAACAGGATCAAACGCATGAAAAACCGCTCCTCAATAAATGACTCATGATCAAAGCCGACCCTACCGGACAACACTCATCGGCAAGCCGTTTGACAATAAAACGCAACAATAACGACAGGCGCCATCCGGGCACAAGCGAAGTCGGCGTCTCTGCGACATATTGACGACCTCGAGCGCCCGGGCGCCCACAAAAAAGGCGGCCCCGAAGGGCCGCCTCGATACGTCGGCAGGGTTTACATGGTCAGTCGACGTATGTCGGTCAAAATCGCTGCCAGATACGCCGTAAAGCGTGCCGCATCGGCACCGTTGACGGCGCGATGGTCGTAGGACAGCGACAGCGGACACATCAGCCTCGGCTTGAACTCGCTGCCATTCCACACCGGCTTCATCTGCGACTTCGATACGCCAAGAATGGCCACTTCAGGCGCGTTGACGATGGGGGTAAACGCCGTACCACCGATCGAGCCGAGACTCGAAATGGTAAAGCAGCCGCCCTGCATCTCCTCACGCTTGAGCTTGCCTTCCTGAGCGCGGCCGGCGAGGTCGATGACTTCCTTCGCCAGTTCGACAATGCCCTTTTGATCCACGTTGCGAATCACCGGCACCATCAGACCATTGGGTGTATCTACCGCCACGCCAATGTTGAAGTACTTTTTCTGGATCAGCTTGTCGCCATCCGGATGCAGCGACACGTTGAACTGCGGATACTTCGCCAGCGCATGCGCAGCCGCCTTGATCATGAACGGCAGCGGCGTAAGCTTCGCCCCCTGCTGAGCGGCCTCGTCCTTCATCGCCTTGCGGAAGTTCTCGAGCTCGGTGATGTCAGCCTCATCAAACTGGGTCACGTGCGGCACGTTGAGCCAGCTGCGATGCAGGTTGGTCGCCCCGGCCTTCATCAGGCGGCCCATGGGCTTTTCTTCGATCTCGCCGAACTGGCTGAAATCGATCGCCGGGATGGGCGGAATACCGGCACCCCCCTGCGCCTGCGCAGACGGCTGAGCGGATGCACCACCACCCTTTTTGCGATCGCTCATGACCTGCTTGACGAAGCCGTCCACGTCTTCTTTCAGCACGCGACCCTTCGGCCCGCTGGCCTTGACTTCGGCAAGTTCCACGCCCAGTTCACGCGCCATCAGACGCACGGCAGGACCGGCATGAACGCTGCTGCCGGAAGTGCTTTCGCCCTGATTGCGACGGGCCTCGGGGCCGGGTTCACCGCCGTAGCTGCCCTCGTCCTTTTTCGACTCGCTATTCGGCACGTCCTGCTTTTTGCGCTCTTTCGAGCCGCCACCGGATTTGCCTTTCGAATCGGACTTGTCACCGGAAGACTTGTCATCAGACGTCTTTTTGGCCGAGTCGTCAGACTTTTTCTTCGCATCCGACGTGTCACTGGAAGACTTTTTGGACGCGCTTTTCGCCTTGCTGCCGGCCACTTCGATATAGCCGATCAGATCGCCTTCGGAGACCGTATCGCCTTCCTTGACGCTGACTTCCACCACCTTGCCCTTGAAGGGGCTGGGGATGTCCATGGAAGCCTTGTCAGACTCCAGCGTGATCAGCGCGTCTTCCTCGTTGATCTCATCGCCTTCGCTGACCGAAACTTCGATGATCTCGACGTTGTCACTGCCGCCGATATCCGGTACGCGCAGCTCCTGACGACCGCCTTCGCTGTCGTCTTCTTCGTCTTCATCGCTGTCATCTGTGGCGTCGGCGTCTTCCTCATGATCGGCGTCATCGCCGTCATTATCATCGGAAGTGTCGTCTTCATCGGCACCGTCGTCATCGCCTTCGCCGGCGATCTCCATGGTGCCGATCAGATCGCCCTCGGAGACGGTATCGCCTTCCTTGAGCTCCAGAGAGACCAGCTTGCCGCTATAGGGGCTGGGCACATCCATCGAGGCCTTGTCGGACTCCAGCGTAATCAGCGCGTCTTCCTCACTGATGTCATCGCCTTCGCTGACCGCGATCTCGATGATTTCGACGTTTTCGCTGCCGCCAATATCCGGTACGCGTACTTCGACCGTACGCTTGCCACCCTTGCCCGAGGAGGACTTCTTCGGCTTGTCGTCTTCAGCGTCCGATTCGTCGGCCTCGGCCTCTTCCTCGAGATGCTCGGCGTTGCGGCTGTCCTTGACCGACGACTTGTCATCGTCGTTCTCGTCTGCCTCGCCATCGTCGTCTTCAGCGTCGCCGCTTTCTTCACCCTCGGCTTCAAGCTCGAGAATGTCGTCGCCTTCGGACACCTTGTCCCCTTCGCTGACCAGTACCTTCTTGACCTTGCCGGCCTTCGGTGCGGGGATGTCCATGCTGGCCTTGTCGGACTCCAGCACGATCATGGTGTCTTCGGCGTCGATCGTATCGCCGGCCTGGACCGAGATCTCGATGATCTCGACGCCCTCGCTGCCCCCGATGTCGGGTACCTTAATAATTTCACTACTCAAGGTCGCGCTCCTTATCACCTGGCCGTTGCCGGGGCCGGGCAAGCCTCTGGCTCACCCGGCGGCACTATTGTGAGACAGGCGCCTCAGCTCACCAGCGGATTGGGTTTGCCGGGGTCGATGTCGTATTTTTTCATCGCGTCACTGACGGTTTTGGCATCGATCTCGCCACGATTGGCCAGCGCGCGCAGCGCCAGTACGGTGACAAAATAGCGATCGACTTCGAAGAAACGACGCAGATGTTCACGCGTGTCCGAGCGGCCGAAACCATCGGTGCCCAGAACGTGGAAGTCGGTCGGTACCCACGCACGCACCTGATCAGCATAAAGCTTCATGTAGTCCGTGGAGGCGATGACAGGCCCGTCGCGCCCTTCCAGGCAGCTCGTGACCCAGGGCTTTTGCTGCTCGCCTTCAGGGTTGAGGAACTGCTGACGGTCATACTCCAGCGCTTCGCGACGCAGCTCGTTGAAGCTGGTCACGCTCCAGACATCGGCGGTCACGCCAAAGTCATCACGCAGGAGCTCGGCGGCCGCTTCCACTTCGCGCAGGATCGTACCGCTGCCCAGAAGCTGTACGCGCGGCTGCTTCTTGTCGCTCTCGCCTTCCTGAAGCAGATACATGCCGCGAACGATGCCTTCCTCGCTGCCTTCCGGCATTTCGGGATGGACATAGTTTTCGTTCATGACCGTCAGGTAATAGAAGCAGCTTTCGCGGTCCTGATACATGCGCTTGAGACCGTCCTGCATGATCACGGCCAGCTCGTGGCCATAGCAGGGGTCATAGGCGCGGCAGTTGGGGACCGTGGACATCAGGATATGGCTGTGACCGTCCTGGTGCTGCAGACCTTCACCGTTGATGGTGGTTCGCCCGGCGGTACCGCCGACCATGAAACCACGGGCCTGCAGATCACCGGCTGCCCAGACCAGATCGCCTACGCGCTGGTAGCCGAACATCGAGTAGTAGATGTAAAACGGCAACAGCGGGACGTGATGGTTGGCATAGGAGGTGGCCGCCGCAATCCAGGCGGCCATGGAGCCTGCCTCGTTGATGCCTTCCTCGAGAATCTGACCCTTTTGATCCTCGCGGTAGTACATGATCTGGCCGGTATCCATCGGCTCGTATTTCTGACCTTCTGCCGCGTAGATACCGATCTGGCGGAACATGCCTTCCATGCCGAACGTGCGCGCCTCATCGGGAATGATGGGCACCACCTGCTGACCGAACTGCTTGTTTTTTACCAGGCCGTTGAGCACACGCACAAACGACATGGTCGTGGAGACTTCACGATCGCCCGACCCCTTGGTCTGGGACGCGAACATCTTGTCATCCAGCCCCGGAATCTCGATGGGCTCGAAATCGTTTTTACGCGCCGGCAGATAGCCGCCCAGCTGCTTGCGCCTTTGATGCAGATAACGCATCTCGGGGCTGTCGTCATCGGGCTTGTAGTAGGGCATGCCCTCTTCAAGCTGCTTGTCGGAGACCGGGATACCGAAACGGTCGCGCATGACCTTGAGCGCGTCGTTTTCCATCGACTTGATCTGGTGGGCTTCCATGTCGGCCTCACCGCTGCCGCCGCCCATGCCGTAGCCCTTGACGGTATGCGCCAGAACGACGGTCGGCCGGCCATTGGCGTTGTTGGTCGCCTCATGGTAGGCCGCATACATCTTCTGCGGGTCATGACCACCGCGATTGAGGCGATAGATGTCCTCATCGGAGTAGTCCTTGACCATTTCGGTGGTTTCCGGGTACTTGCCGAAGAAATTCTCGCGGGTATAGGCGCCGCCACGGGCCTTGAAGTTCTGGTATTCGCCGTCGACCGCTTCATCCATGCGCTTTTGCATGATGCCCTTGCTGTCCTGCTCGAACAGCGGGTCCCACAGGCCGCCCCAGACCACCTTGATGACGTTCCAGCCGGCACCACGGAACATGCCTTCCAGCTCGTCCATGATACGGCCGTTACCGCGGACCGGGCCGTCCAGACGCTGCAGGTTGCAGTTGATGACGAAAATCAGGTTATCGAGCTTTTCACGGCTGGCCAGGTGCAGGGCACCCAGTGATTCCGGCTCGTCGCACTCGCCGTCGCCCAGAAAGGCCCAGACCTTGCGATCGCCCATGTCCGCCAGCCCACGCGCGTTCATGTACTTCATGACGTGCGCCTGATAGATGGCCTGGATCGGCCCCAGTCCCATCGACACGGTCGGGAACTGCCAGTAGTCCGGCATCAGGTAGGGGTGGGGATAGGAAGAGAGACCTTCAGCCACGGCTTCCTGACGGAAGGTATCCAGCTGTTCTTCGGTCAGACGCCCTTCGAGAAAGGAGCGGGCATAGATACCGGGCGTCACATGGCCCTGTATGTAGACCAGATCGCCCTTTTGCTCATCGCTGTCGGCACGAAAGAAATGGTTGAAACCGACTTCATAAAGCACGGCGCAGGACATGTAGCTGGCCAGGTGGCCGCCCAGTCCCTTGTGCTTTTTGTTGGTGCGGATGACCTGCGCCACGCTGTTCCAGCGGATCGCGGAGCGAATCTTGCGCTCCATGAACATGTCGCCGGGCAGTTTGGCTTCGCGATGAACGGGGATGGTATTGCGGTGGGGCGTGTTCACGGAGAACGGCGGCAGCTTGCCATCACGGCGCAAGCGATCAGCCAGACGGCTCAGGATATATTGAGCACGATCCTCACCTTCACGATCCACTACCGATGTCAGGGCTTCCAACCACTCCCTTGTCTCGATCGGATCGTGATCTTCTCTTGCCTCCAGACTCATAGACGTCTCTCCGAATGAAGATAAGTTGTCAGCGGGCCCTTTTGGAGCCTCTGGCGCTTTTCAAGGCGGGATAGGCACCCGATGTTTACAGGGGCCATGGTTTCCGGATACGTCAAGCGATGGCATCGGACGTGCAGTCATCGGCGCGGATAGCCATAAGGACACTGCAACGGATTCCGACTCGTTAGCCATCAACGAAACAGGCAACACTCGAACATGGGCGCTCTGATTGGACGACGAAGATACCGCAAACATGAAGTCATGCCAATTAACCTCTCCGGACGCGCCGGCCGTGGCACAAGCCGCAGCGATGCTCCCGGGGAAAGTGCGCCCGTGCTTTTGCACCTGTCACGACAGACAGGCGGCAAATCCCAAGCCAGAATAGTCACCTCCCCGCGCGTGAGCCAGTGCCCTGTCAGGTACTTTGCCGGGCACGACGTTGTGTCATGAGCCTTGAAAGATACTGATGGTCAAAACTCGGCCCGGGATCGGTCTTTCGAAGCGGTGCTACCTGCTCGTGGGTCACCGTCTCGCCGGCATCAATATCGGGATAGTGGCCTTCCAGCGCTGTCAGCGCGTCTGCCAGGTGTTGATACTGTGCATGGGTGAAGGCGCGCCCGTCGCCTTCAAGTTCGATGCCGATGGTGAAGTCGTTGAGTGCCTGTCGACCCTGCCAGCGGGAGCGGCCGGCATGCCAGGCGCGCCGATTAAAGGGCACAAACTGAACGCAGCTGCCATCACGGCGAATCAACAGATGCGCCGAGACTCGAAGCCCGCGAATCGACTGGAAAAAGGGATGCGCGTCCCAGTCCAATCGATTGGTGAAAAGTGCTTCGATATCATCGCCCCCGAAATGGCCCGGCGGCAGACTGATCGAATGCAACACGATCCGGGATATCTCATCGGCGGGGCGCACATCGGCGTTGGGCGAGACCACCTGTCGAGCGCTTGCCAGGCGATGATCAACGATCATGGCATTGTTCCCCTCAAGGCTGTCACGACGCTGGGTCATCAAACGCCCCGGGCAGAGGCGTGAGATACCCGAGCGGTATCACAGCGGGCATGAAACCCATGAAGGAACTGCGCCCGGTCGCGCTTTGACAACAGCCCGATCGGCACCAGGTGTGGCTTGCGCGCCTGGTGCAGGCGAAGCCTGATGCCGCTGCCGCCCACCTTTTCAACATCCGCTATATCGCAAAAATTCAGCGTCACCATGTGGGGCTTCCAGGCAGGCCCGCCGATATAGCGCACGCACTGTGCCTCCAGCCTGAGCACGGGAGACAGGCGCCGGCGCACGGCCAGGTTATTGCCGACCATCAATCCCCAGGCAATCAGCGCAAGGCCGATGGCCCCCACCGGCCAGTAGCGCCCCGTCTGCCAGGCATGCACCAGCAGGGTAATCCCCCCTGCCACCGAGAAGGCAAAGGCCACCCCCAAAAGCGTGGTATTGATTCTCTTTTCGGTGAAAAGCATCGGCGCACCAGAAGCGTCGCCGTTGAAATCCGTCATGATCGTTTATCCTTGCCTCAATGCCTGCACACTTGCACCGGGTCGGCGGTGTCGATGCCGATTGGACATCGCAACGGCGCCGTTGATCCCTGCCGCCGCGGCGCATCCGTCATGGCCACCGCACAGGATGTCGTGGACACAACCAGATGGCATAATCAAATCATGACAACACATGACACGCCCTCTTCCGCCGGGCCCTCGATGACTCTGGATATCATTGGCACCATCGAAAGCTGCTACCCGGACAAGTTCGGTATTCCACGCCAGCCGGGACTGGCCCCCAGCGCCACGGCCACGCTCCGGTTCAACGCCCCGTTTGACCACCCCGACGGCGTCCGCGGGCTCGAGCAGTTCAGCCACCTGTGGATCAGCTTTGTATTCCACCAGAGCCCCGCGCGCTGGACATCGCTGGTGCGCCCACCGCGGCTGGGGGGCAATGTTCGAATTGGCGTTTTTGCTTCACGCTCGACCCATCGCCCCAACCGGCTGGGCCTGTCGCTGGTCGAGCTGGTCGGCATCGAATACGACCCCGCGCCGATTCTGATACTGCGCGGCCACGATCTGGTCGATGCCACACCGGTGGTGGATATCAAGCCCTACCTGCCCTGGGCGGACAGTGCGGAAAACGCCAGAGCCGGCTTTGCCCCCGAACCGCCGCCACGACTCGACGTTCGATTAAGCGACGAGTGTCAGCAGACGTTGAGCGCGCGTCCTGACGGGGAAAGCCTTGGCCTTCTGATCCGTGAAGTGCTGTCGCAGGACCCGCGCCCGGCCTATCGCCGACACAAGCGCGATGAGCGTGGCTATGGTGTGCGCCTTCATGACCTGGACGTCCAGTTTCATGTCGAGACAGACGAACATCCCAGGGCCCATGAGAGCGTGATCGTGGTCGACAGACTCATCCGAATGACCTGACCGGCCGGCGACAACGCATTGTCGCCGACCCGTTTCGATCCTGGTCAGTCGATGGCCTGATCAAAATCGATACCGATGCGACGGCCAACCTCTTCATAGGCCTCGATCACACCGCCCAGCCCCTGACGGAAACGGTCCTTGTCCATCTTCTCGCGGGTATTGGCGTCCCACAGACGACAGCCGTCGGGCGAAAACTCATCGCCCAGCATCACTTCACCGTGGAACAGGCCGAATTCGAGCTTGTAATCCACCAGCAGCAGATCACCCTTGAGAAAGAGTTTCTGCAGAATCTCGTTGATCTGAAAGGTCAGCTCGCGCGCACGGACCAGATGTTCACGCCGCGCCCAGCCAAAGGTTTCGGCCAGCGACTCGTTGATCATCGGGTCGCCCTTCTCATCGTTTTTGAGAAAGAGCTCAAAGGTCGGTGGCTCAAGCGCGATGCCTTCTTCCACACCAAGACGACGACACAGCCCGCCCGCGGCGATGTTTCGCACCACGCACTCTACCGGCATCATGGTCAGGCGCTTGACCTCACACTCGGTGTCCGAACGCAGACGCTCGAAATGCACCGGAATACCGGCCTCTTTCAAAGCGTTCATGATAAAGGCATTGAAGCGGTTGTTGACGCGCCCCTTGCGCTCGAGCTGCTCGACCTTCTTGCCGTCAAAGGCGCTGGTGTCGTCACGAAACTCAAGGATCAGATAATCGGGATTATCGGTTTCAAACACGGACTTGGCCTTGCCCGCATAAAGTTCCTGGCGTTTTTCCACGAAAGTCTCCGGCAGGGAATCACAGTGTGATGGGAAAGAAATGGGTTGAGGCCGGGCCTGTGTCACGGCCCGTCCGTCATGCTGGCGCCCTAGCTGACCGACTGCCAGTCAACGGTGCGCTCCTGGCGTGCAATGACCAGGCGCGATTCATCATTGTCCAGCAGGGGCCTTATCGCATCGAAGGCAAGCTCGGGCAGATTATTCTTTTCCGACAGATGCGACGCAACCAGTCGCTGCAGCCGGTCGGTGCCAAGTGTTTGCAAAAGCGCGGCGGCCTGGCGATTGGACAGATGCCCCAGTCGGCCACTGACGCGACGCTTGAGACTCGGCGGATAGGGGCCGTTGGCCAGCATCCGTGCATCATGATTGCATTCGATAAAAAGCGCGTCGCACTGCTGATATCGCTTGATAACATGCGGTGTGACCATGCCCAGATCGGTGAGAAGCCCGAGACGACAGACGCCGGCCTGAATCACGTACTGCACCGGCTCGCGCGCATCGTGCGGCACGGTGACCGGCGTGATATCAAGATCACCGATGCTCCAGGTCTCCTCCGGCGTCACCAGAACGACATTAATGGCAGGATCAGGCTGGAGTGACAGCCAGCTTCCCACCGTCATGTAGATCGTCAGGCCAAACCGGCGCGCCAGGGCAAACACACCACGCACGTGATCGATATGCTCATGTGTCACAAGGATACCGGCCAGCGTGGCCGGATCCATGTGAAGTGTCTGCATGCGCCTGACGGCCTCGCGAATCCCAAAGCCGCAGTCCACCAGTATCGTGGTGTCGGCACTGCTGACCAGAGTGGCATTGCCGCGACTGCCGCTACCCAGCGATGCAAACTGCATCAGCGCAGAATCGAGGCCACACCATCAAGCAGGTCATGGGCCCTCTGCTGATCGACCGGATTACCGGCACTGTCGGTCACGCTGACGTAGGTGGCGTTGTCGGCAGGCGATACATGCAGCAGGTACTGCTGCGTTTCGTCGCTGCTGCCGCGGAAGGGAATCCAGCTGCCCTCGCCCTTGACCGTGTACGCCACGGTAAAGACACGCTCGCTGCGATTTTGATCGATCAAACGACGCTGGGGCGTCTCGTAGTTGTTCTCCAGCTGCCAGGCAAGCTCTGCCCAGGCCCGCGGGAAATCGAGTGCCAGCGCCAGACGCCAGTTGTCGTCGCGACTCTCCAGACGCACCCGGTCGTTGCGTGACAGGTTCTGGGCCACCAGCGACACACCGCTTTCCGGCGTGCTGGAGGAGAGATACTGACTGACCTGACTCAAGCAGGCATCAACGCTCGCACCGCCCTGCTGGCAATAGACATCCGTGGTGTTGTTACGAATGCCCTGGCGTACCGACAGCACGCCGCGGTCGGTCGTGATCTGCCCTGTATTGCCATCGATGTTTTGCACCTGATAGCCGTTGGCACGCACAAATTCCTGCAGCCGCGGCCAGACCGCGCCGGGGGCGGCGCTCACAACCAGCCAGCGACTGCCGTCGGCCTCGCGAGGCTCGACAAAGCGCGTTTCGCGGTCACTGGTGGACAGGGTCTGCGGGCGGGGCGGCTCGTAACCATCACGGCTTCTGATGAAATCGTTGGTGGCCTGTGGAACCGGCATGGCATCCTGGTAGCGCGTCTGGTCGCGCGACGCCGGAAGCTCCAGCGGTCGCGTCATTTCCGCATCAGCGTATTCGCTGTTGCGATCATGATAATAGCCGCTGCCACAGCCGCCCAGCGCGAGCAGCAGTGGCGTTACCATCATCCAGCGTGTCCTGCTCATTGATCCATCACTCCAGCCAGCTGCAGCGCCTCGGCTACGGTGGATTGGTATTTATCGGAAAGCCAGGTCAACGGCAGACGAATGCCGGTTTCCATCAGGCCAAGCTCGTGCAGTGCCCACTTGACCGGAATCGGATTGGCCTCGATACCCAGCACCGAATGCAGCGGCATCAGTCGCGTATTAATCTGGTGAGCGCGATCATAGTCGCCGCTCATCGCGGCGGTACAAAGCTCGTGCATGGCATGAGGCGCCACGTTGGCCGATACGGAGATGGCGCCGTGACCGCCTGCCAGCATGAACTCGCAGGCCGTCGGATCGTCTCCGGAGTAAAGCGCAAAGTCGCGACCCTTGAGACGCTCGATCAGCTCCTCGGCGCGCTCGAGATTGCCGGTGGCATCCTTGAGCCCCACGATGTTGTCGATCGCCGCCAGGCGCTGCGTGGTCTCATTGTAGAGATCCACCCCGGTGCGGCTGGGCACGTTATACAGGATGACGGGCAGGTCGCAGGCGTTGGCCACGGCCTTGAAGTGCTGATACAGCCCTTCCTGTGTCGGACGGTTGTAATAGGGCGTGACCGACAGGCAATAATCGGCACCTACCTCCCGGGCATAGCGGGCAAGCTCCACGGCTTCGGCCGTGGCGTTGGCGCCGGTGCCTGCAATGACCGGCACCCGGCCGTTGACCGTTTCCACGACCGTTCGAATCACATCAAAGTGTTCGGCAACGCTCATGGTGGTGGGCTCACCAGTGGTGCCGGCCGCCACAATGGCATCGGTGCCATGCTCGAGATGCCAGCTTACAAGATGCCTCAGGGCGTCCCAGTCGATGGCCCCATCGGCTTTCATGGGCGTCGCCAGAGCGACCATGCTGCCAGTGATCATCCCGCCAACCTCTTCCTTTGAATTCATTTGAAAGCGGCCGCATTGCGGCCGCCAGCACAGACCGGCGCCGATATCGCCTGCCTTCAGGACGAAACACTCGGGGTCGGTCATTACGCTGACGATGGTACTCGGCGCACCCCATGCTGTACAGACACTGCCGGGCAGGAAAACGCCCCGTGCATCCGGGCGGCTGATTTCACCCCCGGTCTCGGTTATTGTCACCCGACACGCTCACAGGGCGTCGCCTGTATTCTCCGGCGCCGTAATGGCCGGCAAGCGGCGGCGCCGTTTCATCCTCAGGGAGAATGTTCATGACCCTCACCATCGGTACCCCCGCCCCGGACATCACACTAGACGCCACCAGCGATACGGCCTTCAATCCTGCTGCCTTTAAAGGCGAACAGGTCGTGGTGTATTTCTATCCAAAGGATGCCACGCCCGGCTGTACGACCGAGGGGCAGGACTTCCGCGATCGCATGGACGCGTTCGAAAAGGCAGGCACGCGCGTGTTTGGCGTCTCGCGTGACTCACTGCGAAAGCATGAAAACTTTCGCCAGAAGCAGGGCTTTCCCTTTGAGCTGGTCAGCGACCCTGAAGAAACCCTGTGTCGCGCCTTTGATGTTATCAAGCTCAAAAAGCTTTATGGCAAGGAGCACGAAGGCATCGAGCGCAGCACGTTCCTGATCGACCGGGAGGGCAACATTGCTGCGCAGTGGCGCGGGGTCAAGGTGGCAGGTCATGTCGACGAGGTGCTGACCATGGCCCAGGCACTCAGCGCCGACCGGTAATGAATGACGGCCCTGTCACCGACAGGGCCGTGACGCCTCATTTGGCGGTGGCGGCACCTTCAGCAGCAGTAGCGCCCTCCTTTCGCAGCGCACTGGCCCCGCGCGGCCAGGCAAACATCAGCGACTTGATCAGCGTGGCCAACGGAATTGCGAAAAAGATACCCCAGAAGCCCCAGATGCCGCCAAAAAACAAAACGGCAAGAATGATCGCCACCGGATGCAGATTGACCACCTCTGAAAACAAAAGGGTCACCAGCACGTTGCCATCCAGCGCCTGGATAATGGCATAGGCCAGCAGGACGTAGACAAACTGCTCATCGAATCCGAAATGAAGACCGGCAGACGCCGCCACCGGCAGCGTGGCCGCCGCCGCACCGATGTAGGGCACCAGCACGGAAAGCCCCACCACGATCCCTAAAAGCACCGCATAGGGCAGGCCCAGTGCCCAGAAGGTGAAAAACGACACCACCCCGACAATCATGATCTCGATGAACTTGCCGCGAATGAAGTTGGCAATCTGGGTGTCCATTTCACACCACACCCGCGTCATCAGCTTGCGCTTTTTGGGCAGAAGCGACAGGAAAAAGCCGATCAGTCGCTCCCGGTCCTTGAGCATGAAAAAGACCAGAATCGGCACCAGTACCAGATAGATGATCACACTCAGCACCCCGGCCAGCGAACTCAGCGACAGGCTGACCACGCGTCGTCCCAGCTGGGTCGCCTCCTGACTTGCCGTATTGATCAGATGCTGCACCTGATCAGGCGTGACGATACTGGGATAGCGGGCCTGAAGCTCATCGAGCAGCGCCTGACTGCGATACAACACGGCAGGCAGCCCCTGCACCAGGCGCGCGAACTGATCCCAGACCATCGGAAAGATGATCAGGGCAAAAAACAGCATCGCCCCGACAAACATCAAAAGCACCAGACACACGGCCGGCAGCCGCGACAACCCCAGTCGCTCGAGCCAGCGCACCACGCCCTGCAGCAAAAAGGCAAAGACCAGCGCGGTCAGAAACGGGGCCAGCATGCCGCCGAAAAAGATGATGATGGCAAAGCCCAGCACCAGCAGCGCGCCCAGCGTCACCGCCTCCTCATCGGAGAGGTAGCGCTCGATGAAATGATTCCAGAGATTTCTGAAGGTCATTGGATTATTGACACCTTGAGGATAAACCGGCCGACGCAGACCTCAGCGCCCCTTGATCAGTACATAGTGGTAGACATCCGCCTCTTGACGGCGCCCTGCCAGTTCGTGGGCGCCGTGGGCGGCAAGACTTTCGAAATCACGCCATGATCCCGGGTCGGTGCAGATCACATGCAGATGCTGGCCGGCTTCCAGCGCGGCCAGCGCCTGACGGGCCTTTAAAAGCGGCATCGGGCAGGCAAGCCCGGAAGCATCCAGCACCCTGTCGGCGCCACGCTCCAATTGCCGGATGTCCTCAATATTTTCCAACACCTCTGGCTCCCCTGCTGGTTGTAATCGGCACGATTTAAAGGCAACTTGATGCAACCGGCAACCTCTGCTGCCTGTGCCC
This sequence comes from Kushneria sp. EE4, assembly GCF_977968315.1. The sequence continues at coordinate 1,863,208 of NZ_OZ386212.1, forward strand.
GTCGGACAGCAGCGCTTTGGCCCTTTCATGTCTCAATGACCATCCGGTAAGCATGTCATGCCCAGGCATACGCGTTTTCGCTGCATTATTACAGCTGCCCTGCTGCTTGGCACGATGACCGTGCCCATGACAGCCCCGGCCAGCCAGCTTCCCACCCTGGGCGATGCCGCCGGGAACTACAGCAGCCAGGAAGAATTTCGCCTCGGGCGCGCCTGGCTTCGCGAGTTTCGCGGCCACGTCGGACAATGGCGTGACCCCATCACACAGAACTACCTTGAGTCGCTGGTGGCCCGGCTTTTACCCAACAGTCAGCTTGGCGATGTCACCCCCATTGTCACCCTGGTCTCGAGCCGCACACTCAATGCTTTCGCCGTGCCCGGCGGCGTGATCGGCATCAATACCGGACTTTTTGCCTACGCCCCCGATCAGGACGCCTTCGCCTCGGTGCTGGCGCATGAAATGGGCCATCTGTCACAACATCACTTTGCCCGCGAAATGGCGCGCAGCGAGCGCGCCCAGCTGCCCACCATGGCTGCCATGCTGGCCAGCATGGTCGTGGCGGCCGGCGGTGGCGGCAGTGTGGGTGTGGCCGCCATGGCCGGCACCCAGGCCGCTGCCATGCAAAGCCAGCTGAGCTACTCGCGCCGCTATGAACAGGAGGCTGATCGGGTGGGTCTTGAAGCCATGGCACGCTCCAACATGGACCCCATGGCCATGCCGCGCATGTTCGCCACCATGCAGCGGCTTTCAAGCATGCAGGGCAATACGCCGCCGGAATTTCTGCTGACCCACCCCATGACCGAGTCACGGCTGAGCAATACCACAAGCCTGGCCCAGCAATACCGCAGCGGCAACATCAGCGACCCGGGCCCGGAGTATGATCTAATCCGGGCGCGCGCCATGCTGGCGATGAACATGAGCGACCCCACCGCGGTGCGCACGCGCCTTGAGCAGGACAACGCCCACCCGATCGCCCTGCGCTATCTGGACGCGCTCAACGACAGCATCAACCAGCGCACCGACCAGGCACTGGCGGCCTTTGACCAGCTGGCACAGGAGGCGCCCGACGTTTTGATGCTGTCGGCCAGCGCCGCCGATGCGGCGCTGGATGCCGGCCGGCGCGAAGACGCCATTCGTCGCTGCGAGCGCATTCTGCGCCTGACACCCGACTACTATCCGGCCCGGATCATCCAGGCCGAAGCGCAACTGGGCATCAACCCCTCGACGGCTTTTAGAAGCCTGCGCACTCTGGCCGACGCCCACGCCGAAGACCCGGATGTCTGGAATCTGCTCAGCGAAGCCGCCGGACGCAGCAATCGTAACGACTGGGGCCATCTGGCACTGGCCGAGCAGCTTCAGCTCAAAGGGGATATTGACGGCGGTCTGGAGCAGCTGGATCTGGCCGAGAAAGCGTCACAGCAAAATGGTGATTACACGCTGACCAGCCGTATTCGAGAGCGGCGCAAGGATTTCAACCAGTACCGGCAAACGCTCGAGAAATTTCGATAAACCGAGCAGGCCGGCTCTTGAGTGAAGGATGGACGCAAAAACGCCTCATCCCGGTTCAGGATGAGGCGTTTTCATAACTGGTGGGTCGTGTAGGATTCGAACCTACGACCAATTGGTTAAAAGCCAACTGCTCTACCACTGAGCTAACGACCCGGAAATCAGCCATCGAAGGTGAGGCTTGAAACAATGACAGGGCCTGTGGTGGGTCGTGTAGGATTCGAACCTACGACCAATTGGTTAAAAGCCAACTGCTCTACCACTGAGCTAACGACCCGACAATTCTGCCGACAATCACAAGCATGCCATTATTTCTGTCGAGATGGTGGGTCGTGTAGGATTCGAACCTACGACCAATTGGTTAAAAGCCAACTGCTCTACCACTGAGCTAACGACCCGCTCGACGGGCGCAAATACTACTTTGAAAGCATTCGCGATGCAAGCGCTATTGCACGCACCAGGCGTTAACGACGCCCACCGCCCTTTCGACCCTGGGGAGCACCCGCATTTCCCTTCTGCCCGCCGCCACGGCGCTCCTGAGTTTTGTCGCCACTGCCACTGCCGCGGCGCTCCTGCCCTCTGTCATCGGTGCCGGACGAGCGACGATTGCCGGCCGGTGCCGTGGAGCTCCAGTTGCCGCGGTCGCTGCGCTTTTCGTTGCGCTTTTCACGAGGCGTGATCGGACGCGCCTCCTCACGATCGCTGCGGCGCTGGCTGCCCTTTTCCTGTGTGGTTGTGGTGGAGCGCGCCGCTTCCGGCGATTTGACGCCGCGCACCGGACGACGCTTGTTCTTGTCGCGATTCCAGCGGTTTTTCTCATCAGGGGTCAGCGCCGGCACCTTGCGCTTTTCCAGTCCGGCAAGTTCAGAGAGATCATCCACTTCCTGCTGGTTCAGCTCGGTCCACTCGCCGGCGCGAGCGCGCTTGTCCAGAAACACGCTGCCGTAGCGCACGCGCTTGAGCCGACTGACCGTCAACCCCTGGGATTCCCACAGCCTGCGCACTTCCCGGTTGCGTCCTTCCATGATGACCACATGGAACCAGGTGTTGATGCCTTCACCACCGAACTCCTGCACATCGGTAAAGCGTGCCGGCCCGTCTTCAAGCATCACGCCCTCGACCATCGCCCGTACGTGATCCATGGTGACCTCGCCCATGACGCGCACGGCGTATTCACGTTCGATTTCCATCGAGGGGTGCATCAGCCGATTGGCCAGCTCGCCATCGGTGGTAAAGAGCAGTAGACCGCTGGTATTGATATCGAGTCGGCCGATAGCAATCCAGCGCTCGCCGGACAGGCGCGGCAGGTGTTCGAACACCGTGCGACGGCCTTCCGGGTCACGGCGCGTGCAAAGCTCGCCTTCCGGTTTGTTGTACATGATGACGCGGCGCGAGGAGGCCTGACTCGACATCAGGGTAATCGGCCGATTATCAAAGGTGACCCGGGCCTCATCGGAGATGCGATCTCCCAGTTTGGCGGTCTCACCGTTGACATTGACACGCCCGGCGCCAATGGCGGCTTCCATCTCGCGTCGTGATCCCAGTCCGGCGCGGGCCAGTACTTTTTGCAGTTTTTCAGTATTCATCAGCGAAGTCTCAATCTTCTGGGTAACTGGTGTGTGTCGATCTCTCATCGAGCCCAGCATCCGGGCCGTCGCGGTCTGCGCTGTCGCGCACTCGCTCGGCCAGTCGTTGACCGATCTCATCAAGACTCGGACTCTGACGGGAAGGCGTCGGCGTCTCAATCGACGAGCGTTCGGATAGCGCCTGCTCACCGCCGGGCGAGTCGGCAGGCGCATCCGGTGTATCGTTGCTGCTTTCACCGGCAGCGTTTTCGGTGGCGATCGTGTCGGTGGCAGTGCCATCATCACCGGGTGAGGCATTCTCCGTCTCGGTCGAAACGTCGGCAGCCTCCGCCGAGGCCGCGCTCTGCACCCCGGGCGTGAGCTGTTCCAGCCAGTCGACGGTTTCACCTTCCCTGACCGCACTCACCGGCGGCAGCTCATCCAGCGTGCGCAGTCCGAAATCATCCAGAAAGCCTCTGGTGGTGGCGTATACCGCCGGGCGCCCGGGCACATCACGATGCCCCACCACCCGCACCCAGCCACGCTCGACCAGGGTACGCATGATCGAGGCGCTGACCGAGACGCCACGCACCTCTTCGATATCGGCGCGTGTGACAGGCTGACGATAGGCGATCAGGGCCAGCGTCTCCAGCAGAGCGCGCGAGTAGCGCTGCGGACGCTCATCCCAGAGCCGGGAGACCCAGGGCGAGAGACCATCCCGCACGCGCAGCCGAAAGCCTGACGCCGTTTCCTCGAGTGCCAGCGCGCTCTGTCCAAGCCGCGCCTCCAGCGTTGTCAGCGCCTCTCGCAGCGTTCGACGGCCGGGTCGCTCGGTTTCATCAAACACCGCTTCCAGGCGCTCCAGCGTCAGCGGCTCGCCGGCGGCCAGCAGCACGCCTTCAACAATCCGATCCAGCGGCGGCGTCATGCCCCACCTGCCGGTTCATCCGCTTCAAAGGGCTGCTCCTGCAGCGCGTCATCGTCGTCCTGCGACACCGTCTGCGCCCGAACATGGATGGGCGACAGCGGCGCGTTCTGTACGATCTCGATCAATCGCTCCTTGCTCAATTCAAGAATGGCCATAAAGGTCACCACGATGCCGGCCTTGCCCTCCTGCGGATCAAAAAGGTCCTCGAACGAGGTGAACTGCTCACCGTTGATGCGATCAAGAATGGCCATCATCCGCTCGCGGGTCGAGAGCACCTCCCGTGTAATCTGGTGCTCCTTTTTGAAATCGGCGCGCTGCATCAGATCCGACAGCGCCCCGAGAAGCTCCGAAAGCCCGACGTCCGGATGCTGCACGCGAGGCTCAAGCACTGGCAGCCCCGCTTCGGCCTGATACCAGTCACGCCCCTGGCGCGGCAGTTCATCGATGGCCTGAGCGGCCAGCTTGATCTGCTCATACTCCTGCAGGCGCCGCACCAGTGCCGCCGTCGGGTCCTCCTCGTCGTCTTCCTCGCTGGTCCGCGGTGGACGCGGCAGCAGCGTGCGCGATTTGATCTCGGCCAGCATCGCCGCCATCAGCAGATACTCGGCGGCCAGATCGATTCCGCTGACCTTCATGAGCTCCACGTATTCGATGTACTGGCGGGTCACGGCGGCCACATTGACGCCCAGAATGTCGAGATTCTGACGCCGGATCAGATACAACAGCAGATCCAGCGGGCCTTCAAAGGTTTCCAGAAAGACACGCAGCGCCTCCGGGGGGATATAAAGATCCTCCGGCATGTCATGCAAGGGCTCACCGCCGACCATGACGGCAGGTGCCGCCGCCTCGGCGGGCGGACTGTGAAGATCACCGGACTGGGTCATGGCGTGCGACGTGAAGGCTCAAATGAAACGGGGCGTTGCGGTGAGTCTATCAGGCTGCCCCGCTTCAGGCACCCGCGTCCTGTTGCGCCCACCGTTCAGGCGTGGCGCGCGGTGCGCGCAAAACGGCGGTAGGCAAAGGGCTCGTCGCGGCCTGCTTCTTCCAGCGTCAGCGTCTGCACATCACCATGCCAGGGCGAATGCTGGCATACCGGATCCATCTGACGCGCATCACCGGTCATCATCAGCGCCTGGCAGCGGCAGCCGCCATGGTCAATGTCGCGGCGATCACAGCTCTGACACGTGTCGGGCAGAAAATCGGTGCCGCGAAAGGCATTGAAGGCCGGCGAGTCATACCAGATATCAGCCAGACCCCGCTCACGCACGTTCCAGAACTCGAGTCCCGGAATCGTCTGCGCGGCGTGGCACGGCAGGCCCAGCCCGGAGGGCGTGATGTTGATCGTCTGTTGTCCCCAGCCGTTCATGCAGGGCTTGGGGCCGTGAGCATAGTAGTCCGGCACCACCGAATCGATGGCAAGGCGCCCCTTGAGACGTGTCTGAGCGGCCTCGACGGTTCTCAGTGCGGTCATGACCTCGCCACGCTTTGGCATGAGCGCCCCGCGGTTGCGCAGCGCCCAGCCGTAATACTGAGCGTGCGCCAGCTCAAGGCGCTCCGCCCCCAGCGCCAGGGCCAGCTCGATAAACTCATCAATCTGATGAATGTTGGCGCGATGGATCACCACGTTGATCGTCAACGGCAGCCCCAGCGCTCTCACCTCGCCGGCAAAGGCGCGCTTTTTATCAAACGCACCGCGCATGCCGGACACGCGGGTAGTGACCTCATCGTCGGCGCCCTGAAAGGAGAGCTGAACGTGATCCAGCCCGGCGGCCTCGAGTGCAGCCAGGCGCTCGGACGTGAGGCTCACCCCGGCCGTGATCAGGTTCGAATAGAGCCCTTCGCGGGCACAGGTCTCGACCAGCTCGACCAGATCCGGGCGGGCCGCCGGCTCGCCGCCGGAAAGATGCACCTGCAGTACGCCCAGTGTGGCCGCTTCCTGGAGCACCCGCTGCCAGCCGGCGGTATCAAGCTCGTCACTGCGACGCTCAAGCTCGACCGGGTTGGAACAGTAGGGGCACTGCAACGGACAGCGATGGGTCAGCTCGGCCAGAAGTCCCATGGGTGGGGCGATGGCCTGCTCGGTACGTGTTTGCGTTGCGTCACTCATGTGGCTATCTCCAGCACCCGCCGGTCGATCAGGGCATGAAACAGGGCCAGCACATCGTGACGGATCCGGCCCCGCTCGGCGTCATAATCGGCCACCAGCGTATCGACGATCTGTGCCACGCTTTGCCTGCCATCGACATTGACCATCACTGCATGCGCGATGGCATCGAGCTGGAAGATACGCTCCGGTGCCAGCAGCACCCAGCCGCCGCGCGCGGCATCCTCACGCATGCGCACGCCTCTGGGCAGGCGCACCACGGTGCTGTCATCGAGACCCTGATTCAAGGCGTGGCTCCGGTAACCAGACCGCTTTCGCCGTTCCAGGCGCCCGGTGGCCGGTGGCCTTCCACATAGGCATGCTGAAGCGCATCCAGCATCGTCCAGAGCACATCACACTTGAAGATCAGCGCCTCAAGCACCGCCTGCTGCTGATCGGCGCGCCGGGCGTGCTCACGCACATAGGCCAGCGCCCGCTCGGCGTCGTGCGGTGCCTGGGTCAGACGCGGGCGAAAATAATCCAGCGCTTCCTCGGAGACAAAGTCGTAGTGCGCAAGCATCCCCGAGACGCGGGTGCCGATCACCTTTGGCGAGAACAGCTCGGTGAGTGACGAGGCGACCGCCTCCAGCAGGGTGCGATCGCGCACAAAATGGGTATAGGCCTCGACCGCAAATCGCGTGGTCGGCAGGATAAACCGGGTCGAGCGCACCATCTCGCGCTCGAGCCCCAGCCCGTCGGTGAGCCTCAGCCAGCGCTCGATACCGCCCTCACCGGGCGCTTCACCGTCATGATCGACCAGCCGGCTGCGCCATTCCCGCCGCCAATCCGGGTCGTCAAGACGCGCCATCAAGGTGGCATCCTTGATGGGGATCATGGCCTGGTAGTAGTAGCGATTAAGCGCCCAGGCCCGCACCTGGCAGCGATTGAGCTCACCGTTTTGCAGCGCCAGCTGGAACGGATGGCGGTGGTGATAGCGCGCCTCGCCGATTTCCTGCAGACGCGCTTCCAGCGCCTCGGCGCTCATCGGCTCGGTCACGTCACTCAGATGCGTATCAAACGAACTCAAGGCGTGATCTCCATACCGTCAAAGGCGATCTCCCAACCGGCGTTTTCGGCCTCGCGTCGCTCGGCGCTGTCCTCAATCAAAACGGGGTTGGTGTTGTTGATATGAATGAAAATGCGCCGACCAATGCGGGCATCAGCCAGCGCCGCCATGCTGCCGTCAATCCCCGACATCGACATGTGGCCCATGCGCTGGCCCGTCTTTTGGCCGACGCCGGCACGCACCATTTCATCATCGCGCCACAGGGTGCCGTCAAAAAGCAGCGCCGCGGCGCCTTCAAGCCGTTCGGCCAGACGGGGCGTGACGGTAGCGCAGCCGGGAATGTAGTAAAGCCGCTGGCCGTCGAGTTCGAACTCGACGCCCACGGTGGACTCGCCCTCGGCGCCGATCTCCACCTCGTCACCTTCCAGATAGAGCGCGGTCTTGCCGGGTACGGCAAACACAGTGGCCGAAAGCCCGGGCAACAGCTCGATGCGGCTGTCGAGCGCCACGTCACGTCGCTCAACGCAGTCGGGCGCGAGCACGTTGAAAATCGGGTTGGCGCGCAGCACACCGTGAATTTCCGGCGTGGCGTACAGGCAAAACGGCGAGCGTTCGCGCAGGCTCAAAAGGCCCGCGACATGATCTACGTCACCATTGGTGACCAGGATCGACTGAATCGGGGTGTGGCGGTCGTCACGGCCGGGCTGAAGCGCCGGTTCACGCTGTAGCTGACCGAGTACCTCGGGCGCGCAGTTGATCAGCGCCCAGTGTTCGCCATCAACGGAGACGGCAATCGAGGACTGGGTGCGAGGGACAACGCGCTGCGGTTCGGCACGCGCCAGCCGACAGACGCTGCAGCGACAGTTCCATTGAGGCAGGCCGCCACCGGCGGCCGACCCCAGTACGCGAACGCGCAGGCGCCGCGCACCGCCAGCATCACTCTGCAATGTCGATTTCGATATCGGCAGGCAGGTAGACACTGGCTTCCATACCAGCACTGATTTCCTTGACTTCGGGGGCAGACCAGCTCATGACAGACTCCTTGATCGCGAATAAATCGCATCACAATGGGGGTAGCGTTGTCGAACGACAACGACGTTTATTCTAACAGAATAACAAGGCGTGATAACGCCCGGGTCAGTCGCCCTCGGCACTGTCGGCGCGCCGATAGCGCCCCTCGTAATCGAAAAGGCGCTCGCGCACCTGCCAGTACCGCCCGATCTTGCGCCCCACCACGAAATCCGGATGGCGCAGGCGCTGGCGCGAGTCGATCACCGCCCTGATCGTGGTCGGCTGCCAGTCGCTGCCCGGCGCGCGCAGATGCTGCTTGAGCCAGGCATGGTAAAACGCGGTGCGCTGGGCGGGCGTTTCCAGGGCGTACCACTCCGAGAGCGTGGCGCCGTCCTCGTCCACGTAGGTGACCTTCAAACGGGCCAGGCCACGGCCGTTGGCGCTCTCCTCGAGCATCATGCCACTGACCCTGAGCACCCGGGCATCCTTGAGCTTAAGGGCATCGCGCAGCTTGTCGTCGGCATCGATCAGCTGCTCCTGGCAGTGTCGACAGCGTCGTGCCGCAATGTCGTTTTGCGCCCCGCACTGCTCGCAGACCTTGTAGCGAAAGCGAAAATCACACTGTACCTGCCGGCCCTGCTCGTCTTCGACCAGCCCCTGACAGCGCCGGCCAAAGTGCTCGATGACCAGCTCGCCGTCACGCTTGCCCCAGAAGATGTTGGCAAAGCCGCACTCCGGGCACTCGACCTGCACCGGCTCGCTGTCACTGTCCGGTCGCGGCGCGTCGATCTCGGGACCATAAAGCGCCCAGGGGTTGCCGGCATAATCCAGCACCAGACAATCACGCTTGCCGGGCGACAGGCGCAGCCCGCGCCCGACGATCTGCTGATAGAGCCCGACCGATTCGGTCGGGCGCAAAATCGCGATCAGATCCACATGCGGGGCGTCAAAGCCGGTGGTCAGCACCGCGACGTTGATCAGATACCGGATCTCGCGCGCCTTGAAGGCCTCGATCAGGGCCTCACGCTCGCGACCGGGGGTGGTCCCGGTCACCAGTGCCGCTTCTGTGTCGGGCAGATAGCCCATGATCTCTTCGGCGTGCGCCACGGTAGCGGCAAAGATCATCACCCCCTGACGGTCATGAGCGTGCGCCATGACATCCTCGATGATCACCGGTGTAGCGCGATTGCCGCTGACCACCCGGTTGAGATCGGATTCGGCGTACTGACCGCCCGCGCGGGGCGAAAGCTGTGAAAAGTCATAGCGCGCTACGGCCGCATCGATGCGCCTGGGCTCGGCCAGATATCCCTGTTTGACCATGACGCGCAGGGGTTGTTCGAACACGCAGTCGCGGAAAAAGGTCGTTTCCGGTCCGCGTACCATGCCGTGATAGTGGCGGTGATAGATAAACCCCTGCCCCAGCCGATAGGGGGTTGCCGTCAGCCCCAGTACCTTGATATCCGGTCGGGCCGCCCGCAGATGATCAATCACGCGCTGGTAACTGCCGGGCTGCTGACGACGCTTGCCCTGCGCACTGTCGTCTACCATGGGGGCCACGCGATGGCACTCGTCGATGACCAGCAGCGTGAACTGACCGTCATCAAACTCATCAAGGGCGTTGATCACCGACTGCACCGAGCCGAAGACCACCTGACGCTGGCTGTCACGACGCCCGAGTCCGGCACTGAAGATATCGGCGCTGAGCCCGTAGGCTTCATACTTGGCGTGGTTTTGCGCCACCAGTTCACGCACGTGGGCCAGCACCAGCACACGTCCGCGGGCGATCCGGGCCAGTTCGGCAATCACGAGACTCTTGCCGCTGCCGGTGGGCAGCACCACGACCGCCGGGTCATGGCCCCGGCGAAAATGACCGACGACGCGCTCGACGGCCTCTTTTTGATAGGGGCGCAGCTGCGGGGGTGTCGTTAAAGACGCTGACATGTCCTTATACTGATCCTGTAATCCCTGGGTTGCGGGACTGGCTGAATGTTTAAAACCGTCACCTCTGGTGACCGAAGAGGACACAATGCAGGCCAACACACAGATCGAGCACTACATTGAAAGCCTGGGCGCCATGGACTTCCAGGTGGAAGCCATCGATACGCATGCCGCACGTATCACGCTCGAAAGCCTGGAGTTCGTGCTGGTCGTGGCCGAGGACGAGCCGGCCTTTTTTCAGCTGATGCTGCCCGGCATCTGGCAGGCCGATGCCGGCACCGACCGTGCCCAGCTGCTCGACATTGGCAATGACGTCATGAATGCCATCAAGGCGGCCAAGGTCGTCCTTCACGGTGAAGCCGTTCACGTTAGCGTAGAGCAGTTTGTAGAAGGCCCCGAACAGGGTGTGGCCCTGATCCCCGGGCTTCTGGAACTCCTGAGAAGCGCGGTCGCCGAATTTCACGAGCGCATGGGCATGGGCCCGGCGCCCAGAGTGCACTGACGCCACGCCCGGGGCCGCATCAGCGTCGCAGGCTGCATGACCGTTGTCGAAACACTCAATAGCTGCAGGAGAATCATGATGAGCGCAACCAATGCCAATTTTGTCGTTCTGGCGGAATTTCGAATCAAGCAGGGCCAGCGCGATGCGTTTCTGGCGCTGGCCCACAACGACGCCAACGAGTCGCTGGCCAATGAAAGCGGCTGCCATCAGTTCGATGTGCTGGTGCCGGAAGAAGACGGCAACATCGTCATTCTTCACGAGGTTTACACCGACCGCGCCGCGTTCGACAAGCACATGGAAATGCCCCACTACAAGCCCTTCAAGGAAGGCACCGACCCGCTGCTGGAAGAAGCGCCGAACGTGCGCTTTTTAAGCCCGGCCGCGCGTCCGCAGAACTGATCGGCACGTCGTGACACATGAAAGGGCCTCTACAAGAGGCCCTTTTTTGTCAGCCCTGTCCGGCCCATCTCATGTGCAGGACAGGAAAGGGGTTCCCCTGCGAATCAGTAGGCGAGCGGCTCTCTACGACAAAACCCATTGCCTGATAAAACGCCAGCGCTGCCGGGTTCTGCTCGTTAACATCCACTTGCTGACGTTGTGAGGTCAGCGCCTGAAGCACCAGCGCTTTACCGACGCCATGCCCCTGCCAGTCAGGTGCCACAAAGAGCATCTCAATGGCGGCATCGGAGCACCCCATGAAACCGGCGAGACCACCATCCGATGCCATGACACCCCATAGCGTCACGACAGGCAGCCATTGGCGATGCACCTGCAGGCGTAGCGTGGCGATGTCCTGCTCGGACAGGAAATCATGAGAACCGCGCACGGCGTCTTCCCATATACGCATGATCTCGGCGTCACGATCCAGTCCGATGCAAATCACTGACGCCATGCAAGGCCTCCGTTCGACATTCGTCTGCAAGGAGCGTCTTCAGTAGCAGCGCCCTTGATGCGACATTGATCAGCGATGAAAGGGTTAGCCTACCCACTTCCTTGCATTGCGGAACATGCGCATCCAGCCGCCGGCCTCGCGCCACTCTTGCGGCTGCCAAGAGTTGGTCACGGCGCGTGCCACGCGTTCGGGGTGCGGCATCATGATGGTCACACGGCCATCCTGAGTGGTCAGGCCGGTAATGCCGGCCGGCGAGCCGTTGGGATTGGCCGGATAGCCGGTGGTGACCTCCCCGAAGTTGTCCGCGTAGCGCAGCGCGATTGTGCCGCTGGCCTGAGCCTGACGCAGATGAGCGCTATCGCGGAACTGCGCCTGCCCTTCGCCATGCGCCACGGCAATCGGCATTCTTGAGCCTGCCATGTCGGCCAGAAACAGCGACGGTGTCGAGTCAACACGCACCATCGACACGCGCGCCTCGTACTGCTCGGAGAGGTTGCGCACAAAACGCGGCCAGTGATCGGCACCCGGAATCAGCGATTTCAGCTGAGACAGCATCTGACAGCCGTTGCACACACCAAGCGCGAAGGTGTCTTCACGCTCGAAAAAGTGCGCAAACTGTTCGCGACCGCGCTCGCTGAAGAGAATCGATTTCGCCCAGCCGCCGCCGGCACCCAGCACGTCCCCATAGGAGAAGCCGCCGCAGGCCGCCGCGCCCTGGAAATCGGCCAGATCCACGCGCCCTTCCAGAATGTCGGACATGTGAACGTCGATGGCTTCAAAGCCGGCGTTGGTGAAGTTCCACGCCATTTCCAGCTGACCGTTGACGCCCTGCTCGCGCAGGATCGCCACCCGGGGTGCGGCCCCCTGGTTAATAAAGGGCGCGGCCACGTCTTCGTCAACGTCGTAGCTCAGGGCAGCATGCAGCCCCGGATTGCGGATCTCGTCAAGCGAATCAAACTCCTGACGGGCGCACTCCGGGTTGTCACGACGTGCCTGCAGCTGATAGCTGGTTTCCGCCCAGGTGCGCAGTGCATGTACCCGCGTGGTCTCGATCAGCGCGGTGTCATAGAGCGTCACCGAGAAGCGATCATCCCCTGTCGGCGCACCGATGCGATGAACGCATTCATCAAGCCCCGCCTCCCTGAGCACGGCCAGCACGGTATCGAGCTCGTTTTGAGGCACCTGGATGACCGCGCCCGGCTCCTCGGCAAACAATGCCGCAGTGGCCTGATGGGCATCGCGCACCAGAGTGTCCAGCGAGGCTGCCAGACCGCAGTGGCCGGCAAAGGCCATCTCGGCAAGCGTTGCCAGCAGCCCGCCGTCGCTGCGGTCGTGATAGGCCAGCAGCCGGCCGTCACGATTGAGCTTCTGGACAGCGTTGAAAAAGCCGGCCAGATCCTCGGGTGCGTCCAGATCCGGTGCGTGCGCGCCCAGCTGACCATAGACCTGGGCCAGGGCCGAGCCGCCAAGCCGATTCTTGCCGCGGCCGAGATCGATCAGCAACAGCTCGGTCTTTTCACGGGGATCGAGCTGCGGTGTGAGGGTCTTTCGGGCATCGCTGACCGGGGCAAAGGCCGAGATGATCAGCGACAGCGGCGCCGTCACGGACTTGTCGCGCTCGCCGTCATGCCAGGCGGTGCGCATTGACATCGAATCCTTGCCGACCGGAATGGCAATGCCCAGCGCCGGGCAGAGTTCCATGCCCACAGCGTGGACCGCGTCATACAGGGCCTGATTTTCGCCCTCGTGATCGGCGGCACTCATCCAGTTGGCGGACAGCTTGATATCGCCAAGCGCCTCGATGGGCGCCGCGGCGATATTGGTGATCGCCTCGGTCACGGCCAGACGTGCCGACGCCGCCGGTGAAATCAGCGCCGTGGGGGTACGCTCGCCCATGGCCATCGCCTCACCGGCATGAGTGTCAAAGGCGGCCGTGGTCACCGCACAGTCCGCCACCGGCACCTGCCAGGGACCGACCATCTGATCGCGCACGCTCATGCCGCCCACGGTGCGATCACCGATGGTGATCAAAAAGCTTTTGGAGGCCACCGCCGGCAGCTGCAGCACGCGATCCATGGCCTCGTTGAGGTCCAGATTGTCCAGCATCAGGGGCGGCTGGGTGGTCTCGCGGCGCTCGAAGCTGCGCTGCATTTTCGGCGGCTTGCCAAAGAGCACGCTCATGGGCAGATCAATGGGGCGGCTCTCAAAGTGCTCGTCCACCACCGTGATCTCGTGCGCCTCGGTCGCCTCACCGACCACGGCGAACGGGCAGCGCTCACGGGCGCACAGCGACTCGAAATATTCAATCGATTCCGGCGCCACAGCCAGCACGTAGCGCTCCTGTGCCTCGTTGCACCAGATCTCCAGCGGCGTCATGCCGGGTTCGGCGCTGGGCACCTCACGCAGGTTGAACAGTCCGCCACGACCGCCATCCTTGACCAGTTCCGGCAGCGCATTGGACAGACCGCCGGCCCCCACGTCATGGATAAAGCTGATCGGGTTGTCTTCGCCCAGCGCGATACAGCGATCGATGACTTCCTGGGCGCGGCGCTCCATTTCGGCGTTATCGCGCTGCACCGAGGCAAAATCCAGCGCATCGCTGGTACTGCCGGAGGCCACCGATGAGGCCGCCCCGCCGCCCAGCCCGATCAGCATGGCCGGTCCACCCATGACGATCAGCTTCGCGCCGACGGTGATATCACCCTTGAGCACGTGTTCATCGCGCACGCTGCCGTAGCCGCCGGCCAGCATGATGGGCTTGTGGTAGCCGCGCCGCTCGACGCCGGCCGGGCCGACCACGTCATGCTCATAGGTACGGAAATAGCCGTTGAGCGCCGGGCGGCCGAACTCGTTGTTGAACGCCGCCGCGCCAATGGGCGCCTCGATCATGATGTCGAGTGCGCTCTTGATGCGCTCGGGCTTGCCGTAATCAAACACCTCCCAGGGCTGCAACAGCTCGGGGATACGCAGGTTGGAGACGGTAAAGCCGGTCAGGCCGGCCTTGGGCTTGCCGCCACGCCCGGTCGCGCCCTCGTCACGGATCTCGCCGCCGGCGCCGGTCGCCGCGCCCGGATAGGGGGCAATGGCCGTCGGGTGGTTGTGCGTTTCGACCTTCATCAGGATATGGATCGGCTCCTGATGGGTCACAAAGCGAAAGTCCCGGCTGTCGGCCAGAAAGCGCCCTGCGTCATGGCCACGGATAATGGCGGCATTGTCGCTGTAGGCCGACAGTACATTGTCCGGTGAACACTGGTGCGTATTGCGAATCATGCCGAACAGCGAGTGTTGTTGCGCCTGGCCGTCAATGCGCCAGTCGGCATTAAATATCTTGTGGCGGCAATGCTCGGAGTTGGCCTGGGCAAACATCATCAGCTCGACATCGCTGGGATTGCGCCCAAGGTCGGTGAAGGACTCGACCAGATAGTCGATTTCATCTTCGGCAAGGGCCAGACCCAGCGTGACGTTGGCTGCTACCAGCGCCTCGCGCCCGCCCTGCACAATGTCCACGTGGCTTTCCGGCGCCGGCTGATGGCGCTCAAAGAGCTTTGCGGCATCGCTTGTGTCAAACAGCACGGTCTGCGTCATGCGATCGGCGAGCACCTGGCGAATCGCCTCGGCTTCCTCCCTTGAGGGCAGCGCGCCCGTCTCGACGAAATAGGCCACGCCCGCTTCGATGCGACGCACCTGGTGCAGCCCGCAGTTGTGGGCGATATCGGTGGCCTTGGAAGACCACGGCGAGACGGTGCCAAAGCGCGGCACCACCAGATACAGGGCACCGGTCGGTACCGAAGCGGTTGTCTGCTCGGCCTCCAGCAGCGCACAAAGACGCTCGAGCACCCGGGGCTCTGGCGTCCGTTCGACGTCCAGAAAGTAGCGGTGCATCGCCCGCACGTCTGTCACGCCCGGCATCGCCTCACGCAGGCGGGCAAGCAAACGGGCGTGACGAAAGGAAGAAAGGGCACTCTGGCCGTGCAGTTCGAGCATGACGAACGAAGCCTCTACTGACTGACAGGAAATGAGGTGTGGTGCGGGAACGCCATCGAAAGGATACAGCGGCCCCCGTATTGAAACAGCGCCAGGCGGCGAGGGCGCCATCATACTGGAAAGCGACTCATGAGGCGAAGGTCTACCACGCGAGACGGTTATGGTTCCGCGTCAGTCGAAAGACTGAGGCTATCGTGCAGGTAAGAGCCATCGACTAGCCGGGGGTGGTTACCATCGGTATCTTGAGGCCTCTTTCAAACGGCCGTTTCTTCCCATGTACAGGCATTTTTTACGCACAACCCGACAGATTGCAGGGCTTGCGGTGGCGCTTTTGCTGCTGCTGACGCCTGCCCGCGCGATCTCGACGTGGTCTGCCGAGCTGATGCCGATGACCTCTCCCACCACCCTGGCTGACATCCAGCGGCGTGATTTTCTCGAAATCACCACGCGCAATACGCCGGCCACCTTTTATGAAGGCCGCCAGGGACCGACCGGGTTCGAGTTCGAGCTCTTTCGCCGTTTTGCCGATGATCTGGGCGTGAGCCTTGCCGTGGAAAACGACCACCATATCGGCGATGTGCTCGAACAGGTGGCCGGCGGTCAGACCGACATCGGCGCGGCCGGTCTGGTACTGGACCGCCAGCGCCAGGATGTGACCTATTCACATCCGATCATGTCGATGCAGCCCATGGTGGCCTATCGACGCGGCGCGCAGGCGCCCAAAACGATCCAGGATCTGGACGGGCTGGATATCGGCACGGTGGCCGGTGCCGGTACCAGCCGGGTTCTGCGCGATCTGCAGAAAACGCATCCGACACTGACCTGGCGTGAAAGCCCCGATATCGAGACCACGGATCTGCTGGGCATGGTGGAAAGCGGAGAACTTGACGCTGCAGTGGTCTATGCTCACGAGTTCAAATTGAGCCGCCTGTTCTTTCCGGACGTGGCGAGCGCGCTGACCATCGGTGAGCCCGTCACTCTGGCGTGGGCCTTCCCGGCTCGCACTGACCCATCGCTGGTGGAGCGCGCCAATGCCTTTATTGATGGCATGCGACGCTCCGGTGATCTGGAGCGTCTGACACAGAAGTACTTTGGCCATGATGACTACCTTGAATATGTCGGCGCGCGGCGCTTTATCGGCCAGGCACAGGCGCATCTGGGCCAATGGATGAATGATTTCAAACAGGCCGCCGGCGACACCGGCTTTGACTGGAAGCTTCTGGCAGCGGTGGGCTATCAGGAGTCCCACTGGCAACCCGACGCCGTCTCTCCGACCGGCGTCAAGGGACTGATGATGCTGACCCGTGATACGGCCCGCCACATGAATGTGTCTGACCGCAAGGACCCGCAGCAGAGCATCGACGGCGGCGCCCGCTATCTGCGCTATCTGCATGACCGAATTCCCGACACGGTCGCCGAGCCGGACCGGACCTGGATGACGCTGGCCGCCTATAACCTGGGGCTGGGCCATCTCTATGACGCGCGCCGACTGGCACGCCTTCAGGGCCATGATCCGGATGAGTGGGGTTCGATTAAACAGATGCTGCCGCTTTTGCAGGAGAGCAGCTGGTATAACCGCGTGGAACATGGCTTTGCGCGTGGTAATGTGGCCGCACTTTACGTGCGCAACATCAAGCGCTACGAAGAGATTCTGAACTGGGTGGAACGCAGCCAGCATCAGTTCTCATCGCTTTCGCGTGCCACGGCCAGTACAACGACCACCCCCGTCTTCGAGACCGTACCGCCTGTTCCATGAAAGCCCTTTTCGCCCGTCATGGTGACCTGCTGCTGACCCTGCTTGCCCTGCCCTGTGTCATGGCGGGATGGTGGCTGACGCGCTCGCTGGAACACCTGCTGCTGGCCATGGTGGGCATGGTCACGCTATCAAGGCTTGCGATGAACCTCGCCGGCCGGTGGCGCCCCTATCATCTGAAACCCTGCGCCATGGCGGTTTCCGCTGTCACGCTGCTACCGCTGCTCGCCCTGATGGGCTCCTTTGTGCTGCCGGACGGCATCATGGATTACGGCCAGTGGGCAATGCTGTTTGATCGCTGGCCTGACCGGGTGCCCTTTTACTCCCTGCGCCCGTCCATTTTGATCACCCTGGCGCTGGTGTTTTTATTGCTCCTGCCGCTGTTCCCCACGCGCCCGGGTGGCGTTGCCCCCATTTTACTGGCCATGGCAGGCATGCTGACCGCCATGCACCTGATCGAGCAGCACTGGTTTGTCTCGCTGCATGAGGTGTCGCTGTCGGCATCCACGCTGATGGCCATCGCACTGTTACTGGCCGCCGAAGTGGTCACACAGTGGCCCCAGCGTCGCCCGGGCGCCATCGGCGTCGCGCTGGCCGCCGCGATGGCCGTACTGCTGGTGCTGCTGGTGCTCTGGCACTACCACAACAGCCAGAACATTCGCGAGGTCAATCAGGTGGCGCGTACGCGTGTTGATGCCCTCAGCGAGCGGCTGGGCCAGGAGATCAGCGTCAGCGACCAGGCCATGCAGCGCTTTGCCATCAGCTGGGACAGCGCCGGTGAAGCGCCCTCAAGCCGTGCCTGGACCCATCGCGCGCAACACCTTGTCGATCATTTCGACTACATGCAGACCATCGCCTACATCCATCGCCAGGGGCCGCGCATCATGCACGCCTACCCCCGGCGGGCCAATCAACCGCTGCTGGGCCACCATGTGCTCTCAAGCGAAGATGATGAAGCGCTGGCCGATGCGCTCGGCGGAAAGGCTGGCGCCACCGGCATGGTCAGTCTGACCAATGGCGGGCGTGGCGTGATCTTTTATCAGCCCATTCGTGATCTCAACAGCTCCGCCGTTCAGGGCGCGGCGGCCTTTGTGGTCGACCCGTCACGCCTTTTTGCAACCCTCGACGACGCCCGGGACAACCACAACTTTCGCATTCGGGTCCTGCATGAGGGCAATACCCTGTACAGCTCCGATGCCCCCGGCGCCCTGAGCATGCTGGAGCACTGCAACATTTTGCGGCTGGGCCAGAGCAACTTCACACTCTGTGCCGAGGCAAGCTATGCCCGTCTTTTTGACGAGCGCTCCAAGCTGCCGGCTATCGTGCTGATCACCGGGCTGCTCTTTACCTGGATGATCTATCTGCTGATGTATTTTCATCACCGCCTGCGTCGGCGCCACAGCGGCGTCAAGGATGCCAACTATCGCCTGCGGGGCGAAGTGGAAAAACGCATCGCCCTGCAACAGGAGGTGGAGTGGCTGGCACAGCATGACGAGCTGACCCGCCTCCCCAACCGGCGCTATTTCAGCCAGTGGGTTGGAAAACTGGATGCCTCCCGGCCCAGGACACTGATCTTGCTGGATATCGATCACTTCAAGCAGATCAACGACCAGCTGGGCCATCCCACCGGCGATGACTATTTACAGCGCGTGGCGCTTCGCATGCAGGAAGTCGTCATCGCCCATGGCGGCATGCTGGCCCGCTTCGGCGGAGAAGAGTTTATTGCCTGTCTGCCCGGGATCACTCCCGAAAAGGCAGCAGAGGTTGGCGAGCAGCTGCGTCACGGCGTCGAGGCGCTGCACCTGGCAAGACACGACGCACGCTACCACGTCACCATCAGCGCCGGGCTGATCACGACCCGCCGCGCCAGCGATACCCTGTCGGATCTCATTCAGGCAGCCGACCAGGCGCTTTATCGAGCAAAGCTTGCCGGACGCAATCGCGTTGAAGTGGCCGGCGCGCTGGATTCGACATCATCCGGCACTCAAAACGACTGACGCCGCTGCGCAAAAAAGGTTTTCAAAAGCCGCCGGGCAGGCGCTGCCAGTACGCCCGAGACCACTTCAACGTCATGGTTGTGCCAGGGCTGGGCAAAAAGATTGGCCTTTGACTGCGCCATGCCGGTTCTGGGCTCCGGCGCCCCATAGACAACCCGCTTGATCCGGGCATGAATGATGGCCCCGGTACACATCAGGCAGGGTTCGACACTGACATACAGCGTGCACCCGGTCAGTCGATAGTTGCCGGAGCGCTGGCCGGCATCACGCAGCGCCTGCACTTCGGCATGCGCTGTCGGGTCATGTTGCCCGACCGGAGCGTTGAATCCCTCACCGATTACCTCACCTTCGGCGCTGACCACGACCGCTCCCACCGGCACTTCACCGGCAGCCATCGCCAGATGGGCCTGATCCAGCGCCCGGTGCATATAGAATTCATCGCTGTGCATAAATCACTTCCGTCGGATAATGGAGCTGCTGCCCGAATGGGCAATGCGTGATGATATAAAAAAACCGGCGCCCCAGGGGCGCCGGTTTGAACAGGACCGGAGAGCCGGCGTCAGATCAGGCCGCGCGGTCGCCTTTCATGGAGGCCATGTCGATCACGAAGCGATAGCGCACGTCGCCCTTTTGCATGCGATCCCAGGCCTCATTGATCTGATCGATGTTGATCATCTCGACATCACAGGTAATGCCATGCTCGGCGCAGAACTCCAGCACTTCCTGGGTCTCGGGCATGCCGCCGATGAGCGAGCCGGCCAGCACCCGGCGACGAAACACCAGATTGGCACCGCTGACGGCCGGGTCGATAGGCTCGAGCAGGCCGACCAGAATGTGCGTGCCGTCGGGCTTGAGCGCGTTGAGATAGGGGTTGATGTCATGCTGTACCGGAACGGTATCAAGCATGAAATCAAAGGTCTCGGTGATGGCAGCCATCTGCTCGTCATCGGTGGAAACCACCACATGATCGGCGCCCTGCTCCTTCGCCTCGGCGACCTTGGACTCGGAGCGGGTAAAGAGTGTGACCTCGGCGCCCAGCGCGCTGGCAAGCTTCACACCCACGTGACCCAGACCGCCCATACCGATGACGCCCACCCTGTCGCCCGGCTTGACGCCGTAGTGCTTGAGCGGTGAATAGGTGGTGATGCCGGCACACAGCAGCGGTGCGGCGGACTTGAGGTCGATGCCCTCGGGCATGCGGACCACGAATCGCTCGCTGACCACGACCGAGTCGGAATATCCGCCCTGCGTCAGGGTATTGTCGTGCCGGTCAGGGCTGCCATAGGTCATGGTGAACCCTTCAGCGCAGTACTGCTCAAGACCGCTGTTACAGGAGTTGCACTGACGGCAGGAATCCACCATGCAGCCCACACCGACGATATCGCCGGCCTTGTAGGCCGTGACGTCATCGCCCACGGCGGTGACACGCCCCACGATCTCATGCCCCGGGACGACCGGGTAGGCGGCCATGCCCCAGTCATCACGGGCGAAGTGAAGGTCACTGTGGCAGACGCCGCAGTACATGATCTCGATGGAAACATCATCAGGACGCGGCGCGCGGCGTTCGAAATTCCAGGGCGCAAGCGGTGTTTCGGCGCTATGAGCGGCATAGCCTCTGGCGGGTGTCGACATGAATACGTCTCCTTGCGCGTGATGCGTCAAAATTGACGACCTGCGCTTGAACAGGTCACGTTGAAGTGGCATCAGTGTGGGAGCGAAGCCGGCGTCGCGCCATACATGGTCCTGCTACGTACTTGCCTATTCCTGCAGAAAAAATCGTTACAAGGTATCGTTTTGGCGCTTTGTATGCACAATCCTGTTACCGTTGATCATCAACGCCGGACACCGCCACGAACCACGGATCGACCCACCCCATGTCTGAAGCCCTCCTCCAGAACGCTTATGCTGGCTCTCATGCCCTTTATCAGCGCATGTGCGATCTGATAACGCCCTTGATCGATCGGGACGGCTACATCCCCACGGCCCTTGAAGGGGTGCAGCTGATGGCCCTTCACGGCAGCCATCAGCGCACGCCGCTGGTCTACGAGCCGGGACTGATCATCATCGCTCAGGGTGAAAAGGTGGGCTATCTGGGCGAGCGCGTCATTCACTATGGCGCCGGGCACTATCTGGTACAGGCCATGCCGGTGCCCTTTGAATGCGAGACGCAGGCCACACCGCAGGCGCCCCTGCTGGGGGTCTTTATCGGCATCGACATGATCATGCTGGGAGAGCTGGCTCAGGTCATGCCGACCGCCACGGACAATGTCTCATCGCCCGATCCCATGGCAGCCGTCACGCTGCCGGATTCCATGGGCCATGGCGTCATGCACCTGCTGGAGTGTCTGCACGATGAAACGCTGTGCCGGGCACTGGGCCAACAGCGCATTCGGGAGGTGTTGTTCGAGGCACTCAGGGGGCCACAGGGAGAATCACTGCGCCAGCTGTTGCAGCAGACCCAGTATGGGCGCATCGGCCATGCGCTGGAGACGCTGCATCGCGACTATGCCCAGCCGCTGGCCGTCGAAACGCTGGCCGAGAAGGTCAACATGAGCGCTTCGGCCTTTCATCATCACTTCAAGCGCTTTACCCATTTGTCGCCCCTGCAGTATCAAAAGCGCATCCGGCTTTTGAAGGCCCGCGCCATGATCACGGCCAGAACCCACAACGTCAGCAGTGCCGCCGGCGCCGTGGGCTATCAGAGTGCCTCGCAGTTCAGTCGGGAATACAAGCGTTACTTTGGCAATCAGCCGGCAAGTGATCAGCACTCGCCTCGCGACCGGGCCGAATAAGCCCGCAAACGCTTACGTGGCCATTCGTACCAGATCCTTCTCCTTGCGACGCATGAAAGGGGCATTGATAAAGGCGCCGAACGGCAGAAAGGCCGCCAGAATCATGCGGGCGATATCCAGCCCGTTCCAGCCGCCCATGGACACCACTCGAAAGACCACCGACAGATAGAGCAAAAAGGCCACGCCATGGATGGGCCCCATGATGGAGACGGCAATCGGCAGACCGGCCACATGCTTGAGCGGTACGGCCACCACAATCAAAAGCAAAAGCGTTGTGCCTTCCAGTATGGACACCAGCCGCAGACGTTTCATTCGAGTATGTATCAGATCGGGGGTGTTCAATGGAGGCTCTCTTGAATCGGTGCAGATTGGAAAGAAATCATGGGACTACTTTAATGAACGAATGTGCCGCGGCGCTACCCGCCATCGAGACCGGGCGCTGCCCATCAGTGCCCTGTCTCGATCGGCGATGTGGTTATTTCACGGCATAAACCATAAACGGCGTGGTCATGCACGACACCGTTGACGTTTTCGGCGCGCGTGATCACACCTTCAAGTGTGGCGCCCAGACGCTCGCAGACGGCCCGGCTTCGGGTGTTGCCTGTTGCTGCCGCGATCTGCACCTTTTCAAGGCCGTACTGCTCAAACGCCAGCCGGATCATCGCCTGACAGGCCAGCGTCATCAGCCCAAACCCCTGCCAGCGCTCCCCCTGCCAGTAGCCCAGGCTGGCCCGGCCGGTCGCCGGCACGATCTCGTTGAAACTCACTGTCCCCACCAGCCGGGGACGCCCCTGATGATAGTGGAGACCGCATACCAGACGCCTGCCGTCGGCGTAATCGTGCAGCGCCTGACGAATGAAGGCGGCACTATCGGCCGGTGAGTTCGTCTGGGCCACCCAGCCCAGCCACTGGCTCAGAAAGCGCCGGTTGTCGTCCACCAGCCGATAGAGTTCGGGCGCCATATGCGGGTGGAGCAGCGATAGGGACAGCGTCTCGGTGATCGGATGACTGAACATGTACGGCCTTTTCGGAAATCGTAAGCGGTGTGACCTTGTCTCCCACTATATGCAGGTAGACGCATAAAACCACCCATGCGGCCATTTCGGGTTGGAGATAGCCCTGCGGCCAGCGATGGCCACACGATGGGTCATGACCCGAGGCCCCAGGAAAGGCTTCTCTTGCCGGCAATGTTGAAATATACCTTAATAAAGCAGACCGGTTCATGCGCAACCATCGATGTATTGACGCGATGAAATACTCTGTATTCATGGCATCGGTCACGGCGCCTCGACCATGGTCAGGCTTCAGCCCACCACCGTCCGGCCGATATGGTATGGCAGACAGCGCACGAACGGACGTGACGACCACGAAAGGGATCAGGGCATGAAGGGCATCATCTTCAACATGTTTAACGACATTGTGGTCAGTCGCTTCGATGAACAGCTCTGGGAAGAGATACTCGACGATGCCCGCGTCAGCGGCGCCTATTCATCGCTTGGCAACTATGACGACCATGACATGTTGTCGCTGGTAAGCGCTGCCAGTCACCGCACGGGCATGACACCACGGGAGTGTCTTCACTGGCTGGGCCGCGAGATGCTGCCGCGTCTTGGCGGCTTCTACCCGGGCATGCTCGAGCGCTTCAACACGACATTTGCCACGCTCAAAGCGCTCAATAATGTCATTCACCCCGAGGTGGTCAGATATCACCCCGATGCCATCGTCCCGGTCTTTCATTATCATGAGGTCTCCGACAACACCATGGTGATGGAGTATCGATCGGCGCGCGGCATCTGCAGCCTTGCTCACGGGCTGATGCAGGGCTGTGGTGACTACTTTGACGAATCCATCGAAATCGACCATATCCAGTGTCGCCACCGCGGTGATGATCACTGCCTTTTTCGTATCACGATCCGATGAAAAAACCGCTCTCGGAAAATCTTCCCGACACCATCGAGCGCCTGCAAAGGCAGCTCGCGCGTGAACGCAAGGCTCGTCATGATGCCGAGCACGTTGCCGAAACCAGCACGCGCCGCCTTTATCGCGAGCAGTTAAAGCTTCAGGCCATCTCTCAGGTTGCCACCCAGACGCACGGCAGCATGCGCCTGCGCCAGGCCACTCAGGAGGCCCTGAAGGCGCTTTTGAAGCACACGGTCTGGCGCTACTGTCGCGTCGTCTACAAGCCCTTTGACAACATCACGCCACCGGTGCGCGTGTCTGCCCTGTGTGAAGGTGAAAACCCGCTGACCCGCCCCGGCGACAGCCTGACCGCCTCGGCCCGGATGTGGCTGGAACAGGCCAGCCCGCTCGAGTTCATGGCCGATGAGCGCATCACTGCCGAGAAGCGCTGGCCGGAGAACATGCCACGGCGGTTTCTCTGCGGTATCGGCATCGGTGAGCAGTGCATGGGCGCGATGGAGCTTTTTTCCTATCTCGAGGATGACGACCCGGCCTTCAGCCAGGAGATGATACTGGCACTGGTGCGCGAGCTGGCCCATGTCTACAAGAGTGAACGCGACCGCCAGGCCATCGAGCGCATGGCCTGGCGTGACGTGCTCACCGGCGCCCTGAACCGGGCCGCGTTCTTTCGTGACCTTGAAACCATCACCATCGACACGCGACCGCTGGCGCTTTTGTATATCGATCTGTCCGGGTTTGGAGAGATCAACGAGGAGTACGGCCACGAGATTGCCGATCGTTACCTGTTCGAGATTGCCCGACGTCTTGAAAGTGAGCCGTTGAGTCGCAGCGTGGCGCGCCTGGGCAGCGATGAGTTCGTGCTGCTGCTGCCCCTGATCGATGTCCGTCATGCCGACACCCTTGTCGAGGCGCTGCTGGCCGATCTCACCCAGCCTTTGATACTCGATCACTACCGTATCGATCCGGCCTTCAGCGCCGGCCTTGCCGTTTACCCCGACGATGCCAGCGATGGGCACGCCCTGTTCTACACCGCTGACACCGCCCTGAGCCATGCTCGCGAACACGGCGGTACCAGTCTGCGCCGCTTTGACGCCGAGATTGCCGAGCAGCTCGAGCGACGCAAACAGCTCGCCCTGCGCGTGCGCCAGGCCGTTACCCGTCAGGAATTCGTGGCGTTCTTTCAACCCATTGTCTCGAGTGACTACCGGATCGTGGGTGCAGAGGCGCTGCTGCGCTGGCAGACCGCCGATGCGCCCGGCCCTGCCGAATTCATTCCTCTGCTGGAAGAACAGGGGCTCATCCGCGAAGTGGGCCGACAGATGCTGCATGACGTCATCCACACGGCCGCACGCTGGCGTCTTGAACAGCACACCTTTGAAAGCATCTCGATCAACGTCTCACCGATACAGCTGCGTGAAGAGGCCTTCGTCAATCATGTCGTCGATGCACTGAAAGACAGCGGCCTGCCGGCGAGCTGTCTGATTCTGGAAATCACGGAAAGCCTTTACATCAGCGCCGAAAAGGCAGTACTCGACCGTCTGGCCCGACTGAGAGCGATGGGCGTACGACTGGCGCTGGATGACTTCGGTACCGGCTACAGTGCGCTGAGCTACCTGCAGTGGATGCCGCTGGACATTCTCAAGATCGACAAGAGCTTTGTGCTCAAGCTTGCCGAGGCGCATTCCGGGCGGGATATCACGATCGTGCGGGCCATCATCCAGATTGCCCAGGCCTGCGGGCTTGATGTCACCGCCGAGGGTATCGAAACGGCCGAGGTCGCACACATCATGTGCGACCTCGGCGCGCACTGCCTGCAGGGGTACTACTTCAGCCGTCCGATCAGCGAGCGCGCCATGACCGAGCTTTTACACTCGAAAACGGCGCAGATCGCGCCACTCGGGCCCTTTACTGACTGATGTCCCGGTCCTCCTCGTCCTGCTCCTGCTCGCGACGTCGACGCTCCTGCTCTTCCTCGCGCACGTCCTCGATGACCTCGAGCAGGTCGCTGACATCCACGCTGGCACTGTCACGGTCGAAAATGCCGGTCAGCGGATGGTCGGGATGGAGTTCACCGGCTTCATAGAGTGACCAGATCTCAAGGCCATAGTCGGTATTCAAAAGCGACGGCGCGTAGCGCCCGAAGCTGCGACGCATGTTGTCGACATCACGCAGCAGCATGCGCGGCGCATTGTTGTTGCCGGCAGCGTCAACGGCCTGAGGCAGATCGATGATGACCGGGCCTTCACGTCCCACCAGCACATTGAACTCCGACAGGTCGCCATGGACCAGCCCGGCGCACAGCATGCGCGCCACATCCGTCACAATGCGGTGATGGTACTCGATCGCCTGTTCTTCACTGAGCTTGATGTCATCAAGACGCGGGGCGGGATCGCCTTCGTCATCAACGATCATCTCCATGAGCAGTACGCCGTCGACAAAACCGTGCGGCTCGGGCACGCGTACGCCGGCGTCAGACAGTCGGTACAGCGCCTCGACCTCGGCGTTGAGCCAGGCCGATTCCTGTTCGCGCTGGCCGTAGCGGGTCTTTTTGGACATGGCGCGGGCCCGGCGGCTGTTGCGGACCTGGCGCCCCTCCTGATACTGAACGGCCTGCTTGAAACTGCGCTTGCTGGCTTCCTTGAAGATCTTGGCACAGCGCAGCTCACTGCCACAGCGCACCACGTAGACCTGAGCTTCCTTGCCGCTTTGAAGCTGAAACACGATGTCATCGATCAGCCCATCATCTACCAGTGGCTGCAATCGTTTGGGAATTTTCATGCGACCTCTTTGCTCGCTCCTGTCATGACAAGTCCAATATAGCGGTCATGATGACCCTATCGACACGCAACGTACATGATCCGTACCTGATATCGGAGGATCAGCGCGACACGCGCCGTGCCCGGAAGCTGCGCCCCTTGAGGCGTCCGTTGTTCAGGTGCAGCAGTGCGGCATCCGCCACATCACGGTGTACCGCCACCCAGGCATTTCGATCCAGCACCCTGATTTTACCCACCTGTGAGGCGTCGATACCGGCCTCCCCGGTCAGGGCTCCGACGATATCGCCCGGGCGAATCTTTTGCTTTTTGCCGGCATCGATCACAAGCGTCGCCATCGCCGGCTTGAAGGGCGAGCGCGTCAGCACGCTCGCATCCGGCAGCGCCTCAAGCGTTACCGGGCCATCCTGCTGCGTTTCATGAAGCGAGAGCCGCGCGCGTTCGCGCTCACCGACCAGACTATGAGCCGTGCCCTGCCCGCCGGCCCGCCCGGTGCGCCCAACCCGGTGGACATGCGTTTCCACGTCGTGGGCCAATTGATAGTTGAACACCGCATCCAGCGCTTCGACATCAAGCCCGCGGGCGGCCACATCGGTGGCGACCAGAATCGAGATGCTGCCGTTGGCCAAAAGAATCAGCGTTCGGTCGCGGTCGCGCTGCTCCATGTCACCGTGAAGCGCTGCGGCATCAAAACCGTGATCGTTGAGGGCATCGCTGACCGACTGCACCTCGCGCCGGGTATTACAAAACACCACGCTGGAGGTCGGGCGATACTTGAGCAGCAATCGTCTCAGCGCCTCAAGGCGCGCCGTATCGTTGTCGACGGCGTAAAAGTGCTGACGAATGCTGTGCTCATCGTGATCGGTATCCACCTCGACGGTTGTCGGGTCCTGCATCACCCGGGCGGCGACCGGCGCCAGCGACTCGCTCCAGGTGGCGCTGAACAGCAGCGTCTGACGACGACGGGGGGTGACCTCGATAATGGCATCGAGGGCGTCCTGAAAGCCCATGTCGAGCATGCGATCGGCTTCATCGAGCACCAGCACGGTCAAAGCGTCAAGGCTCAGCGAGCCCCGGCGCAGATGATCCTCCACCCGCCCGGGCGTGCCCACGATGATATGCGCGCCGTGGGCCAGTGACTCTCGCTGGGGTCCGACCGGCACGCCGCCACACAGGGTCAGCACCTTGACGTTGTGAAGGCCGCGGGCCAGACGCCGGATCTCCTCGCCAACCTGATCGGCCAGCTCGCGCGTCGGGCACAGCACCAGCGTCTGGACGCAAAAGCGCTTGACGTCCAGACGCGCCAGAAGGCCCAGCCCGAAAGCGGCGGTCTTGCCAGAGCCGGTACGCCCGCGACCGATCACGTCCCGACCGGCCAGCATCAACGGCAGGCTTTCGGCCTGAATGGGCGTCATGGTGTGATAGCCAAGCGTTGCCAGATTCTCTGCCAGTGTCGGCGGCAGATCCAGCGCCGCGAAATCGGTCACGGCCTCCGAGGCATCGTTCGACATGAGGACAAATCCTTGTAGGCTGTAGTAAATGGACTGCCCGTCATGCAAGGCATTATGTGCAGGGCGCGCAGCATAACAGAGCCGATGCGCAATATCCGTGAGTCGGGTGCGTTCACGACCCGACGCGGGTCGTTTCAAATAACGCTGTTCGCTTCCGGCGCCATTAACGTAAAATCGGCTTCATAATGGTAATCAAGGAACGGAATTCGATATGGGCAGGGCTTTCCAGAACCGCAAGGAATCCATGGCCAAAACGGCCGACGCCAAGACCAAGGTCTACAGCAAGTATGGGCGTGAAATCTATGTCTGCGCCAAGTCAGGCGGTACCGACCCGTCCGGCAATCTGACCCTGCGTGGTCTGATCGAGCGGGCCAAGAAGGATCAGGTGCCCTCACACGTCATCGACAAGGCGCTCGACAAGGCCAATGGCGCAGGCGGTGAGGATTTCTCGCCGGCACGCTATGAAGGCTTTGGCCCCGGCAACTGCATGGTGATCGTGGAGTGTCTGACCGACAACCCCAACCGCACCTTCGGCGATGTGCGCGGCGTCTTTACCAAGACGAAATCAAAGATCGGCACACCCGGCAGCGTCAGCCACATGTTCGATCACAGCGCCATTCTTGCCTTCAAGGGCGAGGATGAAGACGCCACCCTCGAGGCGCTGATGGAAGCCGATGTTGACGTCAGCGACATCGAAAACGAGGACGGTCGCCTCACGGTCTTTGCCCCGCACACTGAATATGCCAAAGCCAAGCAGGCGCTTCTGGATACCTTCGGCGAACTCGATTTCGACACCGACGAGATCCAGTTCGTGCCACAGACCACCACCCCGGTCGAAGGGGAAGACGTCGCCCATCTCGAGAAGTTTCTGGGCATGCTCAACGACCTGGACGATGTACAAAACATCTATCACAACGCCGAGCTGCCCGAGAGCGCCTGACGCGCGCCGGCACTCACGAAAAAACCCACCGATCGGTGGGTTTTTTCATTTTCAAATGGCAGAAGCTATCGCTGGATGCCCGGCGTTAACGGCCGACCTTGGAAATTTTCGCCCCTTCAAGTGATACCCCACCCTGAATGCCCTGATTGTTCATGACAAAGGCAACAACTTCCTGATTGGCAGTGTTGTTGGTGATCTGACCGTTGGCACCGACATCGGCCACGGCAACCCCTGCATTGGCACCAATCGACCAGCCGTTATCGCTGCGCACGCGATTGAGTGCACCCTCGCTCATCAGAAGATAAACGATCGCCTGGGACTGCGCGCCCGCCTGGAAACCGACCGAGCCACTGGTGGTGGTGTAGTAACCGGCATCAGACCCATCAATCAAAAGCTGCCCGTCGCCGTGGCTGGCGCCGAACACAAAGCTTGCGCCGAGCACACCCGGGAACACCAGCACTCCCTGCGCCTGCTGCACCAGACTGCGGGCCTGAGGCGCCGTGCGATACAGCCGGTCGAGCGTTTCCTGCACGCTCTGATCAAGCTCGGCGCGCTTGGCCACCTGGCTCTGGCGATCGGAGGGGCTGGTGGTAGTACAGGCCGACAGCGTGGTGGCGCCCAGTACAGCCGCCAGCACCAGGGCACTGGTACGGGTAAAGCGTGAAAAACGTGACATGACTGGCCTCCTTGCCTTGAACGAGGCACCGCTTCAAAAGCTTACGGTGACATTAAATAAGGTAACGCTACCGTTGAGTTATAGACCAGAAATGACGTTTCAGCCGGCGTGTCCGAAAAATACCCCTATAAAGGCGCTTTTCTCTTCTGATCGTCCTTGTCATTAAACGGTCACGATAAGGCGTCAGCCTGGTCAGGGCTGACGACGTGATTTTGGACCAGGAGATTCACCACCATGATGTTGACTGACAAATGTCTTGCGATAACAACCGCCATCCTCTTGATCTATGGCATGGTCTTCGCCGGTAACCCATCGCCTTCCGAGGATCATTCCGCGCTGATGCACAGTCAGACCCAGGGCGATATGGCCCACCATGCCGGCGTCAGGTCCTCGGCATCGATGTAACCCTGCGCCTGCGCCCGGGGCGCAAGACGAAAATCTGATCCAGCCCTGATGTCAACCGATCGGGCCACGCGCCATCTCCAGCAGCGTGACCGCTACCCCCTGATAATACCCCTGACGCCGGCCCACGCCATGAAAGCGCAGGGATTGATACAGTCTGATCGCTGGTACATTGGAAACCACCACCGCCAGTGTGACGCTCTCCCCCATTTGAGCGAGTGCCGCCGTCATCAATGCCCGCCCGACCCCCTTGCCGCGCACGGCAGGATCCACCAGCAGGCCCACGATATGGCTTTCCCGCCAGTAGATAACGCCGACAGGTTCCGCGTCACCGATCATTAACAGCGCCTCGCAATCACTAAAAGCCTTCAAACGTGACTCATCAAAAGGTAACGGTATAACCGGAAACCGTTCGGGCCCGTTCGGCTCGAAGCGAAACTCATCGCCCTTAGCGCTGAAATACAGCGCGGCAAGAGCGTGGAAATCCTCTCGTCGATAGCGACGAATATCAAAGTGCGTCATGGCCCCATCATGTCGCTCCCGGGGCATGACACACAAGGCGTCATACTGCCCCTGAGGCCCTTGTCGCGTTATCATCGCGCCACATTTTCTGCCGGATCATTGTCATGCCGATTCTTCAAAGCATCGTCCATCACCTCGACAAGTCCGCCGACGACCAGAACGCGACACTCAGCGCCTCAAGCGCCCCCATGGCCGAATCAGCGGCGATGGAGAGCCTGCTCAACCATTTCAATGCGACCTTCAACGGCAAGACGCGAGGCTGGGGCCATTTCAACGATGGCGAAGCACAAAGCACCTTTGCCCACGCGTTGAGCGACTATCTGGCCGGCAACCGGGACTTTGTCGACTTTACCCGGCAAAGTGGTGAGGGCTTTCGCGCGCTGATCGATGAGCACCTTCCCACCGGCGGGCCGCTGCTGTTTGTCCATGCCCGTCAGGGCGAGGCCGAATTTCTGACCGTGGCGCTTTTGCACTATCGCGAAGGCTTTACGATTGACGAGCAGCTCAACGTCACCACGGCTCGCCTGCTCAATCTGAGCCAGATGACACTGGCGGTGCGCATCGACCTGACCCAGTGGCAGGCCGGTCAGTCAAAGCAATACATCGCCTTTACCCGCGACCGCGGCGGCAAAAAGCTCAGCGAGGATTTTCAGGCGCTGCTGGGCTGTGTGGAGGGCGTGGACTCGACCAGCGAAACCCGCACCCTGCTCAAGGCCTTCAGCGACTTTGTGGAAAGCGAGTCGATGGACGAAACGCAAAGCCGCGAGAAGACCGACGCGGTCATCGACTATGCCAGCGACCAGTCAAAAAACGGCGAGTCGATCACGCTCGAGGAATTCTCCAGTCTGGTGGATGACGAACGCCCGGACGCCTTTTACGACTACATCCGCAACAAGGATTACGGCCTCTCCCCGGAGATCCCGCCGGACAAGCGCACCCTGCAGCAGTTTCGCCGCTTTACCGGCCGCGCCGGCGGCATGTCGATCAGCTTTGACTCGCACCTGCTGGGCGACAGCATCGAATACAACGAAGCCCAGGATCGGCTCATCATCAAAAAGGTGCCCGACAAGCTGAAAGCACAGCTTCTCGACAAATAAAGCTAGCGCTCGAACGACCCGGAGGCCGGCAGGATTTTGCGATGCGTCCCACGATGGCGCCGCTCATGCAGCGCCCGCACGGCTGCCACCAGTGCGGGCACCGGCCCTTCAACGACGACCCCGGGGGCGATCTCGCCGATCGACAGCATCTGCACGGGCGCGGCCGGCGCACCAAACTGCGCAAGCCACTTGCCCAGCTGGGCTGACGAGCTGATAAACACGATACGCCCCAGCCCCGCCCAGGCATGGGCGGCGGCACACATCGGACAGTGTTCACCGGAGGTATAGACCGTGGCCTCGGCGCGCGCCTCGGGTGTCATGTGAGCGGCCGCCCAGCGTGCCAGTACAAGTTCCGGATGTTCGGTGGCATCCCCCGTCACCACCCGATTGCGCGCCTCCTTGACCACCCGGCCACTGCCATCGACCAGCACACTGCCGAAGGGGTCGTCGCCGGCCCTGAGGGCCTCGCGCGCCAGTGCCACACAGCGCTCGAGATGCTTGCAAGCCTCTTCATCGATCATTTGATCCACTTCCTTCCCTGATATTGAGACGCAGCGAGCGGGCACAAAAAATGCCCCGTTCGTAACCTTCAGTAATGATTAAGTGACAAAGCCCGTCTATAGTGATGCCCCGAATCAGGGCGCCGTCGAGGTATACCGAACTATCTCGCATCAAGGATCGAGGAGATATGTCCGTGTCAGGACAAGGAAAACAGCCGCACCGCTCGGTCAAACGCTACGCGCTGCCCGTGTCGCTGGCCCTGCTGTCGGGCTGCGATACCGGCATGCCCGGCTTCATGAACCCGCAGGGCCCGATTGCCGAGGCACAGCGGCACCATTTCTGGGTGGTCATCGCACTGGTCATGATCGTGGTCATCCCGGTCATCATACAGACACCGCTGATCCTGTGGCGCTATCGCTACCGCGGTCACGCCGTTTATCGCCCGAAATGGTACATGTCGCGCTGGCTGGACATCATCATGTGGGCGGTACCGGTGCTGGTGGTGGTCGTTTTGAGCGTGTATGTCTGGCGCCAGACCCACGAGCTTGACCCCTACCGCCCCATTGCCGGTGACCGGCCGCCGCTTGAAATCCAGGTAGTGGGCTACGACTGGAAATGGCTTTTCATCTATCCCGAACAGGGGATTGCTACGATGGGCCAGCTGGTCATCCCGTTGGACCGCCCGATCTCCTTTGAGCTGACTTCGGCCACGGTATTGCAGTCGTTTTTCATTCCGGCGCTGGGCAGTCAGATCGACGTCATGAACCGCATGGTGACCCGGCTGCACCTGAAGGCGGATCACCCGGGCCGCTTTGAAGGCAAGAACATGCAGTACAACGGCGAGGGCTTCCACCGCCAGCGCTTTATTACCCGCGCCGTCGATGACAAGGCCTTTGATGACTTTGTCCGGCGCACCCGCCAGCAGGGTCGAGCGCTGGATCAGAGCGCCTACGAGATCATCGCGCAAAAGGGAGACAATCGCGATGTGGCACGCGAGCTCGGGCTCGACACCCGCGACACCGACGCGGTCATTCGCTTTTCACCGGTGCCGCAGGGGCTTTTTCACATCATCATGAACGGCTCGCCCATCGACTGGTCGGCGCTTGACGTCCCGCCGCCGCAGCTCGGTGCCACTCGTACCAGCGTGCCCCCGACACCGTCGGATGAGACATCCTCTTCCCTTGATCCGAAATCGCCCTCTCATGAGCGCAAGGAGGCGCAGCCATGAGCGATGCAACCCACATGATATTCGGTCGCCTTGGCTGGGACGCGCTGCCCTTCTGGCCCATGCTGGACGACCACTCTCCCATGACGCTGATCAACGGTGTCATCGCCACCGGCGCCGCCGGCATGGTCGTGATCGGCGCACTGGCGGCCGTTGTACTGGTCACCTGGCTGGGCAAATGGAAGTACCTGTGGTCCGAGTGGTTTACCAGCCCCGATCACAAAAAAATCGGCATCATGTTCATTGTGATTGCGCTGGCCATGCTGGCCCGCGCCATCATCGAGGCCGTATTCATGCGCGCCCAACAGGCAGTCGGGCTCGACAGCGGCTTTTTGACCGCCGAACACTTCGGGCAGCTTTTTACCACCCACGGCACCATCATGGTCTTTTTCATGGCGATGCCGTTTCTCACCGGCATCATCAACTACGTGATGCCGCTGCAGATCGGGGCGCGGGATCTCTCCTTTCCGGTGCTCAACCAGGTCAGTCTGGGCCTGACCGCGGCGGGTGCGGCGCTGGTGATGATCTCGCTGGTACTGGCGCCCTTCTCGATCGGCGGCTGGACCGGCTATCCGCCCTTTACCGAGCTTTCCTATAACCCCGGCGCCGGGGTGGACTACTGGATCTGGGCGGTGACACTGTCGACCCTGTCCTCGACCCTGACCGGCATCAACTTCGCCGTGACCATCTTTAAAAAGCGCGCCCCGGGCATGACGCTTTTTCGCATGCCGCTGTTTACCTGGACGGCGCTTTGCACTGCGATTCTGATGATCTTTGGCATGCCGCCGCTGACCGTGGCCACCGGCCTTCTGGCGCTGGATCGCTATCTTGACTTTCACATGTTCACCACCGATCTGGGCGGCAACATGATGAACTACGTCAACCTGTTCTGGGCGTTTGGCCACCCCGAGGTCTACATCCTGATCCTGCCGCCCTTTGGCATCTTCTCCGAAGTCTTTGCCACCTTCTCCGGCAAGCGCATCTACGGCTATAAAATTCTGGTGATTGCGACCCTGTGCATTGCGGTGCTGTCGTTTACCGTCTGGCTGCATCACTTTTTCACCATGGGTCAGAGCGCGCACATCAACGCCGCCTTCGGCATTGCCACCATGCTGATCGGCATTCCTACCGGCGTTAAGGTCTATGACTGGATGCTGACCATGTATCGCGGGCGCATCCGGCTGTCGGTGCCCATGGTCTATGCCATCGGCTTTATCATGCTGTTTGTCCTTGGCGGCATGACCGGCATCATTCTCGCCACGCCCAGCGTGGACTATCAGGTACACAACTCGCTGTTTCTGGTGGCGCACTTTCACAACATGCTGATCCCGGGGCTGTTGTTCGGCATGCTCAGCGCCACCAACTTCTGGTTCCCCAAGGCCACCGGCTTTCGACTGGAAGAGCGCTGGGGCTATCGGGCGGCCTTTTGCTGGATTATCGGCTTCATGCTCGCCTTCTTTCCGCTCTACGTACTGGGCATGATGGGCATGCCGCGTCGCTCGGTGGCGTATTTCGAGCCACAGTACCTGCCCTGGATGATTACTGCCTTCATCGGCGCCCTGGTGATTCTGTGCGCGCTGTTGTGCCTTTTGATCCAGCTGTGGGTGAGCATTCGCGACCGTCACGCCAACAACGTCTTCGCCGGCGACCCCTGGGATGGCCGGACGCTGGAGTGGTCCACCGCCGCCCCGCCGCCGGAATACAACTTCCCGGTCATCCCCGAGATCTACAGCCTGGATGCCTTCATGACCGAAAAGGACCGCGGCCAGGGCTGGCAGGCGCCAAACCGGTATGACGATATCGAGATGCCGGCCAACAGCGCCCTGGGCGCGGTCATCGCCGCCACCAGCCTTGCCATGGCGTTTGGCCTGGTCTGGCATATGTGGTGGCTGGTGATTGGCGCAGGGCTTTTGACACTCGTCGCCGTGATCGCCCGCGGTTTTGTACGTCATACCAGACGCACCATCCCGGCCTGTGAGGTGCAGCGCACCCACGAGCACTGGCTTTCGCAGGTCAAACAAACCACGCCCATCAAACGCTCACACGAGCAGTCCACTGCCAATCATGGCGTACCCGTGCCACCCATCGAGGGCGCCGTACAATGAACTCGACCACGACGCACACCCCTGAAAGCAATCGTCGCCATCCGGGCCTCAACCTGGGGCCGGGCCACACTCAGGAAGAGGACACCCGCGAGGAGATGGTGTTCGGTTTCTGGGTGTTCATGATGAGTGATCTGATCATCTTCGGCCTTTTGTTCGCCACTTACATCACCATGCTGGGTGGCACGGCCGGTGGCCCCGGGCCGAAGGATCTTTTCGAGATACAAAGCGCTTTTATTCAGACCATGATCCTGCTGGCCAGCAGCTTTACCTTCGGCATGGCCTCTTTGGCGCTCAAATACCGCGAAGACCGGATGCGGCTGGTACTGTGGCTTCTGGTCACCCTGGCGCTGGGCATCGCGTTTTTGCTGTTCGAGCTCAAGGATTTTCACACCATGTTCGACAAGGGCGGCGTGCCCTCGCGCAGCGGCTATCTGTCGGCGTTTTTCTCGCTGGTGCCGCTGCACGGCCTGCACGTGACCGGCGCCTGTCTCTGGCTGGTGGCGCTGCTGGGTCAGATGGCCGTTCACGGTCTGGACGCGCCGGTAAAAACCGGTCTTCTGCGCCTGGCGATTCTCTGGCACTTTCTGGATATCGTCTGGATCGGCATCTTTTCACTGGTCTATCTCGGGGGGCTGTCATGAGCGTGCGCCAACTCAACGAGCGCCAGACCCGCGAGTGCCAAAGCGAGCAGCGCAGCTATCTGTGGGGGTTTGGCCTGGCACTGGTACTGACGCTGATCCCCTTTGGACTGGTCGCCTTCACCGATGTCGAGCGCCTGACGGTGTGGATCACGATCGGCGTCTGCGCACTGGTGCAGGTCGTCGTACACCTGCGCTTTTTCATGCACATCACGCTTGCCAGCA
Source organism: Kushneria sp. EE4 (assembly GCF_977968315.1). The sequence goes on from NZ_OZ386212.1 coordinate 1,899,761, forward strand.
ACAAGCGTGAGGACCTGCTGCTGATTCTTTTCACCGTGCTGATTCTGGTCATTCTGTGCGGCGGGACGCTGTGGATTTTGTTTGATCTCTACCAGCGCATGCTACCCAACATGATGCCCTGAAAAAGCGATCAAGCAGGTGCTGGACGCATCACGCCCCGCCGGGCAACCGGGCGGGGTGTGGTACGAGCCGGAGCGCCTTTCAAAGGCGCCGGCTGCTTCTGAGCTGCACGTCGACCGTGATATCAAGCCGGGTAAGTGCCTCGGCCTTCGCCCGCCCTTCGGCGCTCGCCCGATAAAGGTGCGGCGTCATCATCAGCAGGTCCGCAACCTCCTCGGCGCACTCCAGCAAGCGTTCGTAACGCACAGTCTCAACGCCGTCTTCAAACGCAAAACCCGGCGCCGGTCCCTGACGCGCCTCGCGGGGCGGCTTGAGCGTCGGGTAGATGATTTCACGCAGTTCAATCAGATGGTCCGGCCCGGCCTCGACCTCCAGAAGCAATCCACCGGGTTTGAGCACACGGGCGAACTCGGCAGGCGTGGGGAAACCAAACATGCACAGCACCACATCCAGGCTCTGATCCGGCACGGGGAGTGCTGCATTACTGCCGACCACCCACTGCATGCGCCGGTCGCGGCCGGCAGCGGCCTGCACCGCCCACTTGGAGATATCCAGTCCCAGCAGTGACAGCCGGCGGGTAGATGCGACATCGGCCAGCGCGCGCAGGTAATAGCCCTCACCGCAGCCGGCATCAAGCACGGCCAGCGACTGATGCGCCGAACCATGGGAAAGCACGCATCGGCTGACGGCCTCGGCGACGCCCTGGTAGTGACCGGCCTCCAGAAAACGCCGTCGCGCCGCGATCATGGCGCGGCTGTCGCCCGGGTCGCGGGAGCGCTTGTTCTGCACCGGTAGCAGGTTGACGTGGCCCTGACGTGACACATCAAAACCGTGACCCTGCGGACAGCGCCAGCCACTTTCGGTACGCGACAGCGCCGCCCCGTCCAGCGGGCAGGTCAGCGACATCACAGGCGCAATCGTCATGACGGCTGATCCTGTGAGTGTGACCAGCGCGACAGACCAAACAGGACCAGCTCCGGCAGGCGGCACTGTTGATCGAGCCAGACCCCCAGCGCCTCGCCCAGCGCACTGGCAAACTTGAAGCCGTGACCGGAAAAACCGCCGGCCACGATCAGGCCGGGCAGCGGCTCGTCGATCAGAAAGTGTTCATCGGGCGTGCGGATGTACTGACACACCGCACCAAAGCGCAGCGCGCCAACACCGGGAAAGTAACGATCCACCACCTGCTGAAGCTCGCTCACGTCATCTTCCAACTCACCAAACCCGGGCATCGCCTCGCCGGGCGGCAGCGGCTGGCCGCTGTCGTGACGGCCCATCTTGAAACCGGCCCCGTCGATGTCGGGAAAGCCGTAATAGACGGCGCCCCACGGCGTGGTCAGGCTGAAACCAGGAAAATTCGCCGTGTCATAGCGCGCGTCACCGTCATACCAGGCAAAGGTCTTGCGCACCCGAGTGAGCGGCAGCTCGACCCCCAGCTCCGCCATCAGCGGCGCAATGTGCTGACCGGCAGCGAGCAGCACGCGCTCGGCCACAAAGCGCCGCCCGTCGGCGCAGTGTGCCTCCCAGCCGCCCTGCTCACCGGCGTCAATGCGAATCACCTGCGCACCGGTGGCCAGCGAGACGTTCGGGCAGCGCTCAACGCGGGCGCGCCAGCACTTGAGAATGCGCTCGACATACAACACGCCGGCCTCAGACTCGAACCCCCCGTGCATGGTGTTATCCAGTGCCCAGCCGGGCCAGCGCCGGGCGAGCTGATCGCCGGTCAGGCTGTCGAGTGCCAGCCCGTACTGCCGGGCGCTGGCCGCGACCTGCTCAACGAAGGGCGCCCCGAGCGGGCCGACATTGACCACCCCGGTGGGCAGAAACAGCGTTTCGCCGCTTTCCACTTCGAGCTGTTTCCAGAGCTCGAGCGCGCGGCGGGCCAGCGGCACGTAGCTGCTGCCCTCGCCGTAGGCCTGACGCAGCAGCCGCGTCTCGCCGTGATGCGCGCCCTGATCATGCGGCGGACTAAAGGCATCCAGCAGCTGCACGCTGGCATCACTATGGTGAGCCAGCCAGTCGGCGGTGGCCAGACCCATGCTGCCGGCGCCGATGATCAGATAGTCGGTGGTCACGGTCGTCACAGCCGGGGCTCCATTTTATTGGACTCGGCGGGGCCGTTTTTCGCTTTTGACACCGCCTTGCGTTCCTTGCGCTCGCTGCGCGCGATCAGCGCCGTGCCGGCCAGATCCCCGGTGACATTGAGCGCCGTACAGCCCATACCCACCAGCGCATCGATGGAGGTCAAAAGCGCCACGGTCTCGATCGGCAGGCCGACCTGGGAGAACACGGTTGCGATCATCACGATACCTGCCCCCGGTACACCCGCCGTGCCGATCGAGATCAGCGTCCCGATCAGCACGATCTGCGCCATGGTGGCAATATCCAGCGGCACGCCCATCACGTTGGCGGCAAACACCGCCGAGATGGCGATACGGATCGCCGCGCCGTCCATGTTGATGGTGGCACCCAGCGGCAGGCTGAAGCCGTACAGCGACTGCGGCAGCCCCATGCGACTGGCCGCATTGAGACTCAGCGGCAGCACGCCGGAGCTGCTCTGGGTGGCAAAGGCCGTCGCCATGGGCGTGCGGGCCTCACGAAAGAAATCGCGCAGACGCACGCCAAAAAGCTTCATCAGTACGCAGTAGACCAGCAGATGCACGCCCAGCGCGATATAGAGCACCATCACCATGTCACCCAGCGACAGAATGGTTTCAAGCCCCTGCTGGCTGACGGTGTTGGCAACGATGGCGAACACGCCAATCGGCACCACGTGCAACACGCCCGCCATCACCTTCATGGTCACGGCGTTAAGCCCCTCCAGTAGACGATAGAGGTGATCGCCCATGTCGCGCTGGGCGCCACCGGTGCGCATGAACAACAGCGCCAGGCCAAACACCACCGCGGTAAAGATAATGCCCAGCAGATTGGGTTCGGCAAACGCCGAGACGATGTTGCTGGGTACGATGTTCAACAGTACCTGCACCAGTCCCGGATTTTCCGGCACGCTGACGCTGGCGTCGGTATCGAGTGTCAGGCCCTGCCCGGGATTAAAGAGTGTGGCCACCGCCAGCCCCACCATGATCGCCAGCGCCGTGGTCACCACATAATAGAGCAGCACCTTGCGCCCGATCCGCCCCATGCTGCCCACATCGGCCTGGTTGATGCCCACCATCAGGGTAAAGAGCACGATGGGCACGATCAGAAACTGCAAAAGGCGCAGCAGCAGATCGCCCAGTGGCGAAAGCCAGGTAACGTACTCGCCGCCAAACAGCCCGGCGACCACACCCAGCACCAGCGCCAGCGTTACGCGCAGGATCAGGGAAGCCTTGAGATAGGCGCGAAACAGGGTTTTCATCAGACATCCTTGAAGACGGGAAACAATCTTGACCATAGCGTTGACCACTCGCCGGGCGCGGCTGGACCGGCAGCCGCTTTGCTCTGGGCGGGGATTATGCCATTAACGTGCGGGCAAAAAAGGTCAGTAAACGCGCATGCCAGTCATTTTCGGCCGCATCGCCGGGGATATGCCCCTCCCCTTCCATGTAGATCACCTCCGGCGTTCGTCCGTGCTGTCTGAGCCGAGCCTCCAGCCGGCGCGTCATGGCGACCGACCACATGGTATCCGCCGTACCATGGCTTAAAAAAAGATCGCCCTCATAACGCTCGATCTCGATTGGCGTGGTCGGCAGCAGCGACTCACTGCTGCCGCGCCATGTCCAGGCGCTCGACGCACCATCCCATGCCTGCCAGCCCGGGTCACCGCTGTCCCGAAAAACACGACCGTCGAAACCGCCACAGATGACATCCGGCGGCGCATGCACCGCCACGCAGTCAGGAAGACCTTTGACACCCTCTCTTGCCATCAACGAGGTTACCAGCAGCGCATGCTCGGCCCCTCTCGAGGCACCATAAAGCCCCACGCTCGGCCCGGCAAAGGGGAAACCCCGCAGCGCATGAAGGGCCGCCACGGTCCGATCCAGCGGCACCTCAATGATCTGACCGACATTCCACGCGTTGCCGCCCACGGAGTAGCCCAGCGGAAAGGCCAGAAATCCATGAGCGGCCAGCATCACGGCCTGACGATGACTCCAGCCCGACCAGGCCCCTTCGGAGCCATGCAGCAACATGACGGCCGGAAACGGCCCATCGCCGGCCGGCCCGTAGGTGGTGCCCCAACCCGAAAGCGGGCGGCGAACAATGACAGGCTGCATGCTGTCTCCCTTTAAAGGCGCCTCGTACGTCCGGCACGCTGCTGCTTCCGAGCCGGCCCGGCCAGCCAGCCCCTGCTAATAAGTGACGGGAAATACGTCTCTGGCAGTGGCCTCAACATTCTGACTATCAAAATTCGGTTATATTCAGCTTTTCGGTTATGCAGTGCGCATAACAAAAGCAACCGGCTCAGACAAAATGTCCTTCCTGACTCAGGGTTAATGGCGCAAGCAATGAAAAGCATAAAAAGAATGACCGTCATACAGAAACACTTGCGTCGCCCCTTCGTCACTATTGGCGCGTTTGCGTTTGTATTGTTGAGTACCCAGTCAAATGCTGAAGAACATGGAATAGATATTTCCAAACAGTGTGGTATGGAAGTTCAAACCACCGTGGACATGTCTTCATGTCTTGCTGTAATTGCCACGTCTGCGGATGAAGAGCTCCAATATTACATTGAGACTGCTCAGAAGGATCTGGACGCGAGCTATCGCGAGTATTCCGACAGCATGGAAAAAATCGATCTATCGGAAGAAAACAGGCACTGGGAAGAATACGTCAGGCTTTATTGCGGGCATGTTTATCACTCTTTCGGCACGGGGACGTTAAGAGATCCCGCTGCAAGGATGTGTTTTATAGATCTAACCCGGCAAAGAACACACCGTATCTGGACAGACTTCCTGGCCCGCCCTCATGCCGACGAGCCTGTCCTTCCCGAACCCACTACTGAACAGTTTGGAACTGTAGGTTAAACGTCCTAAAGGTCCAAACCTAAATAATCGCCCGTCGAATCCGCGCCGAGACCCACTCGCTGATCACCACCGTGCCCAGCACCAGCAAAAGAATCATGGTGACCTGCGGCCAGGCCAGCACGTTGAGCGAGGCCTGCAGCTTGAGCCCGATGCCGCCGGCACCGACCAGCCCCAGAATCGTGCTTTCGCGAATATTGATGTCCCAGCGAAAGACCGAGATGCCACAAAACGCCGGCAGCAGCTGCGGCATGTAGGCGTAGTTAAGCACCTGGGCGCGCCCGGCGCCGGTGGCGGCAATCGCCTCGATCTGGCGGGCGTCAGTCTCCTCGATCGCTTCATACAACAGCTTGGCCACAAAGCCGATCGAGCGCAGCGCAATCGCCACGATCCCGGCGAGCAGCCCGGGACCAATGACGGCAACCAGCAACAGCGCCCAGATCAGCGAGTTGATCGAGCGCGAGGTCACGATAATAAACAGCGCGATCGGTCGCACCAGCGTCACGCTCGGGGTGGTATTGCGCGCGGCCAGAAAGGCCACCGGCACGGCCATGATGACACCGCCCAGCGTGCCCAGCGTGGCGATATTGAGCGTGTCCCACAGCGGCGCCATCAGCTCGGGCAGATACCCCCAGCGCGGTGGCACCATACGGCTACCGATATCAGCCGCCTGCGCCGGGGCATCCAGCACGAACGCCCAGATGGTGTCCTGAGTCATCACCTGCCAGCACCAGACAAACAGCGCCACCAGCGCCAGCCAGCCGACCCAGAGCAGCAGCTTCGTGCGCGGCGTACGCCACTGCCACAGCTGCGAGTAGTGTTGTGGCTCGTTCATTGCACCCATTTCCTGACCAGACCCGAGGCGTACTCCGAGACCATCACGATGGCGATGATGATCAGCAAAATCGCGCCGGCGCTGTCGTATTCGTAGCGGTCGATTGCCGTGTTGAGCGTCGCGCCGATGCCGCCGGCGCCGACGATGCCGATCACCGCGCTTTCGCGAAAGTTGATATCGAGACGATAAAGCGAGAGCCCGATCAGACGCGGCAGCACCTGCGGCTCGACGGCGTAGTTGATCATCTGCCACCAGGAGGCGCCGGTGGCGCGTATGGCCTCAAGCTCCGCCGCCCTGGCCTCTTCGATGTCATCGGCCAGCAGCTTGGCCAGAAAGCCGATGGTGGCAAAGGCCAGCGTCAAAAAACCGGCAAAGGGGCCAAAACCGAACATTGCCACCAGCAGGATGGCGATAATGATCTCCTGCAGCGAGCGGCTGACCGCAATGATCGAGCGACACGCCAGATAAACGGGCCGCGGCGTCAGGTTGCGCGCCGCGCCGATGCCGATCGGGATCGAGATGGCAATGCCGACCACGGTCGAGGTCAGCGTCATGGTCAGGCTCTCGCTCAGCCCCTGCACAATATCGCGCTGACGGCTGACAAAATCCGGCTGTAGAAAGCCCATCACGAAGCGCTGCCCGCGCTCCAGGCCGATACTGACCCGCTGCCAGTCCACCTCCAGAGAGCCAACGGCCAGCACCAGATACACCACGGCCGCGACAGCCAGCCCCCATCGCCAGCCCGGATGCTGGATGATCTGCGGCGGGCGCTTCCAGCGGCGCGGATAGTTCGAGACGCTCATGAGGCCAGCACTCGCGCCTCGGCGATGGTCGGTTCGGGTGGCGCGTCATCGGCTTCCGGCGCGGCCGGCTGCCAGTCTTCCTCGCCGTAGATGTGCGTCAGCATGGCCTCATCGAGCGCGGCCGGTGTGCCGTCAAAGACGACTTCCCCGGCGCGCAGGCCAATCAGGCGCTGCACGAACTGCTTCGCCAGCGGCACATCGTGGATGTTGACGATCGCCGGCAGGTGGCGCTCGGCGCAGATATCGGTGAGCAACCGCATGATCTGGCGGCTGGTGCGCGGATCAAGACTGGCGGTGGGCTCATCAATGAGCAAAAGTTCCGGCTCCTGAGCCAGCGCGCGGGCAATGCCAACGCGCTGGCGCTGGCCGCCGGAGAGCGCATCGGCGCGCTTGTTGGCGTGCGCCATCAGGCCCACGCGATCCAGCAGTGCCCAGGCGCGCTGAATGTCCTCGCCCGGAAAGCGACGCGTCCAGCTGCGCCAGAACGGCACATAGCCGAGCCGGCCGGAGAGCACGTTCTCCATGACAGTCAGGCGCTCGACCAGGGCGTACTCCTGAAAGATCATCCCGATGCGCCGACGCTGGGTGCGAAGCCCGGCCCCACCCAGTCGGGTGAGATCGATATCGCCCAGCAGCACCTGGCCGGCCGTGGGCTCGACCAGCCGGTTGATGCAGCGAATCAGCGTGGACTTGCCGGCCCCCGAGGGGCCGATCAGCCCCACGATCTCCCCGCCCGGCACGGTAAAGGACACCTCGTTTAAAGCGGTGTCACCGGTGCGATAGGTCTTGGACAGTCCCTTGAGAGTCAGCATGACGCGCCTCCATGAGTGGCGGCCGGGCGCCCATCGCCCGGCCGGATGAGCAGTGCAACCGCCATCAGCCGCACTCGTAGCTCACGCCGTTGGCCTCATCGATGGTGCGAATCACTTCCCAGTCATCCTTGAAGTTGATCTCGACAAACTGCGATTCGCCACCGCTGCCGAACTCCTTCTCAAGCCCCGAGCCCTGCCAGTCAAAGGTCCTGAAGGCTTCCTGAATTTTTTCCTGCAGTTCGGGATCAAGATCATGGGCCACGCCATAGCCGGTGGTCGGGAACGTCTGGGAGGTATAAAGCGAGGTCATCTGATCGCTCTGGACGACGCCGCGTTCGACCATGCGATCGCGCACCGAGTTGGCGATCGCCGCGGCGGTATAGTCATGATTGACCACCCCCAGAATCGAGCTGTCGTGCGCCCCGGAGAACACCGTCTCGTAGTCGCGCCCGGCCTCAAGGCCGAACTCGGCCTTCAAAATCGCCGAGGGCGCCTTGAAACCCGAGTTGGAGGTTTCGGAGGTGAAGGCCAGCTCGTGACCCTTGAGGCCCTCGACATCGTCGATACCCGAGCCCGGCCAGGTGATGATTTCCATTTCATAGCCAAAGGCGCCGTCATCACCGGCCATCATGGCGAAGGGGCGAAAGCCGGCACAGGCCACCGCCAGCGGCGTGGTGCCGGTACTGAAGCCGGCGACATGCAGCCGTCCGGCGCGCATCGCCTCGATCTGTGCGGCGTTGGACTGCACCGGGAAGAACTGCACCCGCTTGCCGGTCACCTCGCTCATGTGATCGAGAAAGCCCGACCACACGTCGGCGTACATGGCCGGGTCCTCGACCGGGGTATAGGCAAAAATCAGGGTGCTCGGGTCGCGCCACTGCGATGAGTCAGTGGGCACATCCGCGACCATGTCGCCGTCACTGTCGCTGTAACGGCTGCTGAGCTGAAAGTCGGCCTGTGCTGTCTGTGCCAGCGGCAGGGCCAGCAAAAAGGCGGCCAGCGCGCTAAAGGAGGTCGTACGCATGAGAGTCGTTCCCGGGATTGTTCTGTAGAGATGACAATCCTGGGCAATGAATATGACAGCACGACGACAGCGGCGGCGGTTGTCCCGATCCCGCTGCCTCGATTACCCGGGGGCCAGTCGCTCGCCGAGCAGCCGGCCGTTTTCCAGACAGTCCCCCACCGCGATGCCGTCGCGCCAGTTGCCCACCAGCGAGAGCCCCTCGTGGTGTTCCAGCGCGCGATCCAGACGCTTGATCCGATCCAGATGACCGAGTTCATACTGCGGAATGGCCTGCGGCCAGCGGCTCACCTGCTGCCACACCGGATCACCGCGGATGCCCAGCAGATCGCGCAGGTCGTAGAGCACCTGCTGGACCTGCTCGGCGTCACTGCCCTCGGCGGCCTCGGGCTGACGCCGACCGCCGATGAAGGCGTTGATCAGGCAGTACCCGTCGGGCGCTCGGCCTTCAAAGATCGTCGAGGAGAACAGCGCCCCCAGCGTGCGGCGCTTTTCGATGCTCGGGATCAGCACGCCGAAACCGTCGAGGGGATGCGTGATGTCCTCGCGACGAAAGCCCAGCGCCACCGCGTTGACCGGCGGATAGGCAATTTCTGCCAGCGGCGCCGTCAGCGCGGCATCCAGCGGTGCCAGCAGTTTGATCGCCACCGGCGCCGACACGGCCAGCACCAGTTCGCGGGTACGCCAGATGCGCCCCTCGCTGTCGCTCACCGTCCAGCCATTCGCCGTTTTTTCAAGCGCGATCACGTCACACTGGCACGCGATCTCGCCGCCGTGGGCCTCGACCTCCTCACCGAGCCGCTCGGCCAGACGCCCCAGCCCCGTCGGGAAGCTCACCAGCTTGCCGCGCCATTCGGCAGGCATCTCGGGGGTGGCCCGGCGCGACTGCCAGAGCCGGGTCAGCCCGCCACGAATCAGCGAGCCGTAGTCGCGTTCGATGGCCACCAGCCGCGGCATGGCCGCCTGCGCCGAGAGCCTTTGCGGATCACCGGCATAGACACCCGAGACAAACGGGTCAACCATGCGCTCCAGCACCCGCCGGCCCAGCCGGCGTTCGACGAAGCCGGCCAGACTCTCCTCCGCGGCCTCGCTTTTTCTGACGAAGGGTTCGCGCACGATCTGCGACCAGCCCTCGCGCCCGATCAGAGGATTATTCAGGGCGCGCAGCGGATGAGTCGGCAGCGCCACCGGGTGGCCGTTCATCGCCACAAAGCGCTTTTGAGCCGAGGCGTTGGCCGATTGCGCCTCCCCGAGCAGATCCATCTCCTCGAGCAGTCGATACAGCGGCGGCTTCATGATCAGCGTGTTGGGGCCGATCTCGGTTTGCCACCGGCCATCGCTGCGGCTGCTGATATTGCCGCCCACGCGTGCTTCGCGCTCAAGCAGCGCCACCCGTTTGCCGCGCCGGGCCAGTACGCGCGCGCAGGCCAGCCCCGTCGCGCCGCCGCCGATCACGATCACGTCGTGGCAATCGTTTGTTACGCTGCCCTCTTCCATCGGTGCTTCCCCCTGCCTGGTTCATCCATTGTCTCGATGACAACAGCATACGCAGCGCTGACCTGTCGGGCGACAAATGCGGCGCGACACATCGCCATCACCGCACGCTTACCGCCTTTTTGGCATCAAAAAGCCCGGCACGGGGCCGGGCTTTTAAACGCTTGAGACGGTTCCTGATCAGTCATTCTGACCGATTTTGTCCTGCGTTTTGGTGTCGAAGTCGCTGGCATCGTGGCGCTCGTGGAGCTGAGTCTTTGGCTCACCGAAGGTCCGGTTGACCATGCGACCGCGCTGCACCGCCGGGCGGGCGTCGATCGCCCGCGCCCAGCGCATCACATGCTCGTAGCTTTCCACCTGCAGAAACTGGGCGGCGTTGTACAGCCGACCCAGCGCCAGCTGGCCGTACCAGGACCAGATGGCAATATCGGCAATGGTGTACTCATCGCCGGCCATGTACTGATTGTCCGCCAGGTGGCGGTTGAGCACGTCGAGCTGGCGCTTGCTCTCCATGGCGTAGCGATCGATCGGATACTCGAGCTTTACCGGCGCATAGGCGTAAAAGTGGCCGAAGCCGCCGCCCAGAAACGGCGCACTGCCCATCTGCCAGAACAGCCAGTTCATGGTCTCGGTGCGCGCCACCAGCTCGCCGGGCAGCAGCGCGGAGAACTTCTCGGCCAGATAAAGCAGGATCGAGCCGGACTCGAATACCCGCGTGGGCGGCTCGGTGGTGTGATCGGCCAGCGCCGGGATCTTGGAGTTCGGGTTGATTTCGACAAAGCCGCTGCTGAACTGCTGGCCTTCACCGATATCGACCAGCCAGGCGTCGTATTCCGCGCCCTCGTGGCCCAGCGCCAGCAGCTCCTCGAGCATGATGGAAGCCTTGACGCCGTTGGGCGTGGCCAGCGAGTAGAGCTGAAACGGGTGCTTGCCGACCGACAGGGCCTGGTCATGGGTAGGCCCGGCCACCGGACGGTTGATGCTGGCAAACTTGCCGCCGCTTTCCTTCGGCTCCCAGACCCTGGGCGGTGTGTACTGCTGATCACTCATGTGTCGTGTCCCTGTTACTTGCATGGGGGTGCCCGGCACCCGGCGTCACGAGAAAAGATAGCGGGTTAACGAACAACCAGCGACCGCTGTGTTTATTCACTCGCCTCATGTCGAATCAGCCGCCCCGCCAGCACGCACATCGCCATGGCCATGACGCCGCACACGGCGATGGTCAGCGGCATCAGCGCCGGCCCCTGGGTGGCCAGACTGACGACATAGCCCACACAGGCCGCCAATAGATAGTGCAACGTGCCCATTAGTGCCGAGGCCACGCCCGCCTGTCGACCGCCATGGTTCATGGTCAGCGCCGTCAGGTTGCCAAACACCAGCCCAAGCGCGCCGATTGCCAGCGCCAGCAGCGCCACATAGACCTCAAAAGTCCCCATACCGGCCATGACGGCCAAAGCCAGAAGCCCGCCGGCCAGTGCGTGAACGCCCAGCCCGATATAGGTGACGCGCGCCGGCGTCATGCCACGACCGGCAAGAACGTTGGCCAGCGTGCCGCCCAGAATCAGCCCGACCGAATTGGCGGCAAACAGGTAGCTGAAGTGGGTCGGCGTCATGCCGAAATGGTCGGTAAACACGAAGGCGGCCGCGCTGATGTAGGTAAAGAGCGAACCCAGCACGAAACCACCGGCGACCGTGTAGGCCATGAAGACCCGACGACGCGACTGGGTCAGATAGCCCTGCACCACGCCGCCCACGCTCAGCGCCACCCGACGCTCGGGCTCAAGGGATTCCGGAATGGCGGCCAGCGCCCACACCAGACCGACCCCGCCAAACACCGCCAGCACCCAGAAGATACCGCGCCAGCCGCCGTGCTCGAGCATGAACCCGCCCATCATCGGTGCCACGACCGGGGCGATCATCATCACCTGCATCAACAGCGAAAAGATTCTGGCCGAGCTTTTGACGTCGCAGAGATCGGCCACGATAGCACGCGGTGCGACCAGTCCAGCAGCGGCGCCGATGGCCTGGGCAAAGCGTGCGACCAGCAGCCACTCCAGCGTGGGCGCCATGGCCGCCGCGACCGACCCGGCCACAAAGATGACAAGACCCACCATCAGCGGCAGGCGACGCCCATAGCGCTCCAGCAGCGGGCCGTAAAGGCCCTGCCCCAGCGCCAGCCCCGCCAGAAAAACCGACAGGGTCTGCTGCACGCTGCCGGCAGAGACTCCGTAGTCCTGAGCAATCATCGGCATGCCGGGCAGATACATGTCGATGGCCATGGCATCGAGCGCGGTCAGAAGGGCCAGCAGTATCACCAGCGAAAGCCCGATGCTTCCCTGATGGGCGTCGGCCCGAGCCGTCTGCTGAGTCATGACGTTTCTCCCTTTTCAAGCCTTGCGATACTGTCACCCATGAGTCGCTCCAGGGCGTTGAGGCGCGCTTCAAAACGCGCCTGACCGATATAGATCAGGGCCACGTGCAGGCTGTCGACCATGCCCATCCAGGCATGCCCCATCACCTCGACATCGTCCTCGCGAAGTGGCGCCCCGACGTGGCGGCGCAGCGCAGTCGTAAAGTCCGCCAAAAGCTGCTGCATGTAGGCCTCATAGCCCTGCTGCAGCGTGTCAAAAAGCGAGTCGGGCGGAATATAGGAAGTGCGCAATAGAAAGCGAAAATGCTCGGAGTCGGCGTAGCGCGCCAGCAACGACGCGCAGTAGTGCTGTCCGGGCAGCACATCATCACCGCGTGCGAAGCACTCGCTGGCAAAGCGCGCCTCCCTTTCAAGCGCATCGTTAAAGACCGCCATGAACAGCGCATCCTTGTTTTTGACGTGCGAGTAGAGCGACGCCTTGCGAATCCCGGCGTCCGCGGCAATGCCGGACAGTGACGCCCCCTCGTAGCCATGCCGGGCGAACTGAACCACTGCGGCATCGAGCACCCGCCGCAGCGCCGGGGTCGTGGTGGATGACATTGTCGATACTCCTGAAAGTGACTGACCCGATAACGCTCGCCGCAAGGGGGCAAGCATTGGGCTGCGCATTCTAGCGATTAAGGCTACCGACCGGTAGGTAGCCTTGATTGTTTAAAAAAATGGCCCTGATGGGCCATTTCTATCGTTGATGACATCAGCCGTTACCAGCTCAGCGTCTGTCCTTCAAAATCCACAAACCGCTGCTCGAGACGACCCAGCGCCCCTTCCAGAACGTCTGCCAGTCCCGTCACGCTCTGCTCGACCGTTACCGGGGCATCATCGCCGCCCATATCGGTCTGTACCCAGCCGGGGTGCAGATTCAAGACCCCCACACCGGCAGGAATCGCCTCGTTGACGGCAAAGCCGCGAGTGAGGCTGTTGAGCGCTGCCTTGCTGGCCCGGTAGAGCTCGCGATCGCCGGAGTCGTTAAGCGATACGCTGCCCATGCGCGAGCTCACAAACCCGATCACGCCATGAGAGGCCATTGCCGGGAGCAAAGCGCGGGCCAGTCGCAGCGGCGCCATGGCGTTGAGATCAAAGAGCTCGCCGGTCTCTTTCTGACCTGCCTGCTCGGCGCGCTGATGATCCGGCCCCATGATGCCGGCCGAAATCACCAGCAGATTCAGCGCCTGCGCGCCAAGCGATGCGGCAAGCTGTGCAGGCCGGGCGGCGTCTGCGAGATCCAGCTCGACGATCTCCAGCGCCGCGTCATATTGCGTCTGCAGCTCTGCCAGCGCCTGCGGCGTGCGGGCGCTGTCGCGCACCGTGGCCGTGACCTGCCAGCCCCGGGCCAGCAGCGCGTGTACCAGCCCCAGCCCGATGCCGCGAGAGGCACCAACGACCATGGCCCGGTGCGAGGCGTGTTCAACGGTTGCGGCTTTTATCATGTCATCTCCCTGCGGCTCGACGGTTCAGGACGTGTCCTGTTTAAAACGTGTACTTTTTAAAACATGGTGTTGTCGTTGGCGGATTCTTCCGGCACCGCCTGAATCACGTCCCAGTGCTCAACAATTTTACCGTCGTCGACGCGGAAGATATCCACCACGGCCTCGCCCTGATCCTCGTCACCGTTGGTCGAGTGAACATGCAGCCAGACCAGATCGCCATCGGCGGCGCTGCGCATGATTTCGCTTTTGTAGTCCGGATTTTCCTTGAAGTAACCCGAGAAGTAATCGACGAAGGGTGCCTTGCCGTCAGGCACCTCCGGGTTGTGCTGGATATAGTCGCCTGCCAGCACCTCGCCGCTTTTTTCGGTCTCATGCTCGTTGAAAAACTGGTTGTAGAAGTCCACCACCAGTTCCCGATTGGACTCTTCCTGATCCACGTCGCGCTCGGACTGAGCGAACGAGACCGCAGGCACGGCCAGCATCAGGGCGGTCGTGACAACACCAAGGGATTTCAGTAGCGACATGCAGATAGCTCCGGTAGGGGTTGATTGATCAGTAGCCGACGGTAAAGCGCTGGCGCACATGAGCGGGGGTTTCCAGCTCATCGACCATCGCCACGGCGTAGTCTTCAAAGGAGATGCTGGAGCCGCCCTCATGGGTCAAAAGCTGATCCTGACCGAGTCGAAACTGCCCGGTACGCTCGCCGGGCACGAATTCGGCCGAGGGCGACAGGAAGGTCCACTCGAGATCTTCCACGCCGCGCAGAAAGTCCAGAAACTCGCCGCCGGCACGCGCCTCGGGCTGGTAGGCATCGGGGAAGTCTGGCTGATCGATGAGCTTCTCACCAGGGGCCACTTCGAGGCTGCCGGCCCCGCCGACCACGAGATAGCGCGACACGCCGGCATCGCGTACGGCGCCGACCAGCGTTTTCACGTCATTGGTCTTGAAGTTCACCGCGCTGATAACAGCGTCATGCCCCTTGAGCAGCTCGGCCAGCGCCCTGCGATCATTGGCATCGCCCTGCCGGGCCGTCACTCCGGGCAACAGGGTGATTTTCTCCCTGTTGCGAGCGATGGCGGTAACCTGATGTCCGCGATCCGAAAGCTCTGCGAGAAGCCGCGAGCCGGCGTTACCCGATGCGCCAATCAATGCCACCTGTGCCATATGCCACCTCCTTGAATGCCGGTATCATGGGCGGTCTAAAAGACAGACCGTGGATTCAACTTAAGTGAGTTCCGAGGCCGGCGCAAGACGTCACACGCACCTGACAGGGTCACATCCATGTGACCTGCCAGCGTCTGCCCCGGCCACCCAACCACCCGATCGATGGCGATATCATGACAACGATGCCCGACAGCGATGCGTTCGTTTTCGACCAGCCCTGCCCGATTCGCGATGTGCTTGATCGCATCGGCAATCAGTGGAGCCTTTTGATACTGGAGGCGCTGGCCCCCGAAACCCTGCGCTTCAACGCCCTGATGCGCGAGATCGGCGACATTTCAAAACAGATGCTTTCGCGCACGCTCAAACAGCTCGAGCAGGACGGCTTCATCACCCGCACGCTCTACCCCGAGGTGCCCCCGAAGGTGGAGTACGCCCTGACGGCGCTGGGGCGCTCGTTTCTTGAGCCCATGCAGCAGCTGGTGGCCTGGGCGGACGCGCACCACCGCACCATTGTGGAAGCCCGAAGCCACTACCGGACGAGCCTTGAGCAGCCTTGACGAGACACCGGCGCCGCAAATCAGCGCCGGGCATTTTTTTCAGACCGCTTTCGGCCCTTTTCCGTATGCCGCCTTCTGGAGGCCTTCTGGGCCTCCTCTTCATCGCCGCTACTGGAGCTTTCGCTGGCGTTTTTCCTGAAGCCTTTTTCGGCGTTTCTTTCAGCGTCGTTACTTACCGCTTTCGCGGCATTTTCCTCTTCATGCGCCCGGGCATCTTTTCCATCGCCATCACTTTCGGGACTTTCTTCAGCGTTGTGTTTAAAGCCTTCTTCACTGTCGTCGTTCACATTGTTGTCGTCGCCATTCTCGGCGCTGTCTTCGTCGTCTTCGTCGTCACCGGCCTCGGGGCTTTCTTCCGCGTCCCTTTTAAAGCCTTCTTCACTGTCCCCCTGGGCGCCCTGCTCGCTGTCACTGTCCGGCGCTGCATCGCCGGTCTCCGGTGCATTGCCAAAGGCGACATCGTGGCGCCCGACTGCCATGACCTCTCTGGGCCACCACTCGGGATGGTGATCACGCACAAAGGCCAGCAGCCTTTCCCGGATCAGCATCTCTGCCGTCCAGCCGCTCATCGGGTCGGTGGTCATGAGATAACAGGCAACCGTTTGTGCCATGTCGGTCTGGCCGGTCACATAACACAGCAACCTGTCGTGCTCGACGACACTATCGTCTTCTTTGGCAAACTCGATGAACTTCTCTCGGATACGGGCAATATCGGCGCTCAGATGAAGCTTCATTTCGAGGCACCGGTACTCATGGGTACTTTGAGCCGACATGTTTTCAAACGGCTTTGAGGCAAAATAGGTCACCGGCACGATCAGACGGCGATCGTTCCACACCCTCAAGCGGATAAACGTATAAAAGATGCCCTCGACGTAACACCACTGATCCTCAAACATCACCAGATCACCGATGCGTATGGGCTTGGCCAGCGACAGCTGAAACGACGACAGGATATTGCCCAGCACCGCCTGACCGGCGATACCCACCAGCACCGCCAGAACGCTGGCCGAGGCCATAATGGAAAGCCCCAGCGTCTCGAATATCTGCACCTGGCTGAGCACATAGACCGAGACGGTCGTGACCATGATCAAAATGATGATCCGGCGCAGCGCATAGAGGCTGGTGAGCAGCCGGCGCTCCTCCTTGGGGCTGGTGTCGTCAATTTCACCGACCAGGTGGTGCATCATGCGAACCATGAAGGTATCAAGCAGACGCAGCGCGATCGTGCCAATCGCCCAGCCCAGAACGATGATCAGAACCACTCGAAGCGTCGTTGTGATAATCGCCGAAAAGGACACCACATAATCCAGCAGTATCTGGGTGACCAGCGACATGACAATAAAGGCCAGAGGCCCTCTGATTCGACCGGTAAAAAAGCTTCGGTAGCCCTCGGGCAGTCGCCGGGCGACCCATCCCGCCAGGCTGTAGACGCACCACCCCAACAGCGCGATCAGTGGCAAAACGATCGGGATACCGATCCACTCCCAGGCCTTGAGCGTGCCAAAGGAGGTCTTGAGGCGTTCGGGAATATAATCCTCGAATTCGGAAGGGCCGTACTTGTCGTATAAAAGCGGGATGGAGGAGATGGTGTCCGGCATGATCAGCCAGACCGGATCCTGCCCCTCGACGCGATAGCGGGCCAGGCGAACATCATAGGTTTCGCCGTCAGCCTGAAAGGAGGTCAGCTCGATGTTACGACGCGTCTCTCCCGCCCGGGGGTTTTGTCCCGACGGGTCCTCGATGGCGGCGTCCTGACGTCCGGAAAGACCCGACACCCTCAACCACTCTCCCCGGCGAAGCGCCACGGACAGCTCCCGAACCAGCTGCTCGCCTCTTGCCTGCTGCTCTTCAGGGCTCAGCTCGGACAGATTGAGAACATGAGCGGCGGCCGCGTAATCCTCCTCGCGGGTCAGCTCCATGAGACTTCGAATCGCCTCGCGCGGCGTTGACCGCTGCACGCTGTCGGGCGCCTCGCCCAGCCCGCTATTGAGTGATTCAACCGAAAACCAGCGTCCATCCTCGCCGGCCCCCTCCTGTGCCTGTACCTGGAATGCGCACAGACCGGACAACACGAGCGCCATTGCTGCCAGCAGCCACACCCGCCATACATTATTTCCCTTCATACCTACCCTGAATTGTCTGGATGCAATAACGTCTCCTCATGCCGTTTCCTGTCGAGATGTCACCGGCAAGGCAAGGGCCCCGGACGATCAACGAGGCGAGGGCATCGTAATCTTCACCGCCGCGCTCGTCCTCCATCTGTGTTGACAAATCGAAGGGATTCAAAAAAAGGCAACCATCGGTACCCGCGTACCCAACCCATCAACGGATGGGACTACACTGGCCGTAACCCCTTTCACGGGGTACCTCCACGGGCCGGTCAATCACATTTCGGGAGAACGCGCATGGTCGATATCAAGGCCGCAGGACGCTATACGCTTGGCGCAGGCCAGGTAAACCGCATGGGCTATGGGGCCATGCAGCTGGCCGGTCCCGGCGTTTTCGGCCCGCCGAAGGATCCGGCCATGGCGCGCCGCGTCCTTCAGACCGCCGTTGAAGCCGGCGTTGATCATATCGACACCGCCGACTTCTATGGCCCGCACGTGACCAATCAGCTGATTCGCGAGGCGCTGCACCCCTATCCGGATCAGTTGCACATCGTCACCAAGGTCAGCGCCCGGCGCGACGAGAACGGCGGCTGGCTGCCGGCGCTCTCGCCCGAGGAATTGACCCGCGCCGTCGAGGACAACCTGAAAAACCTCGGGCTCGACGCGCTGGATGTGGTGAATCTGCGCAGCATGATTGACGCCCACGGCCCGGCAGAGGGGTCGCTGGAAGGGCCCTGGACCACGCTGCTCGAGCTGAAGGCGCGCGGGCTGATCCGCCATCTGGGACTGAGCAACGTCACCGCCACCCAGGTACGCGAGGCTCAAAAAAGCGGCGAGGTGGCCTGCGTGCAGAACCAGTACAATCTGGCCCGGCGACACGATGATGCACTGATCGACGAACTGGCCGCGCAGAACATCCCCTACGTGCCCTTCTTTCCACTGGGTGGCTTCACGCCCCTGCAGTCGGATGCCCTGGATGCAGTGGCCGCCCGCCTTGAGGCCACGCCAATGCAGGTGGCACTGGCCTGGCTTTTGCAGCGCGCGCCCAATCTTTTGCTGATTCCGGGCACCTCATCACTCAAGCATCTGGAAGAGAACCTGGACGCCGCCAATCTGCTGCTGCCGCATTCAGAGCTGGCCGTGCTGGATCGTATCGGTGCCGATGAGACACGCGGTAGCGAATGATCAAAAGCGAGGCGGTGACGAACGACTGAAAAGGCGGCCGGCTCAACGAGCCGGCATGTCCTGTCATACCCTCAAACGCTACACAATCACGATGCTCAGCACGATGTAGCGCAGCGCCTTGCCCAGGGTCACAAGCAACAAAAACCAGAGCAGATTAACCCGCAGCACCCCGGCGATCAGCGTCAGCGGATCCCCGATGATCGGCACCCAGGCAAGCAGCAGCGACCAGCGTCCGTAGCGGCGAAAGCGCTGCTCGGCGCTCATCATGAGCCCCGGTTTCTGGCGCTTGAGCCAGCCCTGATTGGCCCAGTAGCCCATGGCGTAGTTCACCAGCGAGCCGAGCACATTGGCGACGGTGGCAATGATGATTAAAGACACGGGCGAGCCGCCGCTCAGCAGCAGCGATGCCAGTACCGCCTCTGACCCCATCGGCAACAGCGTGGCCGAAAAAAAGGCCGATACAAAAAGCCCGGTCTGACCGATATCCAGCAACACCCCCCCCATGACGTGATTTCACCTGCGCGAGCGTAACAGCCCGGCCGGCGTGGCCAACCGACATAATGTTAATCAGTGTTAGACGCCGCAACAAAAACGCTTAATACCTCTACACTCAAGAGGGCGTTGTTGATGTGTTGCGAATCGCTTTAGAGCCATGAGTCCATGGCGGTTGCCTGTCATGGCCAACGCCGCCGGGAGCTGTCGGAAAAAACAAGGCCATGTACGGCGCGCTCACGGGCTGGATAAGGCAAGTCAATGATCGATACCCTCAAAAAACTCTGGTCACCCGGCACGTCAGGGAAGCCTCGCGGCGTGCGCCGACGGATCGCCCTGTGCAATCAGCTGGGGCTTTTTGGTACCGTCGCCACCGTGCCCTACCAGCTGTTTTATTACAGTTACGATTTTTCGGTCTATCAGGGGGTCTTTTTCGCCAATCTGATATTTATGGCGGGGTATCTGTCGGTTCTGTCGCTCAATCATCGGCGCCGGCACAACACGGCAAGCACGGTGCTTTTGATCAACGCCTGCTGTCAGCTTGGGGTCGTGACCTGGTTTATCGGGACCGAAGCCGGGGTGAACCTGTTTTATTTTACCCTCGCCTCCATACTGGCCTTTCTATACGAACGCCCCAGAGCGCGGATGTATGCTGCCATCATGGCCTTGTTTGGCGGGCTCTATGTTGTTACGCACTTTCTGTTTACGGCAGACACCGCTGTCGCACCGCTGCCCTCCCCCTGGATCGATGCGATGTATGTCTTCAGCGTGGCAGGCGCGCTGATGCTTTCGGGTATCGTGTTGTATCTTTTTCGCCAGCAGATCGATCACGCCGAGGGCGAGCTGACGCTGAGCAATCGGTATCTGGAAACGCTCAGCAATACCGACCCGCTGACAGGCCTTGCCAACCGGCGGGCACTCGACGTGGCGCTGGAGCGCGAATGGTCGCGCCTTGCCCGCCGTCAGCAGGCGCTGTCGGTCATCATGTTCGATGTCGACCACTTCAAGACCTTCAATGACCGCTACGGCCACGACAGCGGTGACCGATGCCTGCAACGTATTGCCCGGGCCGCGAAGGACGTCATCTCTCGGTCGCCGGATCTGCTGGTGCGCTACGGCGGCGAAGAGTTCGCCATTGTCCTGCCCGACACCGATGAAGCAGGGGCGCGACAGCTGGCGCAGCGGCTGTGCGCCAGCGTTGAGGGCCTCAACATCTCCAATGAAGCACTGGGGGCGGGGGCGCGCGTCACCATCAGCGTTGGCGTCTCGAGCATCACGCACATCCTGCCCGATGCCCATGAGTACGGCGGCGCGCATCTTTTAAAGCGCGCCGATGAAGCGCTGTATCAGGCAAAGTCCAATGGCCGCAACCAGGTGGTGTATCGTCCGTACGGCCACGCCGGCCCTGTCGAGACTGGCGCCGAACGCCTGGTTTCCGATGAAACGGACAGCCCGACGCCGCTGTCCTGATACCGCCCATCAGCTCCCTTTTGCGCCACACGACAGTCCCGGCCTCGTTCACAAGGGGATGGCATTGTCTCCGGCAATCACGCACCCTTGGGCGCTGTTTGTCCGCCAGAGCTTCCCTGATGAAATGCCTTGCCCGACGACCCGCCCGCACCGCCGCCATGACCCTTGCCCTGCTTTGCGCACCGGCGGAGGCCAGAGTGACCGGCTTCGATGTACTTTCCACCACTTCCTTGTACGACGGGCGCCACTTCGGTGAGGCCGGCAGCTATCAGCGCATCAAGGCCGTCGCGCATTTTGGCGTCGACCCCGACAGCGAGCGCGTGGCCGGCATCGCGGGTATCGACAAGGTGCCGGTCAACGCCCGCGGCGAGGTGGAGTTCAGTGCCGAGGTCGTGATATTGCAGCCTGCCGGCCAGAGCTCGGGGACGCTGTTTTACGAAATCCCCAACCGGGGCCGCAACCTGAGCCTGGCGCTGTTGAACCGATCGTCCATCAGCGACCGGTTCAGCGTGGACGACCCGGGTGATGGCTTTCAGATGCATCAGGGCCATACGCTGGTCTGGGGCGGCTGGCAGACCGGGCTGGGAGATGATCTGCTGACCATGGACCTTCCCGTCCTTGAAGGCGTCACGGGCCCGTCGCGCGATGAGTTCATCTTCGATAATGACGACACCGTCAGCCGCGAATCGCTGAGCTACCCGGCCGCCAGTATGGCGCCGGATGCGGCCACCCTGACCGTGCGTCCGACGCCGCAGGCACCGCGCGAGACGCCTGAAGGCCTGTCGTTTCGCTATATCGACGAGCAGAGCGTTGAGATCACCCGACCCGAAGGACTGGATGCCGGGGCCATTTACGAGCTCGTTTATCCGGCCAGAGGCGCGCTGCCCTCCGGTCTCGCGCTGGCGGCCACCCGCGATCTGGTGTCGTTTTTGCGCGGCAACCCGGGCCATGACGTGGCCCCGCCCACGCACGATATCGACCACACCATCGGGCTGGGCATTTCCCAGTCGGGGCGGTTTCTGCGCGATCTCATCTATCAGGGCTTCAACGCCGATGAGCACGGCGCGCCCGTCTTCGATGGCGCCATGGTCCACATCGCGGGCTCACGCAAGACGTTTACCAATGCCCTGTTCGCCCAGCCCGGGCGCTTTTCACGCCAGCACGAGGACCACGACTTCCCGGGCGACCAGTTCCCCTTCACCTACGCCGAAACCACCGATGCGCTGACCGGGCGCCGTGACAGTCTTCTGGCCGCCTGCACGGCCTCAAACACCTGCCCCAGGCTGATGCACAGCGACACGTCCACCGAATTCTGGCAGGGCCGGGCCTCGCTGGTCTCCTCGACCCCGGCAGGCGAGCCGCTGTCCATGCCCGACAGCGTGCGGCTGTATTTTCTCGCCGGTCTGCCACACCTCAATGCCTGGGGCGCAGTGTCGGATCACAAGGCGATGTGTCAGTACCCGACCAACCCGCTGAGCCCGGCGCCGGTCATGCGCGCACTGAGCCGGAATATGCAGGCCTGGATCAGCGAGGGCACCGAGCCGCCGGCCAGCACCTATCCGGGGCTTGAGCCCGACACGCTGACAGCGCCCGAGGCTTTGACCCTGCCGCGCATCAGCGGTGCGACGCCATCACCGGTCGTCAACGAGCTGCACATCATGGACCATGACACCATCCCGCCCACCGCCGGTGCGGCCTATCCGGTTCGGGTGCCCCGCGTCGATGCCGACGGCATTGCCAAAGGCGGCGTGCACCTACCCTACGTGGCGGCGCCGCTGGGCAGCTATCAGGGCTGGAACCTGCGCGCGGCAGGCTTTGGCCAGGGGGATCTTTGCAGTCTCGATGGCAGCTATCTGCCTTTCCCGACCGCTGCCACGCAGGCCGACAGCCGGGCGCCGGTGGGTGCGCGCTACGACAGTCGCAACGCCTATATCGAAGCCGTGCGTCAACACGCCGACCGCCTGGTAGAGCAGCGTCTGATGCTGCCAGGCGATGTCGGGTTTGTCGTGGCAGCGGCCCCGCCCTGGCCGCTCGACTGAAGGCACGAGGTGCCCAGCGTTGAGCCGACGCCGGGCGCCGGGGCGTGTCTGTGCTTGAAAAGGCGCTACACTGGTAGGCCTCTCGCCGGCCCATTCGCGGCGCCCCCCATACCCCGGATGCGGCCAGGCAGTTCCTCTTGCTTTTGAATCAACGATCACAACCGCGTCATGACCAACCGCTTTTTGATGGTATTTCCCAGGCCTGCACCCATGGCCGCCCATGAGTGATCGCCGGCTGTTCCGCTCGCTGAGTGTCTACAACTACCGTCTCTGGTTTGGCGGCGCACTGGTGTCCAATATCGGCACCTGGATGCAGCGCATCGCCCAGGACTGGCTGGTGCTGACCGTGCTCACCGCTCATGACGCCAGCGCCATGGGCCTGACCATGGCGCTGCAGTTCGGCCCGCAGCTTCTGCTGCTGCCGCTGTCGGGCTTTGCCGTGGACTATTTCGACCGGCGCCGCCTGATCATGCTCTCCCAGGCGCTGCAGGGGCTTTTAGCACTGGGGCTGGGCCTTTTGACGCTCACCGATACGGTGACACTCTGGCAGGTTTACCTCTTCGCGCTGGCGCTGGGGTGCGTGACGGCCTTTGACGCCCCGGCGCGGCAGGTGTTCGTCAACGACCTGGTCGGCGAAAAACTGCTGGCCAATGCGGTGGCGCTCAACTCCACCTCGTTCAACGCCGCCCGCATGGTCGGCCCGGCCATCGCCGGGCTTTTGATTGCCGCGACAGGCACCGGCTGGCTGTTCATCGTCAATGCGCTCTCCTTTGCCGGCGTACTGGGCGCGCTGTGTCTTTTGCGCGTTGGTGATCTGCATGTTGCCGAGCGCGCCACGCGCGGCCCCGGCGGGCTGACCGAGGGCTTTCGCTACGTCAGGGGCCGCCCCGATCTGAGCGCGCTGCTGTTCATGCTCTTTTTGATCGGCACCTTTGGCTTTAATTTCCCGGTCTTTATCTCGACCATGTCGGTGAGCGTGTTCCACGGCGACTCGGATCAGTACGGGCTTTTGACCACCTGCCTGGCCGTGGGCTCGGTGACCGGGGCGCTGCTGGCCGCCCGGCGCGAGCAGCCGCGCATGGGGCTTTTGCTGGTGTCGTCGCTGTCGTTTGGCGTGTTCTGTACGCTGGCGGCACTGGCGCCCAGCGTGTGGCTTTTTGCCCTCGCGCTGATGCTGACCGGGCTGTCGGCCCTGACCTTCATGACGGCGTCCAATGCCACCATGCAGCTCACCACCGCCCCCGCCATGCGCGGGCGGGTGATGGCGCTGCGTACCGCGGTGACGATGGGCGGCACGCCGATCGGCGCCCCCATTGTGGGCGCGCTAGCCAATCACGCCGGCCCGCGCTGGGCCATGATGGTCGGCGCCGTGGCAGGGCTTTGTGCTGCCCTCGTGGCGCTTCGGGCCCGTTCGGCCGAGCGTCGGCGGGCGGCCGCCAACCCCGGCGAAACCCTCTAGCGCCTGCGCCCTTTTCAGGGCGCTGATTTCGCTTCTTTTCCCCTGATTTCAGGCGTATAGTGCGCTCGCTTTCGACCGCCCGGTCGAAGAACTGCTTTCGAAGGACTCGTCGGCTCTCCCGCCCGCCGACGCTTATCAGGATCAACACGCCTCATGTCACGCCAGCTGTTCTCGATGGCCCTTGCGCCACTGCTCGGACTTTTTATTTTTGGTATCGGTAACGCCTTCATGATGTCGCTGGTGACGGTGCGTCTGGACGCCGCCGGCGCCTCGGCCACCACGATCGGCTGGATCTCGTCGGCCTTTCACGCCGGCCTGGTCATCGGTGCCTTGTTCAGTGACCGTATCCTGCTGCGCATCGGCCATATTCGCGCCTACGCCTGCTTTGGCGCGCTTGTGGCGGTCACGGTGCTGGCTCAGGGGCTGTGGGTGAACGCCGAATTCTGGTTTGTCATGCGCTTTTTGTGCGGCTGGGCAACGCTTGGCGTCTATCTGGTGATCGAGAGCTGGCTTTTGAGTGCCTCGGACCCGAAGGTACGCGGTCGCCTGCTGGCGCTTTACATGATTGCGCTCTACGGCGCCGGCGTGATTGGCCAGCTGCTGCTGGGCGTGGCGGATTTCGGGGGCGACTCGGCCGCGTTCATGGTCATCGCGATTCTGGCGGCGCTGTCCATTCTGCCGCTGGGCCTGATCCCGCGCGTCTCGCCGCTGGTAGAACACGCCGAGCCGCTGTCTCCCTGGCGGTTGATCACGGTCACCCCCACCGGCGTGGTGGGCTGCTTTGTGGCGGGGCTGGTGATCTCGGCGATTTACAGCCTGCTGCCCCTGTATCTGCAGCGCATCGGGCTTGAGCTGCAGGATGTCGGACGCATGATGGCGATCGTCATTCTGGGCGCGATGCTGTTGCAGTATCCGATCGGGCGCTGGTCGGATCGCCACGACCGACAGATGGTGCTGATCATCACCAGTGCCGCGCTGGGGGCGCTCAGCTTTGGCGTGCTGTTCACCGCGGACAACCCCATGGTGATGGCCGGCATGCTGTTTTTGATCGGCGGCAGCGCGTTTGTACTGTATCCGGTGGCGATCAGCCACGCCTCCGACCGCGCCCCGGCAGGGGCGCTGGTGCGCATGAGCCAGGGGTTGTTGCTGATCAACGAACTGGGCGCGACGTTTAGCCCGCCGCTGATCACGCCGGTCATGGACCATCTGGGCGACACGGGGCTTTTTCTGGCGCTGGGCAGTCTGGCCACTGCGTTGATGGTGTTTCTGCTGTGGCGTCGCAGCCAGCGCCCGGCGCCGCTGCCCGTGGCGCCCTTTACCTCCAACACGCCCCACTCCGCGGTCGGCGCCGAGCTGGTCGTGACCGAGGCGCTGGTGCAGGGCGCGCTCGAGCACGAGCATCAGGAAGACCTGTCGCAGGTGGTGCCGGACGTGGCCACCGCCCACCCTGACCCGGCCAGCACCGACGGGCCGCGAACCGTCTGACCGCGACCAGCCAAAACGCCCTGCCGGCCCCGGTGTTTATCCGGTGCCGGCAGGGCGTGAGACCCGACCGGATCATTCGCTGTGGTTAGAAGGTGGTGCTCAACGTGACGGTGCCGCTGCGCGGCTGACCGTAGATCGAGCCGGCGTAGAAGCCGTAACTGTCGTAGTAGCGCTTGTCGAACAGGTTATCGAGGTTGAGCGTCACGCTTGTATTGTCGGTGATGTCGTAGGAGGCCATGGCGTTCCAGATCGCATAGCCCGGCCACCTGGCGCGGGTGGAGCCGGTGCTGACGCCGTTGGTGGGCCGCCCTGCCGGGCTCGAGATCGCATCAATGTTGCTCTGGGCGCGCACGCCACCGCCGAAGGTCCAGCGATCCAGCATGCCCGCGGGCTGATAGGTCGTTGAGAGCTTGAACAGGTGTGACGGGTCACTGCGGCCGTCGGAGTCGATGCTGCGAAAGTGCAGATAGGTGTAGCCACCGTAGACGTTCCAGTTCGGCGTGATCGCGCCGGCCACTTCCAGATCCACCCCTTCGGTCTCGTTGCCGGTGCCGGCCTTGTAGGCCTGACCGCCGGTCGGTGTCTCGTTGGCGCCGTCCAGCACGGCGGCGTTTTCCTGACGTGTACGGAACACGGCCGCAGAGGCGTTCAACTGACCGTTAAACCACTCTCCCTTGATGCCGGCTTCGTAGCTGTCGCCCTCGAGCGGCTTGACCCGATCACCGCTGCTGGTCTCGCGGGTCTGCGGCGTGAAGATGTTGGTGTAGCTGGCATAGAGCGAATAGTTGCGGGAGAGGTCATAAATCACGCCGGCATAGGGCGTGAAGACGCCGTTTTCCTGCTGGCTGCTGATACGGTCGCCGTCAACACCGCGGCTTTCGGTCTTGTAGTAGCTGGCGCGGGCACCAAGAATCACCGACAGCGGCTCGGTAACGTTTAACCGCGTGGCGGCGTACACCCCGCGCAGACGCGTCTTGTCGACGCTGGTGCGACCGGTTCTGGAGGCATCCAGGCTGAAATCGTCGTCGACGCCATTACGCCAGTCGGTGATGGCCAGCCCGTCGAGGCGGTACATGCAGTTTGCAGACGCAACGGAGGTCGTATCGCTCGACATCACGCAGTTCTGCTCGGGGGAGCGTTCACGCGTGCGGCTTTCGCTGTAGCCGAACATCACATCGTGCTGGCGGCCGAACAGATCATACCTGCCGCTCAGATCAAATCGGGCGGAACGCTGACGGGTCTCGGGCATCTGGCGCAGACCGTTGAGAACGGCGCCGCTGCCGTCCTGATTCCAGTAGCCGCCATAGTTGCCATCGCTGTCACGATTGACCTTGGCCACCGCCAGCTGATTGACGGCATCGATGTCGCTCTGGGCGATTCTGACATCAAGCTGCCAGTCGCGGTTGAACTGATGGGTCAGTGACGCGAACGTGGTGTTGGTCTTTGACTGCGCGTAACTCCAGTGCGGCGCCAGGTTGGTGCTGCGCGACAGATCGGTTTTTTCACCGTCGGCAAACCAGATCGGCACGTTGGCGCCCCACCCGGCCCCGCGGGTCTTGCGGTACTCATACTGATAGCCCGCGCCCAGCGTGGTGTCCTCGGTGGCATCGAACTCGAAGGTGGCCAGCGCCGCCCGATTGCGATTGGATTCGTTGTCGCGAAACGAGTCGCCCTCCTGCTGGGTGACCACAAACCGCGAGCGGATGCTGCCGTCTTCGGTCAGCGGCAGATTAAGATCCGCCCCGACGCGGGACTTGTCCCAGCGGCCATAGGAGACGTAGGCACTGCCGCCGAATTCCTTTTGCGGGCGCTTTCGCACCAGATCCACGGTGGCCGACGGGTCGCCCGTGCCGCCCAGCAGCCCGTTGGCGCCGCGCACAATATCAACGCGCTCGTACATGTCCATGCTCAGGGCGTTACCACCGCCGCTAAAGCCCGACCCGCCGGGAAACTGCAGCCCGTCCACCCGCCAGTTGTTGATGTCATAGCCGCGCGCCCGAAAGGAGGTGCGCACGCCGACTTCGGACTTGTTGGCAGTCACCCCGGGCGTGAGCTCCAGCGCGTCCTCGAGATCGACCACCCGCCGGTCGTCCATCTGCTGGCGCGTGATGCTGGTGACCGACTGCGGCGTCTCCCGGGGCGAGAGATTCAACCCGGTGGCGCTGCGGGTTTCGGGCACCGTGTAACTGCTGGCAAAGCCGCTCTGGTAGCTGGCTGCCTCGATCGTCATGGGTGCCAGCTGAACGCTCGAGGCGTTTTGATTGTTATCGGAAGGCGGCTGCGCGTACACCGCCGTGCTGAGCAGGCAGCTGCCGAACGTGGCGGCAATGGCTCCGGCGAGCGGCTTCCCTGACCACTCGAAGGCGTTCCCGGATGCCTGTGAAGCGCGATTGTTCATGAATGACCCTTTACGAAAATAATAATGATTAGCATTTACCACTCTGGGGCCGACGATTATATTGGCGCCCTGGATCAGGAACCTTTTGCTCTGTGGGGCATATGTAATGGATTGTATTGGTGACGTGAGCGTCTTTGCCGCAGGCGACGAGCGCTGCGATGAAAGCCCGCGGGTGCTCGTGGTGGATGACGATGACGAAATTCGGGCGCTGATCACTGACTATCTCGCCGGCATGGGCTATCGCACCCGCTGCGCCGCCAGCGGCCGCGAGATGTGGGATCGACTGGATGACAGCGTGGATCTGGTGATTCTTGATCTGATGCTGCCGGGCGAGGACGGCCTGAGTCTGTGCCGCGCCCTGCGCCATCAGGGCAGCCTGCCGGTGATCATGATCAGCGCGCGCGGCGCCTGTGCCGAGCGCATCATCGGGCTCGAGCTCGGTGCGGATGACTATCTGTGCAAGCCCTTTGACCCACGCGAGCTGCTGGCCCGCATCCGCGCCGTGCTGCGCCGCCAAACCCCGGATCGCGAGCCCCCTGCTCAAGCGTGCGAGGCCGACTGTCATTACAGTGAACGCCGCTTCGCCGGCTGGCGGCTGGACCTGCAGACCCGCCGCCTGCACGCCCCCGATGGCCGGCACTTTGATCTGACGCGCTCGGATTTCATGGTGCTCAAGACGCTCAGTGAGGCCCCCAACCGGATCGTCAGCCGCAACGCGCTGAGCCATCAGGCCTTCGGGCGAGAGTACTATCCGGATGATCGTTCCATCGATGTCTGCATCAGCCGGCTGCGCCATGTGCTCGAGGACAACGCGCGCCGCCCGCGCTTTATTCGCACCGTTCGCAATGAGGGGTATCTGCTCGAACTGCCCGCCGCTGTCGCGTGATGCGCACCGGGTTTGATGTGATGCGCGCCAGAGTGCGGCGCATGCAGACATGGCGCCCCCGGTGGTGGCCCGACTCGCTGTTCGCCCGGCTGAGTATGATTCTTGTGGTCACCGGTTTGTCGATCCAGCTGCTGTTCAGCAGCATCTGGTATGACGTGCGCTACAGCCAGGTGCTGGAAGAGCCCGCGCGGCTGGTGGTTTTTCGCACCGTGGAGGTCATCCAGCGACTCGGGGAGGCGCCGTCAAGCCCCCTGCCGGACACCGCCACCTTCCATGTCGAGCGGCGCGCGTCACCGCTGCCCGTTACCTCGCGGCTGGACCCGGCTCAGAAGAACGTGGAGCGCCTTTTGCAGGACGCCCTGCACCGTGAGATGGGCGAGACCCTGCAGCTGTCGCTGCTTGATGTCAGTCTGCGCGACGACCGGGACCGCCTCAGCACCTGGGCCAGCCTGTTCGGCTTCTCCCGGGTGGTCGGGCATTTCGATTTTCAGCTGCGCCTGGCCTCCGGGCAGTGGCTGCATGTCGAGGCGGTGCAGGCGCGAGGCTGGAACGGCCGGCCCGCCTGGCAGGTACTGGGCGACTACGCCATGCGCGTTTATCTGCTGCGCGCGCTGGCCCTGATGGCGGTGGCGCTGGTGGTGGCCCGCCTGATTACCCGACCGCTGAGACGTCTGGCACGCGCCGCCTCGGCGCTGGGCCAGGATATCCGGCGCCCGCCCCTGGCCGTCGAGGGGCCAAGGGAGATGCGCCGCGCCGCCGAAACGTTTAATGCCATGCAGCGCCAGCTGATCGATCTTATGGGCGAGCGCACCCAGCTGCTCTCGGCCGTCTCTCATGACCTGCGCACCCCGCTGACCCGCATGCGCCTTCGGGTCGAGGGCATCACCGATCCATTGCTGCGGGAGAAGCTGGTGGCCAATATCGATCAGATGGAAACGCTGATCGCCTCCCTGCTGGACTCCGCCGGCGACAGCACCGCGGCAAACCACACCCCATTCGACCTGGCCCACCTGATCAGCGAGGTCGTGGACGAGTTTGTCGAGACGGGCAGCGATGTGCGCTGCGACCCGGCCCCGATGACCCTGATCACCGGCCACGCGCCCAGCCTTCGCCGCGTGCTGCACAATCTGATCGACAACGCCCTGCGCCATGCCGGCAACGCGCGCCTGACGCTGCATTCCGGCGACGACCGGGTCGAGGTGGCCATCCAGGATGATGGCCCCGGCATCGATGAGGCACACCTTGCCAGCATCATGCAGCCCTGGGTGCGCGGTGATATCTCGACACCCTCCGAGGAGATCGGCTACGGCCTGGGGCTGAGCATCGCACGCAGCATCGTGATGGCGCATCAGGGCCGGCTGAGTCTTGCCAACCGGGATGGCGGCGGCCTGCGCGTGGTGATGACCCTGCCGACCCGACAGGCGTAAGCGCCCGGCGGGCCGGCACCTTTCTGGCACGCTACCTTTTGGCGCGACGCTTTTTGCGCCTTATCGGGTGCTAAACCCGCAGAACGCCACCGCGTCAGCTTTGTTCAGAATAAATTCAGGCTCGAGCCAGGTCGAAAGTGCTTCCCTGGTGCGGCCATAAAACGGCTACGCTGTGATGGAACGCTCATGACAATAACGTGCCGCCGAGGCACAATTTTTCCTTAATGTTTTCAGGGGGTCCTTCGTGAACGCTGCTGTCGAACATACCTATCGAGGCGGGTTGAATCCGCTGCACGGGGTGCTGCTTGCCGGCACCTTCGTGCTGTTTCTGGGTGCTGCGCTGAGCGACTACGCCTATATGGCAAGCTATGAGATCCAGTGGGCCACCTTTGCCTCCTGGCTGATTGCCGGGGCGCTCGTGTGTAACGGGCTGGCCTTTGTCTGCAGCATCATCGGGCTGTTTCGCGCGCTCGATCGCCGCCGCGGCCTCATCTATGTCGCGGTGCTGGTGGTGAGCTTTGTGCTTGGCTTTATCAACGCGCTGATCCATGCCATGGATGCCTGGGCGATCATGCCCACCGGCTTTATCCTGTCGATCATCGTGACGGTGCTGGCCCTGGTCGCTACCGGACTGGGTTTTTCAAACACTGGCGTGAAGGTAAAACAATGACATTTTCCAGACTCTGCCTGACCACGCCGCTGGCGATTGCGCTGATGGCTGCAGGCACCAGCGCTTCGGCGGCCAACCTTCAATACGGCCCCAACCCGGACCTCCCGGAACCGCAGCGCGGGCTGCTGCCGGACATGACGGTGCCTGAACAGGCCGATTGGAACGATGAAAAGCCGGTGGTGCCCGATGGCTACAGCATTACGGCGATTGCCACCGACCTGAAAATACCGCGTCAAACGCTGATGCTGCCCAACGGCGACATCCTGGTGGCCGAAGGCAGTGGCGGCAACGCCCCGAAGCTCAAACCCAAGGACTTTATCGCCGGCGTCATCAAGGCGAAGGGCAAGACTTCGGTGGAAAGCGGCAACCGGCTGACGCTGTTGCGCCCCAACGGCGACGGCAGCTATGAGCAGTCGGTCTTTGCCGACAACCTCAACGCCCCCTACGGACTGGCGCTGACCGATGCCGGCCTGTTTGTGGCCAATCAGGACGCGCTGGTGCGCTTTGACTACGAGGAGGGCCAGACCGAAGCCAGCGGCGCGCCCGAGGTCGTCGCGCAGCTGCCCGCCGAGATCAACCACCACTGGACCAAGGCGATGACCGCCAGCCCGGATGGTGAGTATCTCTACGTCGGTATCGGTTCCAACAGCAACATCACCGAGCGTGGCATGGAAGCCGAGGTCAATCGGGCCGAGGTGTGGGAGATCAACGCCGAGACCGGCGCGCATCGCCCCTACGCCACCGGGCTGCGCAACCCCACGGCGCTGACCTTCCAGCCGGATACCGACACGCTCTGGGCAGTGGTCAACGAGCGTGACGAGCTGGGCCCGGATCTGGTGCCGGACTACATGACCACGGTGCAGGACGGCGGCTTCTACGGCTGGCCCTACAGCTACTGGGGCCAGCACGTTGACCCGCGCGTGAAGCCGGAAAACCCGGAGAAGGTCGAATCCGCCATTTCGCCGGACTACAGCCTGGGCTCCCACGTGGCGCCGCTGGGCATCGCCTTTTCGACACCGCAGGTGGGTGGGGAATACAGCGACGGCGTCTTCGTCGGCCAGCACGGCAGCTGGAACCGTACCGACCCGGTGGGCTACAACGTGGTCTT
This sequence comes from Kushneria sp. EE4, assembly GCF_977968315.1. The sequence goes on from NZ_OZ386212.1 coordinate 1,932,113, forward strand.
CATTCCGTTTGAAAACGGCGAGCCTGCCGGCGACCCGGTGGACTTCGTCTCCGGCTTTCTCACCGATGATGGTCGCACTCGCGGTCGCCCGGTGGGCGTGACCGTCGCCCCGGATGGCGCCGTTATCGTCGCCGATGATCTGACCAACGCCGTATGGCGCGTCACCCGTGACGACGCCGGCGCACCGCAGCCGACAGCCGCCCCGGCCGGCAACGACGGCGCTGCCATGCCGGAAGGCGATTCCGCCGCGCCGGCAGAAAGCACCAACACGCCGGATGAGCCGACCGTCTCGCCGGATGACCGCGCCGACACGCCCGATGAGCAGACCGCCACACCGGACGACGACGCGGACACGCAGGACGATGCACCCGGCGGCGACCAGGAAGAGCCCGCTACCACGGCAACCTGATACCGCCGGTTTGTCTCTGCACTATCCGTACCCCGGGGGGCCACCTCCGGGGTATTTTTTTGATCGCCCGTTTCAGGTGATGACTCGTTTAAAGCGATGGCACGTGTGAAGCGATGGCACGTTTCAAACGACGGTTACGACAGATTCGCCGCCTCGCCGCGCGCAATGTCCTGCTCGCTCAACACCACCACCTGTCGCGGCCACCAGTCAGGGTGTTCATCGCGAATGAACGCCATGAGCTTTTCGCGAACGCTGACCTCGGCCGACCAGCCGGAGAGCGGGTCCACGGTCATCAAAAAGAAGGTAATGGTCTGCGCCGCGGCGTTCTGGGCGGTCACGCTGCACAGCAGCTTGTGATGCTCGATGACGTTGTCCTCGGCCTGCGCAAATTCGAGAAACTTCTCGCGCAGACACGCCACATCGGCGTTGAGGTGCAGCACCAGATCGAGGCTGCGATACTCCATGGTGCTTTTGGCCGAGAGGTTTTCGAACGGCCGGGAAGCAAAGTAGGTGACCGGCACGATCAGACGGCGCTCGTTCCACACCCGCAGCAGAATATAGGTGTAGAAGATGCTCTCGACGTAGCACCACTGGCCTTCGAACATCACCAGATCACCGATGCGCAGCGGCTTGGCCAGCGAAAGCTGAAATGACGACAGGATGTTGCTCAGCACCGCCTGACCGGCAATACCCACCAGCACCGCCAGAACGCTTGCCGAGGCCAGAATCGACAGGCCCAGCGTCTCGAACAGACGCACCTGCCCGAGCACATAGATCGTGACCAGAATGACCATGATCAGGATGATGACGCGGCGCAGCGCATAGAGCGTGGTCAAAAGCTTGCGCTCATCCCGCGGCTTGGAGTCATCGATCTCGCCGGCCATGCGTCGGGTCATGTGCAGCATGAAGGTGTCGATCATGCGCAGCGCGATTACCCCGATGCCCCAGGCCATGACGATGGTCAGCGTCACTCGCAGGGTGGTGGCCACCACGGCCGAAAAGGAGACCACGAAGTCGATCAGGGTCTGCATGACCAGCGCCATGACGATCAGCGCCACCGGGCTTCGGATCTGGACCATGAAGATGCTCGGCGAGCCGGAAGGCAACAGCCGCGTCAGAAACGTCATCACCAGATGAACGCCCTTGCCGATCAGGGCGATCGCCAGCAGCACCAGCGGAATGGCGATCCACTCCCAGATTCTCAAAAGCCCGAAATTCTGTTTCAGCGGCCCCGGGATATAGACCTCGAAGCGCGACGGGCCGTAGCGGTCATAAAGCGCCGGGATGGAGGCCACACTCTCCGGTGTGATCAGCCAGACCGGCTCGTCATCACCGACCTGATAGCGCCCCAGGCGGATATCGTAGGCGTCATCTCCGGCCTCCAGCGAGGCCAGTTCGATATCCCGTCGCATCTGGCCCGCCCGCGGGTCCTTGCCGGAAATGTCCTCGATCACGGCGTCCGGGCGCGCCGAAAGCCTTGAGACATTGAGCCACTTGCCGCGTCGAAACACCTCGGCCAGCTGCTGGGCCAGCTCCGCGCCGCGCTCGCGCTGATCGGCCGGTGCCAGATCCGCCAGATTGAGAATATGCGCCGCGCCTTCGAAATCGCCGGTTTCGGTCAGATGCATGAAATGGCGCATGGTTTCACGCGGCGTTCGAAGGTTCGTTTTTTCGGCATCGCCATCAAGCCCGACGTTAAGGGCATCGATTTTGTACCAGCCCGCCTCCCCGCTGCCGCTGCCGCTCTCCTCCTCCTGTGCCAGGCACTGGCCGGACAACACCAGCACCGCTACCGCCACCGCCCACAGCCGCCACCCTTTTATCATCATGCCTGCGTTACCGGGTTCGTGAATCGTCCATGAAAAATTCCGCCGGGGCATTGTATGCCGGGCAGCGCCAGCTTAGCGCGACTTGTCGCGCCATACGCCAATACATATCAACAATATCCGGGCCGGGCACGGCGCGCCCGGATCGACCATGCTGAAGACACCGACGCCCCTTGATGCCCTCAAGGGCGAGACCCCACCAGGAGGCAGGCATGACCGATGCGACCGGACCGACACGAAAGGCCCTCTACGAGCAGGCAAAGCAGCGCGACATTGCCGGGCGCTCATCGATGAGCCGGGCGGAACTGGCCACCGCGCTCGAGCGTGACGGCGCCGGGACTGTTGAACCCGGCGTGGGCGCTCGCTTTGAGACCTTTCGTCGGCTGGCCAACGCCGTGGCCGACGGCGGCTTCGTGCTGCGCCCGCGCGCCCTGGGCGGGATCGATCGACGACTGCACGTGCGCCAGACCCTGCGCGAGGACCACCAGACCCGCATCGCCGATGGCACCGAGGAGACCGCGCTCAAGTTCGATCAGCTCTCGAATTCGCTGTTTTCCTTTTCCCGCGGTACGGCGCTTTTGTTCTATCGCGACATGGCCGGCGACGACGCCTGGATGCCGACCGTACTGGCGCTGGGCGATGTCCACCCGGAGAACTTCGGCATCATGCCCAACGTCAATAACGTGCCCATCTTTTCGGTCAACGACTTCGATGAGGCCTACTACGCCCCCTTTACCTGGGATCTCAAGCGCGGCGCCACCGGCTTCATGATCGCCGCCGGAACCGAAGGCGAGCTCAAACACAAACATCGGGTGAAGATCGTACGCCGGTTCATCGATGGCTATATCAACGCCATGCAGCGCCTGGCCCGCGAGGCCACCGAACAGGATGAGGAGATGCGTGTTGATAACGCCCCGAAGCTGATTCGAAAGCTGTTCAAGAGCGCCCATGAAAAGCGCTCCAAATGGCTCAGGGACGACTATCTCGACGAGACCGGCCGGCGCTTTCGCTCAAGCGACAAGCTGGTGCCGATCTCCTCGCGCCGTGACGAGTTCCAGCAGATCACCGACCGGCTGGTGACAGACAACCATATCGAGGTGCCGCCGCGCGCCCGGACATCCGATGGCACGGGCATGCGCGTGAAGGACGTCGCGATTCGCCGCGGCCAGGGCACCGCCTCGCTGGGGCTGGACCGCTACTACGTGCTGATCGAGGGGCTAAAGGGTGACGGCACTGATGACCTGATCATCGAGTACAAGCAGGCCCGCCGTTCGGCGCTGACCGGGCTGGTGCCACCCAACGGCCACGAGATGAACACCCGCGCCGAGCGCATCACCCACGCCCAGGCGGTGCATCTTGTGCGCGGCGACCGCTTTTACGGCCACGTCGAGTTTGACGGGCGAAGCTATCTATCGCGTGAGCGCGCACCGTTTCGCGACAGCATCGACCTCGAGGATCTCTCCAAAAGCGACTGGAAAGCGTACGCCCGCATCTGCGGTCAGGTGCTCGCCGGCGTGCACGCCCTGTCTGACGAGGCCGGCCGGGTGGATTACGACATCGAACCGGCCATTGTCGAGGCCATCGGCCCAAAGGCGCTTTTTACCGAGGACATGGTGATGTTTGCCGAAGAAGCCGCCGAGCGCTTGCGCCGCGATCATGAGATGTTTCAGGAAGATCACGCCCGCGGGGCCTTTACGCAGCTGGACCGGGTGTATCGGTAAGAGGCCATGAGCAACGACAGCGAGGCGGCCCCTGGCCGCCCTGCCATGTTGTTTTTCAATCTCTACTCGACCAGCTCCGTGGTGTTGGCGTTGAGATCGCTCGGGTCGACCACCGGCCAGCCATTGTCCCACTCCATTTCCAGAATGCGCAGCTTCTGGAGACCGTCATCGGCGGCTTCATAGGCGTGAAACACCATAACGTCCCGGTCATCAAAGGTGTAGACCGCGTTGTGCCCCAGTCCGGGCCACGCATCAATACCTTCCAGCACCAGCGTGCCGCCGCCTTGCATCATCGGCACGCCCGCTCTATCCACATAGGGCCCCTGCACGCTGTCACTGCGCCCCACCATCAGCCGGTAGGTGCTGTCCGCACCGCGGCAGCAGAAACCAAATGAGGCGAAAAGGTAGTAGTGGCCGTCCCTTTTGAAAATGAACGGCGCCTCGATGGCGTTTTCCTCGCTGTTCGGGCGTGTGGCGAGATCGAGGATCTTCGCCGACCGGGCGAGCCCTGTCATGGCCTCATCAAGCTGCACCAGCTTCAGCCCGCCCCAGAACGAGCCGAAGCTCATCCAGGGCGTGCCATTGTCATCCTCGATGACCGCCGGGTCGATGGCATTCCAGTTGTCCTGACCGGGTTCGGACTGCAGCACGAGCCCCTGATCCTGCCATTGATAGTTGTCGGCCTCGGGGTCGAGCGTGTCGTTGACGGTCACCCCGATGCCGGAGGTGTTCTGGCCGAACGCCGACACCGAGTAGTAGAGATAATAGCGGCCGTTTTTCTCGACGATGTCCGGTGCCCAGACATGGCCGTCAAACGCCGGCGCCACCGACGTCGCCCAGGGCGGGTCGCTCGGCGCACCGCTGAAAATGCGATCGGCATGGCGCCACTGTTTCAGGTTATCGGAGGCGTAGATATCGATGCCCGGGCCGGTGCTGAACACGTAATACGTGCCGTTTTCGCGGGCCATGACGGGGTCGTGCACTTCGACCTGGGCGGCGTGCACGGTGGAGAGCAGGCCGGCACCGAGCAGCAGTGAGGTGGTAATGGGTATCGACCCTTTCATGGGCAATCTCTTTGGCTGGTGGCAGGAGCGCGAAGCGGGATCATCGCGGGCTCGACGCGGCAGGATGAGCGATGATCACAGGGCGATAACGCTGACCTTCATCCGGCCAACACTGGCGTTCAGGAAAACTGGATATAGCAATATCGCGATACAAGCGTTGCCGATGCGCCAGCGCGGGATCAATGCGCCATAAGTATTAACCGATGCTGATGAAACGAAGAAGGCGCCCCGGGTGAGGCGCCTTCTTTCGGTTCGCGGCGTGCAGTGCGCGATGAATAGCGGTGCGTTTATGGGCTCATCAACAGGATGACGGCCGCCGCCAGCAGCAACCCTGCCCCCACCAGTACCGCGCGAAAGATGCGAACATACCCCCCGACCACCACCATGCCCACCCCGACCACTATCAGGATCAACCCGACAATGAACGGCCAGTTGTTCAATAGTGTGTTCATGACAGCCTCCCGGCTCGTACCCAAACGCTTTGTTCAAGGATAGCTGCCATGTCGCCGAATACTTTAGGCATTCGTGACTACCGCGCCGGTGATGCCGATATCACGCTCGCCCTTTTTCAACGCACCGTGCGGGAAGTGGCCGCCAGGGACTACACCCCGGCGCAGATCGAAGCGTGGGTCGGCGGCATGGATCGAACTCTCTGGGCCATAACGCTTGCGCGCCAGTCCACGTGGCTCGCCATGATCGATGACGCCCCGGCAGGCTTTGCCAGCCTTAACGAGCACGGCCATCTCGACATGCTCTTTGTCAGCCCGGACCATCAGCGCCGCGGCGTGGCAAGTGCGCTTTTAAGTGTTGTCGAGCAGGCGGTGCGGCAACGCGGCATCAAGCGCGTGACCACCGAGGCCAGCCTGACCGGCCGGCCCTTTTTCAAGGCGCGAGGATTTGATGTCGTGAAGGCGCAGGAAATGAAACGGCGCGGGGAGGTACTGAAGAATTTCCGGATGGAGAAGCGCTTGAAGGCTGGCGAGCCGGGCGCGGGCCCGGCTCGCACGGATCAAATCTGACCGATCTTGACCAGCCTGTCTTTCATGCTGGCCGGGACATCTTCGATCATGACCAGATTAAGCGACTTCTGATCGCCCTGAACAGCCACCTCATCGCCGAGATCAGCATTGATCTCATTCGGCGACAGGGTGTACATGCCGCCGTTGAACGGATCAACGATCAGCCAGCCGATAATGCCACCTGCCAGAATGTTGCCACCGATGTACCAGCCGTTCGCGGAAGTGGTCAAATCTACCCTGCGTGGCGCGTACCCCGCCTTGTTGATCTCAACATGATAGGTTTTGCCGCCGAAATAACTGCCATCGGACTTTTTAAGCGTCACTGTGGTGGGCGTGGTGCCAGCGAATACCTGTTTGGCCGTTTCATCAGTAATCACAACGTCTGCATTGGAGGGCGTGCTGCTGATCGTCACGCTCTGCTCGCTATCACCAACAATGGAAGCACAACCGGTCAGGGTGAGCGCGGCACAGGTGCCCATAAGGGCGGCAAGGGTTTTGAAGCTCATTAAATGATCTCTTGAGGAACAGGCAGGCTCTTGATAGGCCTTTAGTCGGCACCGCGAGTCTTGTTGCGATGCAAGTGCCTGTCTAATAACGACATTCTCTCCGGCTTCTTTAGTAATCCATGTTAAATAAATTTTTCGAGCCCTTGCACCTGCTTGAACCGGCACCTGAAGTGGGCCCAACGACCTTTTGCGGCGAGCCTCATTTTCACCGTGTTCTTGAGAACCGAACCAGTTCATGATGCGTGCCATCCAGCGTACGTGATGGCGCCATGAGGTTACCCGTTGAAGCCCTGATTACCCTCGCCACTTACTGGATGATCACTCAGAAGCTACCGGCCAGAAAAATTCAGCATTTTACCGCCTGCGGTATATCAAAAAGGCCCATCAAAAGATGGGCCCTGGCGCGAAAACGATTTTTAATATCTCAATAAAGACTCAGGCAAACAGGAAGTCCTCGGGACCCATGGCATAGTTCAGCTCACCGATCGGCGAACCGGGGTCGTACTTCGGTACGCCGATAAGCGGAACGAGATGCATCCCGGTGTCCGTGTTGACCAGAAGCTCTTCACTGGGGTGCATATTGACGTCATTGTAATCGATCGGGTCACCATCTCTGCCGTTCACCTGTGACAGATCGAGCCGATCGACGCCCAGCTCAAAGTTGGTAATGGTGGCATCCTGCCAGGCGCCATCGCTGCCAAACACAAAACTGTCGGCGGCGCCCTCGGTGCCACTGGTCATCCCCGATACCTCGACATCCTCGAAGGGACCTGTCGGCGCCGGCGCCATATTGGAAATGTAGTCCTGACGATCGAAAAAGGAGTTCAGGCCGCCGGAGATATTCTCGAACTGCAGAACGAAGTCGTTGTCATCCAGACCCGCCGGCCCGCTGTCGCGATAGAAATAAGTATCCTCCCCATGGAGGACCGGCAAAATGGCATCACCGCTATCCTGCGCGCCGGCCTGCGTCAGCGCCTCTTCAAGCGATAATGAAGCATCCGCAATGACGGCATTATCGAGATCGAGGTTATCGAAGGACTCCACCACATCGTCATCGATAAACAGGGTATCCGTACGGGGGTTGAAGCCGACCAGCGTATCGATCGCATCACCGTCGTTGCCGTAACGCGAGGCATCCTCTGCCATGTTGATCACGTCGACACCGCCGGCCGCGCCGCCCAGAATGATGGTTTCCTGCACCTCACTGGAAGCGGTGTATTCAAGCCCGCCTTCAAGCCCCGAGGCATCGACCTGACCAACGGCCGTAGTGTTGTCCGCGCCGTTGTCCCATGCAACGCGACCGTTGCCGTTCAGGTCGAGTGACTCGAGCGCGCCACCCTGCACGCTCAGATCGAGCGTCTCGCCGGAGCGGACCCCGCTGTCATCGAATCGGGTATCCAGCTCAAACCTTGTGATGTCGTCGGGCAGCACGAGGGCGGTCTCCCCGCCGCCAAGAAACGCAAGTGATTGGGTCTTGTTGGAATTTGCCATGATGTCAGTCCCTTGAATGTTTCTATCCGGATGCCGCCGGTGTTTTATCGTTTCCGTGTCACCTGTCCGGCATCTTTTGGTGGGCCGTGGTATTAATTAAATTATTTAAAAAGAATTAACCAGAGCCAGCCTGGTACAAGCCACGCCCATCCACACGTTAAAAACCGCTCAGGGAGACGAAAGTTGCAAACTCTCTAATTCAAGCCTGACCTGTTGGCCTTTCGGATCAGCGGAACCGGATACTGACCGCATCGACTCAGGCCATCACCATCGTGACCCCTGCGGCTGCCAGCGGCTCGATCAGTGAAGCCTGCGTACTCTTTTCCACAATGATGATACTTGCCAGATCAAGCGCTCCGATCATGTACGGCGAGGCGGCATTGAGCTTGTCGGAAGACGCCATCACCACCGTTTCGGCCGCATGCGCCGACAGCGCCCGCTTCATGTAGGCCTCTTCCAGATCGCCCGTGCTCAAACCGGCGGTCGCGTGCACCCCGGTCACACCCATGAAATAGACATCGGCCCGAATGTGCGACAGCGCCTCCATGGCAGCCGTGCCCACCGTCACGATGGAGTGCTTGAACAGCCGCCCACCGATGATGATGACCTCGATCCCCGGATGATTGACCAGCTCGACGGCAATGCTCGGGCTATGGGTGACCACCGTGGCGGTCAGATCCCGCGGCAACTGCCGGGCCATCTCTACCGCCGTGGTGCCGCCATCCAGAATCACCACCTGACCGGGTGACACCATTTTGACGGCGGCCGCAGCAACGGCGCGCTTGGTGTCCGACTCGATGCTCTGGCGCTGGGCGAAATCCGCCACGGCCGGAGACGCCGGCAGCGCACCGCCATGCACGCGTTGCAACAGCCCCTCTGCGGCCAGCTCGCGCAGGTCACGCCGGATGGTGTCTTCCGACACGCCAAAGCCTTCGCTCAGGGTTTTGGCGATCACCTGCCCTTCCCGCTTCAGGCGCGCCAGAATCTCGTTTTTCCGCTGATGGGTCAGCATGCGCTATCAACTCTCTGCACGAATTATCTTGTTTTTGCACGAAACCGCACGATAGCATGCTTTCTCCTGCCATACCTTGAGAAAACACATGAGCGCTACAGAGCACCGGGTAAACATCATCGAGACCAGAGTCCTGTCGGATGACTGGTACACGCTGAAAAAGACCACGTTTGATTATTTACGGCGGGACAACACCTGGCAGCGCCAGAGCCGGGAAACCTATGACCGCGGCAACGGCGCGACCATTTTATTGTTCAATCGCGAGCGACAGACGGTAGTACTGACGCGCCAGTTTCGCTTCCCCGCCTTTGTGAACAACCATCACGGCATGCTGATCGAAACCGCGGCGGGCCTGCTGGATGACGCCTCGCCGGAGGAGCGCATTCGCGCGGAAGTCGAGGAAGAGACCGGCTATCGCATCCAGCACGTCGAAAAGGTGTTTGAAGCCTTCATGAGCCCGGGCTCGGTCACGGAGAAGCTCTTTTTCTTTATCGCCGATTACGACGACAGCCTGAAAACCGGCAAGGGCGGTGGGCTTGAGGATGAAGGCGAGGATATCGAAGTGCTGGAACTGCCGCTGAGCGAGGCGCTGGAGATGATTCGCACCGGCGAGATTGTCGATGGCAAGACCATCATGCTGTTGCAGCACGCGGCGCTGCGTGTGGCGACGATTAGTACGCCAAAGCTGATAGTTTAAGCTGGCTGTAAGAGCTAGTGTGATCGGACTGTGCGGGCTGGGCGTCTGCTTGAGACAGACAGGATATAGTAATCGTTACTATAAAATGCGTGTTAATCCAGAGCCGTGGATACTTCAACCGACACTTTGGATACCCTATAGAGCTCTACCGCTCCGCCAGCCGCCTGATCGGGATCAAACAGGGCGAGATTGATGCCATCACTGACAGAACTACGGTAAACCACGCCATCGAATCCAATCTTCTTAATGAACTCACACAGGTACTGGCTTGGAATATAGTCGATTGCAGCCCCAGATGGCTGAACAGGTCGCGTCAATTCCTCGCCTAGACGTTCAAGAAATGGCAAGTCGGCGCGTAGCTGACTAATCTCGCTCGATTCAGACAGTATGAATGGGGAGACGAGCTTGCGTGGGTTGCGCAGGTCAACAGCTTTAATCTCAGGAATGGTGAAATCAGCAACACAAGCAAGTTCTCCTGTATGAGGTCTGATCTCTGCCACTGCTGTTTCCGGCAACGACCCCAGATAAAGATATGGAATGCCTGCTGGATTAGCTCGTCCATGTGATGAGCGTCGTTTCGGCGGTGCGCCCATCTTATCAATTTTAAAAACCTCGTCTTCTGAGCAAATCCGCGCGCGATACCATTGCAGAGATAATTGCGACGCCAATAACATGCCAAATAGCTGTTCGAGGCGATCTAGATCAATGGCGACATCGAGAAACCAACGATTGGCATACATCATTTCGTCGCGCAGCTTGTCCCACTGAGCGAGACCTTCACTAGTATAGCTTGGAGACGGTGCAAAGCTTTTTCGAACAACTTCACCGTCATTAAGGATTTCTCCCAGCAGCTCCTTGGCGTGGGCAATATCCATGCGTGGATGGCTGAATAGCTGCCAGTCTTCTTTCATCCATTCGACTAGCGATTTTCCATCTTCACTAGGCTCATAGACATTAATTAGAAGCTCGAAAAAATTGGCAAGCTTGCTTGGCTCAACGAGCTGAGTATTAGTGGTCCCGCAGAAATCACATGCACCATGATCAGGATCAAGCGATGGGAAAAGCTGATCACGCAAGCTGTGATCGTCAAAACATTCAGGGCAACAGAATCGTTGTACCATTAGTCTTAGCCAAGATAGTCGGCAAGTGTCTCGATATGATGTTTCATCGAGAGTTTTTTAATGTAGCCGAGGCCCGGAAAATGGCCTTTAGCATGAAGGGCGCGAAACTCTTTAATCGCTTTTGTTTCGAGAATATGGGAGGTACCGCTATCCAGTTTAACGATTAGCTTTTCCAACGCTTGAGCGAACTTGCCAGCAGGATCGGTTGGCGTGTCATTTGTGTTCGAAACGAAGTGATAGATGTACATGACATCGTCTTTGGAAGGATCGATGAAGGTTAGGTGGATCGCAACAGCATAAGCTGGGCCTCCACTTTCGCTATAAACGTCGCCCGCGATCAGAAAGTCGCCGAAGCCCGCCATGCCAAGTTCACTATAGGTT